>NZ_CP117881.1:1857500-2166250 GCF_028736195.1 Novosphingobium sp. KACC 22771 | reverse complement strand
CTGGGGCCGATGACGGTGAAATTGCCCAGATCGCCATCGGCGTGGAAATTGAAGTGATAAGGCCCCGCCGCCGTGGTTTCAAACATGGCCACCGCATCGCCCCACGGATTGCCCCGCGCGCGGCCCAGCGGAAAGTTATGGCCGCTGGCAAAAGCGGCGAAATTGGCCGAACCGATCAGCGCGCGGCGTGTGATATAGGCAAAATTTCCTGGAAACTGCGCCCAGAAGGCCGGCTCCATCCCCACATCCTCGCGCACCGCCACGATGCCCAGATCGCCCAGCGCCGCCAGCACCTCGGCCACGCCCGCATCGACCTCGCGCTGATCCTCGCCCATGATCTGAATGCTCAAATGATGTTCGCCAAAACCGGCGCGCCCTGCCGCCACTTCATCCTTGGCCTGCGCAAGTTCTTCGCGCAGGCTGATCGCCTCATCATCGGCAGCGCGCATCCGGCGCAGCGCGCGATTCATCCGGCCAAGGCTCTCGCCCCGATCAACAAAGGCGAAACTCTGGCTGATGCTCATCGCAAAGGGCAGGCGCAGCAGATCGTCGAGCATGCCCGCCGTGGTCTGGCCCGGATAGTCCTTGATCGAGACCATCGCGCCAAAACCGTGCCCCATTTGCAGCGTATCCTGACCAAAGGAGACCCGGGCGCGGGGCAGATGATGGCCGACATCGCCATGGGGCAGCAGCATCGGGGCCAGCGCGCCGTTAAACAAAGCGCCCAGAAACTCGAGCAACTCGCTGCACGCACCATGGCCCGCGTCATAGATGCCCAGCCGCCGTGCGCCATAAGGAGCCAATGCGGCCAGCAACTGTTCAACGGCGGCATCGAGCGCGCGCAATTCGCCCGCCATTTCGGCCCCTTGCGTGCGGCCCCATAGGCGCCGCGCCCGCGCCGGACGGCGGATCACCGTGATGAACAGGTCATTGGCATAAAGTCGTCGCGCCGCCAGCCTATCGCGCCACGCGGCATCCAGCCTCGCACTGAAAGCATCGGGGAAAGTGCCCTCCAGCTCCGGTTGGACACGGCGACGCAGGATATGGTGATAAAGCGCAAATCGCGAGGAGCCGATGGCGCGCAGCATCGCCTCGCGCATGTCCTTGCGATAGTTCAGCGTATCGCCATCGGCGGTTTCAAACATCAGCCCGTCGATGCGGATCACCTGCATCAACGCCCCATCGCGCATCGCCAGCGTGGCATCATCGACCAGATGCGAATAGGGCAGATGTGCCCCCGCCGCCGCCTCTTTGGCGAAATCGGGGGCCTTTACGGACGATAGGAATTGCATTGCCAGAACCGGTAATGCCGCACACGCGGGCAGCGCATGGCGCGCACCATCCACAGATCAAACCGGCGCGGTTCATGCAGACAGGCCAGCGCCCCCAACCCATGCACGCCCAGCGCCAGCGCCACCACCCAACCCGAGCGCAGCAGCAGGAAAGCCTCGGTCGAGATGACCAGATTGAGGACGAAAAAGGACCATGTGACGCCCGCGAACATCTGGGGCCGGGTGAGGCCCACAAACAGCGTGTTGCGCGCCAGAGGCGTCGAGGATGGTGCGGAACGCCCGTTCATTGCCCCACCCCCGCCGCCGACTGGATGCCCGCCACGATGCTGGCCGCGCCGAACAGGACGAAGCAACCAAGGATCACGCTGGCCCCGTATCGCCAGTTGATCCGCCCGGTCAGCATCATCATGCCCACCACCGCCACGGCCACCACCGCCGCCACCGTGGCCACCGAGCCCATCAGTGTGCCTTGAACCCAGCGCAGCGCGCCCACGATGGGGCCGGAGCCCGCCGGGTCCACCCCGCCATAGGTCTGCGCCCAAAGGGGCGCAGCCCAAAGCGCCAGCAAAAGTCCGGCCATGCAGCGATAATAGGGGTGCATATCCTGTTTCATGGGGCCAAGGCTAAAAATCGCCTGCCCCCCGCGCAACGCGGATTACATCGGTTTCCAATCCGATTTTTTACCTAGGCAGCTCAGACATATCGTTCAATCGCGACAAAGCATGGCGGACAAAGGTTGATGCGCGGCCTCGCTTCGGCTAAAGGCGCGCCCTTTCCCGGAGTCCGGCGGCATTATTGCCGCATTGTCCGCATTCCGGGGCTTGCCTTTTGGCGGCGCTGGGCGCCAAAGGCATGTATTGCCGATCCAGTCAGGAATTAGGGGAAAGCCCATGTCGCGTCGCCGTCAGATCTATGAAGGCAAGGCCAAGATCCTTTACGAGGGTCCTGAGCCGGGCACGATCATCCAGTATTTCAAGGATGATGCCACCGCTTTCAACGCGCTCAAAAAGGGCACGATCAACGGCAAGGGCGTGATCAACAATCGCATCAGCGAATATGTGTTCACCCGCCTGAACCATATCGGCATCCCGACCCACTTCATCCGCCGCCTCAACATGCGCGAACAGCTGGTGCGCCAGTGCGAGATCGTGCCGATCGAGGTGGTGGTGCGCAATGTTGCCGCCGGTTCGATCTCCAAGCGTCTGGGCATCCCCGAGGGCGAGCCGCTGCCCCACACGCTGATCGAATATTATTACAAGGACGATGCGCTGGGCGATCCGATGATCGCCGAAGAGCACATCGCCTGCTTCGGCTGGGCCAGCAATGAGGAAATGCAGGACATTTCCAGCATGGCCATCCGCATCAACGATTTCATGTGCGGCATGTTTGCGGCGATCAACATCCGCCTGATCGACTTCAAGCTCGAATTTGGCCGTATCTGGGACGGCGATTACAGCCGCGTGATCCTGGCCGACGAAATCAGCCCCGACGGTTGCCGTCTGTGGGACATGACTTCGGGCGAGAAGCTGGACAAGGACCGCTTCCGTCAGGATCTGGGCGGCGAGGAAGAAGCCTATCAGGAAGTCGCGCGCCGCCTTGGCCTGCTCGACAATGACGGGCCGAGCGAAGTCCTCGACCTCAACCACCATCGCAAGCTGCGCGGCAAGTAAGCCGGGCGGATTGCGGCCAAACAAAAGGGGCGCTCCTCACCGGGGCGCCCCTTTTTGTTATCCGGCCAATCCTTGCACTATCCCCAGCGCCATTTTGCCGGTTCGCCCTTGATGCGGCAAATGCCGACAAGCGCCAGAGTGGCGGCCACCACGATGGCCGAAAAACCGACCGCATGGGTCCGCGCCGGGAAAAACACATCGCCCAGCGCCACTACCGCGACATAGGCCGCCATCACCACCCAGCCCTGCCAACGGCGCGGCATGCCCCAGCCGTAGCCATAGCGCTTGGCCGGGAACCAGTAGTCCTTGTCCTGCTGTGCCATAAACACCTCCAGAGGGGATAAATTACGCCCTTGGTCATCCATCGGCAAGCGAATACGGCGACAATTGCCCGCTTCCCCTCCGCCGCTTTCCCTCTTACTCTGACGCGATGAAGCCGCGCCCTATTTCGCTTGCACTTGCCGCCCTGTTCGGACTGACTTCGCCCTTGGCGGCGCGCCCGGTGCCATTGCCGCAACATGGCGCGGCCCATCACGCGATTGCCGCCGCCATCGGCACATGGCCGTTCCAAAAGAGCGATATTGCCCCCGATCCGGCCTATCGCTTTGGCCAATTGCCCAACGGGATGCGATATATCCTGCGCCACAATGCAACGCCCAAGGGCGAGATCGCGGTGCGGATGCGCTTTGACGTCGGCTCGCTGGACGAGGGCGAGAAGGAGCGCGGTTTCGCCCATTTCGTCGAGCATATGGCGTTTCAGGGCAGCACCCATGTCGCGCAGGGTGAAATGGTGCGCCTGCTCGAACGCAAGGGACTGGCCTTTGGCGCGCATACCAACGCGTTCACCACCTATGAAACGACAACCTATCACCTCGATTTGCCGCGCAATGCGCCGGACCTGATCGACACGGCGCTGATGCTGATGCGCGAGACGGCGAGCGAACTGACGATTTCGCCCGAGAGCGTGAACAATGAGCGCGGCGTCATCCTGTCGGAAAAGCGCGACCGCAACAGTTGGCAATATCGCGAGGCGCAGGATCGCTACGCCTTTGCCGATCCCAAATCGCGCTATCTGCAACGCAGCCCGATCGGCACCGAGGAAACGCTGGACGGGGCCACGGCCGAGGCGCTGCGCGCATTTTGGCGGCGCAATTATGTGCCGGCAAAGGCGGTGCTGGTGATGGTGGGCGATTTCGATGTGGCCGCCGTCGAGGCCGAAATCCGCACCCGGTTTGCCGATTGGGCGCCATTCGCGCCGAATACGCCCGCCGCGCCCCAGCCTTCGGCGGGACCCATCGACGGGGCCGATGGCGGACGCGATTCGGTCTATCTCGATCCCTCGCTGTCCGAACATATCACCATCACCCGGCGCAGCGCATGGCGCGACGAGCCCGACACATGGGCCAATCGCCGCAAGGGTCTGGCGACCACCGTGGGCTATGCAATCATCAACCGGCGGCTGCAACGACTGTCGCGGCGGCTCGATCCGCCGTTTCGCGCGGCGCAGTTCGGCACGAATGACATTTTCCATGCCGGGCGCGATACGGCGATCAATGTCGATTCGATTGACGGGCGCTGGCGTCGCGCCCTGACCGCCGCGACCACCGAGGTGCGCCGCGCCATCGAGCAGGGCTTTACCCAAAGCGAGATCGACGAACAGGTGGCGGTGCTGACCAGCCTTGCCGAAACCGCGGCCGCGCGCGAGGAAACGCAGGGCAGCGTTGCCCTGGCCAATGCGGCGTTGGCGATGCTGCGCGGCGGGTCGATCCCCTCGGATCCCAACGCCAATCTGGCCTTTTTGAAGGCGCAGACCCCCGCCCTGACGCCCGAGCGCGTGCTGGCCGCGGTCAAGGCCGATATGGCCGCGCTCGACAATCCGCTGATCCGCTTTACCGGGCGGCGCGCGCCCGAAGGTGGAGCGCAGGCCGTTCGTGCGGCGTGGAAGGAAGCCTCCACCACCCCCCTGCCCACGATCATGGAGCCGCCGCCCGCGCCCTTTGCCTATACCGATTTTGGCGCGCCGGGCCGCGTGGTCGAAGACAAGCGCGAACCGCATTTCGGCATCCGCGAAATCCGTTTTGCCAATGGCGTCCGGCTGAACCTGAAACGCACGACGCTCTCGCGCCAATCGGTGCTGGTGCATCTGGCGATTGACGGGGGCCAGATGCTGGCCACCAGCGACAATCCGCTGGCCGTCGAAATGACCGCGATGATGGGCACCGGGGGCCTTGGCAAGCATACGCTGGACGAGATGCAGTCGCTGACGGCAGGCCGGATGGTCAGCCTTGGCCTGACCGCCACGGGCGACAGCTTCAACGCATCGGCAGGCACGCGGCCCAAGGATCTGCTGCTTCAGCTTCAGATGATGGCCGCGCTGATCACCGATCCGGGCTATCGGCAGGAGGGTGAAAACATCTTTCACCAGAATGCCAATACGATGTTCCTGCGCCTGCGCTCCACCCCCGGCAGCGCGTTGCAGAGCGGCATCGGCGGCATCCTGTCGGACAATGATCCGCGCTTCACGCTCCAGCCGGTCACGGCCTATCGCGGCCTGACCTTTGCCAAGCTGAAGGCCGACATCACCGAGCGGCTCCAGCATGGGGCGATCGAGATCGGCCTTGTCGGCGATCTGGACGAGGAGGCCGCGATTGCCGATGTGGCGCGCACCTTTGGCGCGCTGCCCGTGCGCGAGGCCGAGTTCCGCCAATATGACGCTCAGCGCAAGCGCCCCTTTACCGCCAAGCGGGGCGAGCGCACACTGACCCATACCGGGCCTGCGGATCAGGCTCTGATCTATGAGGTCTGGCCCACGCGCGATGATCGCGATCCCAATGAAAAGCAGGTGTTCAACATGCTGCAGCGCGTGGTGCGCATCCAGTTGACCGAGACTTTGCGCCAGAAACTGGGCCGTTCCTATTCGCCAAGCGCCAGCAGTGATCTGAGCCGGGTCTGGCGCGATTACGGCACCTTTGCCGTGGCCGCCTCGGTGGATGTGGCCAGCGTGGATGTGGCCAAACAGGCGATTGACGAGGCGATCGAGGCGCTGGCCAAAGCGCCGCCGTCACAGGATCTGATGCTGCGCGCGCGCCAGCCCTTGCTCGAAACCATCGACAACACGCTCAACACCAATGGCGGCTGGCTGGGCATTGTCGCGCTGGCGCAGAGCGAGCCGGATCAGATCGAGCGGCAGGTGAACGCCGCGCAAAGGCTGCGCGCCGTGACGCCGGAGGCGGTGCAGGCCGCGGCGCGGCGCTATCTGGCCGCGCGCGATGCGGTGCGCATCACCGTCCTGCCCGAAGCGCAGACGAAAGAGCCGATGGCCACGGCCAAACAGCCGGGTTGAAGCGCGCGGAGGGGCAATAACGCTCGAAATGGGTTTTGTTTCCCGTCATGACGGACTTTGGCCATAATTTTCCCGAATGGGCGAAAAGTGAGCCAAAAAGCGTATGCCTTGCGACAAATAATTACCCTTTTTCCGACATTCTGCTCCTTTGGCACCCTTGACGTTTGCGGCCCACCACCGGAAAGCCGCATGCGTAGAACGATTGTATCAGTACCGGGGGCTTTTCATGCTTATTCGCCGTCGCCTTGCCTCCCTCACGGGTGGGCCCGCCATGCTGGCCGTCAGCCTCGCGCTGGCGCTGTCTGCGTGTTCGGGCGGGCCGCAACGCGACAAAAAGACCCCGCAGGTCGGCTATTCCGAGGTCAAGCTGACCGAAGTGCCGCTGGAAATCGAACTGCCCGGCCGCACCGCGCCCTATCGTCAGGGGCAGGTCCGGCCGCAGGTTTCGGGTGTGCTGATGCGCCGCCTGTTCACCGAGGGCCAATTGGTGCATCAGGGCCAGCCCCTGTATCAGATCGACCCCAGCGTCTATCGCGCCGCCGCCGATCAGGCCGCCGCCAATCTGGTCAGCGCGCAGGCGAGCGCCGAAGCCGCCAAGATCAAGGCCGACCGTTACAAGCCTCTGGCGCAGGATCAGGCCGTGGCGCAGCAGGATTATACCGATGCCGCCGCCACCGCGCGCACCAGCGCCGCGGCTGTCGCGCAATATCGCGCCGCCCTGAATGCGGCCAAGGTCAATCTGCGCTTTACCACCGTTCCCGCGCCGATCACCGGCCGCATCGGCCGCTCGCTCTATACCGAAGGCGCGCTGGTTACGGCGAACCAGACCGATCCGCTTTCGGTGATCTCGGCGCTCGACCCGATCTATGTCGATATTCAGCAAAGCAGCGCCAGCCTGATGAAGCTGCGCAAGGAATTTGCCGATGGCGGCATCAAGGAGGTCGGCAAGGTCGCGCTGATTCTGGATGACGGCAGCGAATATCCGATCCCCGGCACGCTGGAATTTTCCGAAGTCACGGTCGACACCGCCACCGGCACAGTCGCGCTGCGCGCCAAATTCGCCAATCCCGACGGCACGCTGCTGCCCGGCCTGTTCGTGCGCACTCGCGTGTCGCAGGGCAAGCAGAGCAAAGTCGTGCTGGTGCCGCAGGGCGCGCTGAGCCGCGATCCACGCGGTGGCGCAACGGTGATGGTGCTGGGCGCGGGCAACAAGGCGGAAATCCGCAAGGTGAGTGCAGACCGCACCATCGGCGATCAATGGGTGGTGACCGACGGCCTGAAACCGGGCGACAAGCTGATCACGCAGGGCCTTGGCAAGATCCGTCCGGGTCAGGTCGTGGTGGCCGTGCCCGACACCACGCCGCAGGGCATCAAGCCCGCCGGCAAGAAGCCTTCGGCCAAGTAAGCAGAGACGGGAAAAAGCGTCATGTCGCGCATCTTTATTGACCGTCCGATCTTTGCATGGGTGATCGCGATCATCATCATGCTGGCCGGTATCGCCGGGGTTTCGACCCTGCCGGTCCAGCAGTTTCCCGATATTGCACCGCCCCAGGTGAACATCAACGCCAATTATCCGGGCGCGTCGGCGGCGATTCTGGAAACCAGCGTCACGCAGGTGATCGAGCAGCAATTGACCGGCCTTGACGGGCTGCTCTACTTCTCGTCCACGTCGAGTTCATCGGGATCGGTGTCGATTTCGGCCACGTTCGAAAAGGGCACCAACCCCGACATCGCCCAGGTGCAGGTGCAGAACAAGGTGCAGCAGGCCCTCTCGCGCCTGCCCACGGTGGTTCAGCAGCAAGGCGTGCGCGTAACGAAGTCGAACCCCGACTTCCTGCTCGTGGCCTATGTGGTCGATACGTATGACCGCACGACCAACATCGACGTCTCCGACTTTCTGGCGAGCCGGTTGCAGGAACCGATCGGGCGCATCGAAGGCGTGGGCCAGACCAACATCTTTGGCGCGCAATATGCGATGCGCGTGTGGATGGATCCAAACAAGCTGGCCGCCAATCAGTTGATGCCCTCCGACATTATCACCGCGATCACGGCCCAGAATGCCGAAGTGGCCGCCGGTGAAATCGGCGCCGTGCCCTCGCCTGCGGGCCAGATGCTGGATGCCACGGTGACGGCACAGTCGCGCCTGACCAGCCCGGAAGAATTTGCCCAGATCGTGGTCAAGAGCGCCACGAGCGGCGCGACCGTGCGCCTCTCGGATGTGGCGCGGATTGAACTGGGCGCTGAATCCTATGGCGTGGTCAGCCGCGTCAACGGCCATCCGGGCGCGGCGCTGGCCATCTCGCTGGCGCCGGGCGCGGACGCTTTGGCCACGGCCAAGCTGGTCAAGGCCAAGTATGCCGAGCTCTCCAAGAGCTTCCCGGCGGGCTATACCTATGGCTTTGCCAATGACTCGACGCGGTTTATTTCCAAGTCGGTGGCCGACGTGGTCGAAACGCTGTTCGAGGCGATCATCCTCGTCGTGATCGTGATGTTCGTCTTTCTGCAAAGCTGGCGGGCCACGCTGATCCCGGCGATTGCGGTGCCGGTGGTCATGCTGGGCACTTTCGCGATCTTTGCGGTGGCGGGCTATTCGATCAACACGCTGACGCTGTTCGGGCTGGTGCTGGCCATCGGCCTGCTGGTCGATGACGCGATTGTGGTGGTGGAAAATGTCGAGCGGTTGATGGCCGAAAATCCGGGCATGACCCCGCGCGAGGCCACCATCGAATCGATGAAGGAAATCTCGATCGCGCTGATCGCCATTGCGCTGGTGCTCTCGGCGGTGTTCATGCCGATGGCCTTTTTTGGCGGCTCGACGGGCGTGATCTATCGTCAGTTCTCGCTGACCATCGTGGCGGCCATGGCGCTTTCGGTGGTGGTGGCGCTGGTGCTGTCGCCGGCTCTTACCACCACGATCCTGAAGCGGCCCGAGGATGAGGATGAAACCTCGCTGGTCGGCCGGGCCAGCCATTGGATGCGGGTGCGCTTTGATCGCTATTTCGGGCGCCTGCTGGAATGGTATCACCCCAAGGCGAGCTGGGCCGCGACGCATAAGCGTATCCCGATCATTGCCTATGGCGTGGTGCTGGTGGCGCTGGTTGTGCTGTTCGTGCGCATGCCCACCGGCTTTCTGCCTTCGGAAGATCAGGGCATGGCCCAGATCAGCTTCCAGTTGCCCGCGGGCGCGACGCTGGAGCGCACGCAGCAGGCGCAGTTGGCCATCGAGAAATATTTCCTCACCCATGACAAGAACAATGTCGATGCCGTGCTGGTCGTGGCGGGCGGCGCGCAGGGCGGCGGCAGCGGCCAGAACGCGGGCCGCGGCTTCGTTTCTCTGACCGATTGGGACAAGCGCGAGGGCGCTGAAAATTCTGCCGAGGCCATCACCCGCCGCGCAACGCAGGCGATCAGCAGCGGTTATCGCGATCTGGAATTCTACGCGCTGCAACCGCCCACCGTGCGCGGCCTGGGCCAGGCCACCGGCTTTACCGCCGAGGTGCTGAACAGCGGCAACATGGATGCCGAAGCCTTTGCCAAGTTGCGCGATGAAATTCTGGCCGAGGCGCGCACCCTGCCCCAGCTTGCCAACGTGCGCCTGACCGGCCTGCCGGATCAGCCCACGCTCAAGATCACCACCGACACGGCCAAGCTGGCGGCGCTGGGCGTGGCGCCCTCGGACGTGAACACCACGCTGGCGGCGGCCTGGGGCGGTCGCTACGTCAATGACTTTGTCGATCGCGGGCGTGTGAAGCGCGTCTATGTGATGGGCGATGCGCAATATCGTTCGCGCCCCGAAGATCTCTCGCAATGGCAGGTGCGCAACAGCAGCGGCAAGATGGTGCCCTTCTCGGCCTTTGCCAGCTTTACGTGGAGCAAGGCGCCCAACGCGACCTACCGCTTCTCGGGCACGCCGAATTTCGAGGTGTCGGGCCAGTCCTCGCCGGGCTATTCCTCGGGCGATGCGATGAATGCGTTCGAGGCGCTGGTGGCGCAATATCCCGATGTGTCCATCGCATGGTCGGGCGCCTCCTATCAGGAACGCCTGTCCTCGGGTCAGGCGCCGCTGCTCTATTCGGTCTCGCTGATCGTGGTGTTCCTGTGCCTCGCCGCTCTTTACGAAAGCTGGAGCATTCCTTTTGCCGTGCTGCTGGTCATTCCGGTGGGTCTGGTCGGCGCGGTGGCGATGGTCACGTTGCGCGGGCTGCAAAATGACGTCTATCTCCAGATCGGCCTGACAACGACTATGGGTCTGGCCGCGAAGAATGCGATCCTGATGATCGAATTTGCCGAACAGGGCGAAAAGGCGGGCAAGGATCCGATCACGGCGGTGCTGGATGCGGCGCGGATGCGTTTGCGGCCGATCCTGATGACCTCCTGCGCGTTCATCTTCGGCGTGCTGCCGCTGGCCATTGCCACGGGGGCGGGCGCCAATGCGCGCATCGCCATCGGCACTTCGGTGATCGGCGGCATGCTGACCGCCACGGGTCTGGCGATTTTCTTCATCCCGCTCTTCTTCGTGCTGGTGCGCGGCGGTTTCCGTCAGTTCCGCCGCAAGAAAGCCGACGAACAGGGAGCGGTGGCATGAAGAACCTCTCCCTGATCGTGGCTCTGGCTCTGGTGGTGGGCCCGGCAGGACTCGAAGCCCGCCCGCGCGCCGATCAACCCGCCGATCCCGCGCCCTTGCCGATCCCCTCCGCATGGCCCAAGGGCGAGGCCTATGTCCTGCCCGCTGATGCGGCGCTGCCGTCCTATTCCTATGCGCAGGTTTTGGCCGATCCGCGTCTGGTCAAGGTGATTGAACTGGCGCTGGCCAAAAATCAGGATCTGGCCTTGGCGCTGGCCAATATCGAGACGGCGCGCAATCAGTATCTGGTGCAGCGCGGCGCGCTTTTTCCCGAGATCGACGCCAATGGGGCCTATACCCATGCAGGCGGCGATGGGACCCGCGTGGGCGGGGCGACGACCAAGGGCGATTCGGCCAGCGCAACCGGCGCTCTGGCCAGCTATGAGGTCGATCTGTTCGGGCGCGTGCGCGGCCTGACGGCGGCGGCGAAGGCGACCTATCTGGCCAGCGAGGCCGGATCGCGCGCCACGCGCCTGACGCTGATCGCCAATGTGGCCAATGGCTGGCTGACCTATGCGGCAGATCGGAGCCTGTTGAAACTGGCGCAGGATACGGCGGCCAGCGCGGAAAAAAGCGTGGCTTTGACCCGGCGGCGGGTTGAGGGCGGGATCGGCCTGCTGGCCGATCAACGCAAGGCCGAACTGACCCTGCGCACGGCGCAGGCCGATGTTGCGGCCCAGACCAACGCCGTGGCGCAGGACCTTAATGGCCTGCGCCTGCTGGTGGGCGATGATGTGCCGGGCGATTGGCTGCCCGGCTCGATTGACGATGCGGCCTCGCATCTGGCGCCGGTTGCGGCGGGGCTCGATTCCTCGATCCTCCTGCGCCGCCCGGATGTGGCGCAGGCGGAATTTGCGCTGCGCTCGGCCTATGCCAATGTCGATGCGGCGCGCGCGGCGCTTTATCCCCGGATAACGCTGACCGGCGTGGCCGGCGTGGCCACCACGGCGCTCTCCAGCCTGTTTTCGCCCGCCAATTTCGCATGGGGCCTGACCTCGGCGGTCTCGTGGCCGATCTTCAAGGGCGGGGCGGCCAAGGCGTCCTATCGCGTCAGTCAGGCTCAGCGTGATGCGGCGCTGGCCACCTATCGCAAGACGGTCCAAAGCGCGTTTCAGGACGTGGCCAACGTGCTGGCGCGGCGCGGGACGATCGAGGCGCAGGTCGAGGCCGTCCGCGCCGGGCGCGATGCGGCCTATGACAATTACCGTCTGGTCAATCGCCGTTATGAAGGCGGGATCGGCACATGGCTTGACGCATTGACCGCGCAGCAGGCGCTCTATTCGGCCGAAAAGACGCTGGTTACGGTGCAATTTACACGGGCGGGCAATCTGGTCGGGCTCTATCGCGCCTTGGGCGGCGACAGCGCGGCCATTACCCCGCGCTAAGGGATCAAGCGGGCTTTTTGACGGCAAAAGGCCCGCGCCCCCTTGGCTTTTGCGCCATTGCGCGCCATAGGCGGGGCCGATTCTACAACGATGCATCAACGGTGCATCGCACCCATCAGGTGCCATAACAGAAAGGCCGCCCAGCGATGAAAGTGCGCGTTTACGTCAGCCTCAAGAACGGGGTGCTCGATCCGCAGGGCCGCGCGATCCACCATGCCATCGAAGGTCTCGGCTTTTCGGGCGTTTCCGACGTCCGCGCCGGCCGTTTGATCGAGCTGGAAGTGGACGAGACGGTCAGCGATGCAGCGCTTGAAGAAATGGCGCAAAAGCTGCTCGCCAATTTGGTGATCGAGAACTACCGCATCGAGAGGGTGTAAGCCATGCGTTCGGCAGTCATCACCTTTCCCGGTTCGAATTGCGACCGCGACATGGCCGTGGCCGTTGAGCAGGTTTGCGGCGGCGAGGTTCACCGCGTCTGGCATGGCGATGCCGCCCTGCCCGAGGGTCTGGACTTCATCGCCCTTCCCGGCGGTTTCTCCTATGGCGACTATCTGCGCAGCGGCGCGATGGCGGCCCGCAGCCCGATCATGCGCGCTGTGATCGAGGCGGCCAATCGCGGCGTCAAGGTGCTGGGCGTGTGCAACGGCTTTCAGGTGCTGACCGAGGCGGGTCTGCTGCCCGGCGCGCTGATGCGCAATGCAGGCATCCGCTTTGTCTGCCGCGAAGTGAAGCTGACGGTGGACAACAACAACAGCGCCTTCACGCATCGCTATTTCAAGGGTCAGACGATCACGATCCCCGTGGCGCATCACGACGGCAATTTCTTTGCTGATGATGCCACGCTCGACCGCCTTGAAGGCGAAGGCCGCGTGGCTTTCCGCTATGCCGAGGACGTCAACGGCTCGGCGCGCAATATCGCGGGCGTGCTCAACGAGGGCGGCAATGTGCTGGGCATGATGCCGCATCCCGAACGCTTCATCGAAGCGGCGCAGGGCGGCATTGATGGCCGCGCGCTGTTCGAAGGCGTGACCAAGGCGCTGCTGAGCGCCTGATCGCAGCCAAAGGGCGGAAATGGAGAGGCGGGTTGGCAGACGGGTCAGCCCGCCTTTTCTTCTGCCCCCGGTGCCTGGCGCGTGGCAAACATATCGCGCAATTCCTCGACGCCGCGCGCCTCGCCATAGGCCAGCCCCTGAAGACGGCGGCAACCCAGTTTACAGGCAATGTCCAGCTCTTGCGGTGTTTCCACACCCTTGGCGATGGTGATCATTTCCAGACTGTCGGCAATCGCCACGGCGGCGCGGATCATCGCCACGCTTTCCGCATTGCCGGATGCCGCGCCCTTCATCAGCGCGCGGTCCAGCTTGATCGCGTCAAAGCGCATTTCGCACAGAACCGCGACCGAGGCCTGGCCCGCGCCGAAATCGTCAAGGATCACCGAACAGCCCAGCCCGGTCAGCCGCTCGATCGTTGCGCGCGCCAGCGCCGGATCGCGCTGGAACAGGCTTTCCGTCACCTCGATCTCCAGACGCTGCGGGGCCAGATTGCTGACCGCCAGCGCGGTGACGACATGATCGATAAAGGCCGGGTCGAGCGCCTGCTTGTCGGAAACATTGACCGAGACGCGCAGATTGCCGGGCCATTGCGCCACCTGATGGCAGGCTTCCTTCAGCACCCAGGCACCGATCGGCAGGCTCAGGCGCGTATCCTCGGCCAAGGAGAGGAAGCGGTCGGGCGACACACGGCCAAGCTCCGGGCTGTTCCAGCGCAGCAGTGCCTCAAAACCCACCAGTCGCTCGCTTTGTCCATCGACCACCGGCTGATAGAACATCTCGAATTCCTGCCGCTCAACGGCGGCGCGCAGCGCTTCCTCCAGCCAGGCGCGCGCCTCGGCCTCGGCGCGCAACGCTTCGTCAAAGGCCGAATGCATGCCGCGCCCGTTGCGCTTGGCGCGATAGAGCGCGAAATCGGCGTTGCGCATCAGCGCGGGCACGCTGCCCCCGTCCACCGGGCCGAAGGCCGAGCCGACCGAGGCGCCGATCGTCAATTCATGGCCATCGACATAATAGGGTTGCGAAAGATCCGCGATAATCGCCTGCGCCAGTCGGGCCACCAAAGTGCGCTCATTGGCCTGACGCAGCACCACGCAGAATTCATCGCCGCCCAGCCGCCCGCATAGCGAATTGGGCGTCATCAGCACCTTCAAACGCTCGGCCACCTGGCTCAGCAACTGATCGCCCACGGGATGGCCCAACGTGTCATTGACCGCCTTGAACCGGTCGAGGTCGATCATCATGAAGGCGCATTGCCCATCACTCTCACGCGCGGCCACCAGCGCATTTTCCAGCGCATCAATCACCATCATGCGATTGGGCAGGCCAGTCAGCGTATCATAGCGCGCCAGATAGGCGATTTTCTCGCTGGTCTCCTGCTGTTCGGTCACGTCCGATGCCACGCCGCGAAAGCCCATAAAGGCCCCCGCTTCATCATAGCGCGGCGCGCCCGAGAGCGACCAATAGCGACGCGTCCCCTGCACCATCACCCGCACAACAAGGTTCGAAAAGCTCTCGCGCGCCTTGAAGCGCTCCTCCAGTTCCTTGAGCCCGGGCACCGAGCCACGCTCATACCCGCGCCCTTCGCCCGACCGCGGATCACCGCCCGGACCCAGCAGCAGCGAGAGAAAACCCGCGCCCTCGATCTCTCCCGGCGCCATGCCCATGGCTTCGGCAAAGCGCTCCGATACCGCGCGCACCCGGCGCTGGGCGTCGGTCTGCCACAGCCAGTCGGCCTCGTCCTCGTCAAATTCGCGCAGCAGCAGGCTCACCACCTCGTTGCGTTCAGCCATGCCCGCCACGGCAAGGCGCGAGGCGAGGAAGTGGCGCGATGCCTCGATCGTGCCCAACGCGATGCTGGCGACAAACAGCGCGGCGACCCCGGCCATGCCCGGTTGGAGCAGGGTGAAAAAGCCCACCACCGAACCGCAGCCGACAATCGTGGAGAAAAGCAGCGTGGACAGGGGCACCGTCGGCACGATTACCGCCGAAACGGTCATCAGCATCGCCAGCACGGTCCAGAATTCATAGCGCAGATGCACCGGCGCCTGAGGCAGGAAGAACAGCAGCGGCGAGGCCCAGACCAGCGCATTGATGATCGTGCCCAGCGCCTGACGCCGGAATTCGATATTGGACATGCGGCGGCGGTCGGCGTCGCTCAATTGCCCTTCGTTGCGCACACTATAGGTTAACGAGGCACACAGCGCGCCCAGCCATCCCCCGATCATCGTATGGCTGACATAGGGGGCAAACAGCAGCACCGAGACAATCGCGGCCAGCGCCTGCGCCCATAGACGCGCGCGCGCCACCAGCGCCAGTTGCGAATATTGCAGCCCGCGCAGACGCGCCCATTCGTCCGTTCCTTGGCCGGAAAGGCCAAGCACCGACCAGATGCTCAATTCGCCGATCGCGTGGGGGGAAATCGCATGAGTCATTGCAGGGGAACCTACGCTGCAATGCCTATCGCCATGTGTAATGGATTTGGTAAACGGCACGTCAACCTATTGCCGTTTGATGGTTAAAAAACGGGGCGGAAACAATCAGATGCCCTGATGTTTCCGCCCCGCCAAACGCGTCAATTATTCAACCGTCACCGACTTTGCCAGATTGCGCGGCTGGTCAACGTCGGTGCCCTTAACGCAGGCCACATGATAGGCCAGCAACTGCACCGGCACGGCATAGACCAGCGGCGCAATCAGCGGATGGACCTGCGGCATCTCGATGGTGGCCATACAGCCCTCGCCCGCCTCGGCCAGCCCTTCGGCGTCCGAGATCAGCACGATCTTGCCGCCGCGCGCGCGGACCTCCTGCATGTTCGAAACGGTCTTTTCAAACAGCGGCCCCGAGGGCGCGATCACGATCACCGGCACATGCTCGTCGATGAGCGCGATGGGGCCGTGCTTCATCTCGCCCGATGCATAACCTTCGGCGTGGATATAGCTGATTTCCTTGAGCTTAAGCGCGCCCTCCAGCGCCAGGGGATAATCCTGTCCGCGCCCCAGATAGAGCACATCGCGCGCCGGTGCGATCAGATGCGCCATGGCCGCAATCGCATCGTCATAGGCCAGCGCGGCGTTGAGCGCAGCGGGCGTCTCGATCAGGTTGCGCACCACCTCGCGCTCTTCCTCGCGCGTCATCCGCCCGCGCTTGACCGCCAGATGCGCGGCCAGAGCCGCCAGCACAGCAAGCTGGCAGGTGAAGGCCTTGGTCGAGGCGACACCGATTTCCGGCCCGGCATGGGTGGGCAGCAGCAGGTCCGCCTCACGCGCCATGGAACTGGTCGGCACATTGACCACCACCGCGATGGTTTGCCCATTGGCCTTGCAATGGCGCAAAGCGGCCAGCGTGTCAGCGGTCTCGCCCGACTGGCTGATGAAAATCGCCAGACCGCCCGGCTCCAGCACGGGGTCGCGATAGCGGAATTCGGACGCCACATCGATGTCCACCGGCAGGCGCGCGAAATGCTCGAACCAGTATTTCGCCACCAGCCCGGCATAGAACGAAGTGCCGCAAGCCACGATGGTCACGCGCTTGATCGCCGACAGGTCGAAATCAATCTGCGGCAACGCCACGCTCTCATCATCGCGGCGCACATAGCTTTGCAGCGTCTGGGCCACGACGGTGGGCTGATCGTAGATTTCCTTCTGCATGAAGTGGCGGAAATTGCCCTTTTCCACCGCCGCCGCCGAAGCGCCGCTGGCCACAATCGCGCGTGTGACGGGATTGTTGTCCTTGTCGTAAATCTCCACCCCTTCGCGTCGGATGACGACCCAGTCGCCTTCCTCCAGATAGGTGATGCGCTGCGTCAAAGGCGCCAGCGCCAGCGCGTCCGAGCCGAGGAAGGTCTCACCCTCGCCATAGCCCAGCACCAGCGGCGAGCCGAGGCGAGCGCCGATCAGCATGTCGGGATGTTCGCGGAACGCAATGGCCAGCGCAAAGGCGCCGCGCAATTGCGGCAGGGCGGCCTTGACCGCCTCGACCGGCGAGAGCCCGCCCTCGACCAGATCCGACACCAGATGGGCCACCACCTCCGTATCGGTTTCCGATTCAAACACGCGCCCCTTGGCCTGCAGCATTTCGCGCAAAGGGCGGAAGTTTTCGATGATCCCATTATGGACCAGCGCCAGCTTTTCCGTAGCATGGGGATGGGCATTGGCGGCCGTGGGCGCGCCATGCGTGGCCCAGCGCGTATGGGCGATGCCCACAAGGCCCGGCGCGGGATTGACCGCCAGTTCCTTGACCAGATTCTGCAATTTGCCCGGCGCGCGGCGGCGGATCAATTCGCCGTCATAAACCGTACAAACGCCCGCCGAGTCATAGCCGCGATATTCCATCCGGCGCAAACCATCGACCAGACGATCCGCCACCTCTTCCTTGCCGACAATGCCGATAATGCCGCACATATGTTCAGCCGCCCCTTTATCCATCCGTGGCCGGGGCATGCCCGACCATTCCTTGCCGCCCCCTATAGGAGCCAAACGCTTTCTGTCCGATTAAGCCGGATTACCCCTGCTTTTCGGCCTTTTTCTTCTTCATCGCATCATGAAACTGGTCGGCCCAGCCGGGCTTTACCATCTGTTCGGCGCGCACCAACCGCAATTCGCCATCGCCCACATCGCGCGACACCGCGCTGCCGGCCGCCACAATGGCGTCCTTGCCGATGCGTACCGGCGCGATCAGCGCGCTGTTCGAACCGATAAAGGCACGCTCGCCGATCACGGTCTTGTATTTGAAATAGCCGTCATAGTTGCAGGTGATCGTGCCCGCGCCCAGATTGGCCGCCGCACCCACCTCCGCATCGCCGACATAGGAAAGGTGGTTGACCTTGGCGCCTTCGCCGATGGTCGCCTTCTTGATTTCGACGAAATTGCCGATCTTGGCCTTGACGCCGATATCCGCACCGGGGCGCAGGCGGGCATAGGGGCCAAGCTCCGCCTTGCTGGCCACGCTCGCACCCTCCAGATGGCTGAAGGCGTGGATGGTGACATGATCGGCCACGCTCACGCCGGGGCCAAACACCACGTTGGGCTCGATCAGCACATCGCGGCCGATCTTCGTATCCCAACTGAACCACACGGTTTCCGGCGCGATCAGCGTGGCGCCATCGGCCATCGCCTGCGCACGGCGGCGGTCCTGCCAGCGGCGTTCGGCATCGGCCAATTCGGCGCGGCTGTTGATTCCGGCGACCTCATCGGGGTCGGCGGTGACGACTACAGCGGCGCGATCCCCATCGGCCAGAGCGATGTTCACAATATCGGGCAGGTAATATTCGCCCTGCGCATTGTTGTTGTCCACCCGCGCCAGCAGGGCAAAGAGATCGCCCGAACGCGCCGCTAAGAGGCCCGAATTGCACAGCTTCGTCGCGCGTTCGGCCTCGGTCGCGTCCTTGAATTCCACCATCTTCACAATGGCATCGCCCTCCGCAATCACCCGCCCATAGGCCAGCGCATCATCAGGCGCAAAGCCCAGCACGACCACCTTGGGCGCATCCTCTGCATGGAGACGCGCAATCATCGAACGCATCGTCTCGGCCGTGACGAACGGCACATCGCCATAGAGCACCAGCACATCGCCATCGAAATCGGCCAGCGCATCCTGCGCCATCTGGACCGCATGGGCCGTGCCATGCTGGGGATCCTGCACCGCGATGGTCGCCCGCGCGCCCAGCGCCTTTTCCAACTGATCGCGCCCATGGCCCGCCGCCACCACCTGCCGCGCAGGCGCCAGATCGGCGGCGCTCGCCAGCAGATGCTCAAGCATCGGCCTTCCGGCAATGGGGTGCAACACCTTGTGGGTGTCGCTTTTCATGCGGGTCCCCTTGCCCGCGGCAAGGACGATGACGGCGAGCGGTGTCGGAATATTTGTCATATCGCTCCCATGCCAGCAAATCCTTGCAGATTCCATACGGACGCGCCATCGGCGTCAGTCATGCACAAATTTCCTTTCGATATCGTCGGATTCGACCTCGACGGCACGCTGATCGACAGCAAACTCGACCTTGGCGTGGCGTTGAACCACGCGTTGGAACAAGGCGGTTTTGCGCCGGTACCGCTCGATATGATCCCGCGCCTTGTGGGCGGGGGTACGCGGGTGTTGATGGAGCGCGCGCTGGCCGTGCAGGGGGCTGTATTGGATGACGATGGCCTTGGTGCCATGGCCGCCCGGCTGGTGGCCTATTATGAAGAGAATATTGCGGTCCATTCGCGCCTGTTTCCGGGCGGGGCCGAAATGCTCGATGATCTGGCCGGGCGCGGAGTGCGGTTGGCCGTTGTGACCAACAAGATGGAACGGTTGGCGCGCAAGCTGTTTGGCGAACTGGGGCTAACCGAGCGGTTCTACACGATCATCGGCGGCGATACGCTGGGCCCGGGGCGGCAAAAGCCCCTGCCCGATCTGCTGCATCTGATGGTCGAGCGTTCGGGGATGGCCTCGCCGCGCACCGCCTATATTGGCGACACGCATTTCGACACCGGCGCGGCGCAGGCGGCGGGCATCCCCTGCGTGGTGTGCAGCTTTGGCTTTAACCAGGGCCAGACCGCGCATCTGGGGGCGGACGCGGTGATCGACCATTTCGACGCGCTGGTGCCTGCGCTGCAACAATTGGGCGGGCGATGAAAACCATCGGCCTGATCGGCGGGATGAGTTGGGAAAGCTCGGCCCATTATTACCGGCTGATCAACGAGGGTGTGCGCGCCGCGCGAGGGGCCACCGCATCGGCGCGCTGCATCCTTTGGTCTTTTGATTTTGCCGAAATCGCGGCCTTGCAACATGCCGGAGACTGGAATGCGCTCTCGCTGCGCATGGTGGAGGCGGCGCGCGCGCTGGAACGGGCCGGAGCGCAGGCGCTGGTCCTCTGCACCAACACGATGCACCGGCTGGCCCCGGACATTGCGGCGGCAACGCCCCTGCCCCTGCTGCATATTGCCGATCCGGCAGCGCAGGCGGCATTGTCGCTGGGCGCAAGGCGGGTTGGCCTGATCGGCACCGCCTTTACCATGGAGCAGCCCTTCCTGCGCGACCGTCTGGCCACTCATGGACTGGAGGTCATCACGCCGGACGCGCAGGATCGCGCCGAGATCCATCGCATTATCTATGACGAGTTGATCGCGGGCATCGTATCGCCCGTTTCGCGCGCGGCCTATCGCGCGATCCTGCATCGTCTGGCTGAACAGGGTGCCGAGGCGATCATTCTTGGCTGCACCGAAATCATGCTGCTGGTCGATGAAAGCGACAGCACCGTGCCGTTGCTCGACACCACCGCGCTGCATGCGGCGGCGGCGGTATCGCTGGCGCTGGCCGACTAGCCCTCGACGATCTTGACCAGCCGCCGCTCGATAATGCTGAGCACGCCGGCCAGTTCATGGCCGCGTTTGAGCACTTGCCCGGCCTCGCCGTAAAGTGCCCACATACCCTGCTTTCCGCGCAGCGAGGGGCGCTTCTCGATCCGCGCCTGCGGCCTTTCGGCGGCGCGTTTGAAGGCGGAAAAACTGGCGGCGTCCTTGCCGAAATCCATCGCGTAATCGCGCCACTGGCCCGCAGCCACCATTCGGCCGTACAGATCAAGGATGCGCATCAACTCGGCCCGATCAAAGGCCACCTGCAACACCGGGCGGGGAAAGGCAACGATTGTGGGCGGGGTCTCCGGCTCCATCGCGCCCGATCAGCCCTTTGTCCCGTCGTGGAAGGCACCGTCATGGCGCCGGTCAGCGGCCAGCAGGTCAGCCACCTGCGCGCGCAGGTCGGCAATCTCTGCCTCCAGCTTGCAGATCCGGCCCACCGCCGGTTCGGCATCCGCACAAGGCTCCTTGCACGGCGTGCCATAGGGGATGAAATCCTTGGCCCATGTCTCGGCGGCAACCAACGTGCTGCGCGCCTTGACGCCCACCATGGTCGCGCCCTCGGGCACATCCTCGGTCACAACGGCATTGGCGCCGACGCGGGCGCGGCGGCCAATGGTGATCGGCCCCAAAATCTGCGCGCCCGAACCGATGATGCTGTCATCCGAAAGGGTCGGGTGGCGCTTGCCCCCGATGCCATTGGCCGGATTGGTCCCGCCCAGCGTGACGCATTGATAGATAGTGACATTATTGCCGATTTCCGCTGTCTCACCGATCACGGTAAAGCCATGGTCGATGAACAGATGGCGCCCGATGGTGGCGCCGGGATGGATGTCGATAGCGGTGAAAAAGCGCGCCAGATGATTAACCGCGCGGGCCAGAAAGAACAGCCGCGCCCGAAACAGGCGATGCGCCACCCTGTGAAAACCGACAGCCCACAGGCCGGGATAAAGCAGCACCTCCCAACGCGAACGCGGCGCAGGATCGCGCGCCACAATCGAGTCCAGATAGGCGATCAGACCTGAAACCATCCCTCAAAATCCCTCTGCGCGCAATGGACTGCCCGCTTCCGCTTTCTGCTATGCCTTATGACATACGCGGTTCGCTGGACCCATTCAACTCCTCCAGCGCGTCACGCAGGATCGCCTGTCCAGGCGGCGCCTTGCGCTCCAGAGACAGCCGGTCAATCGTCGCCACCAGACGTTCAGCCGCGATATGGGTACGCTCACACCGGCTTGCAAGATAGCGCGCGTGATCGTCGGTCAAAGGCAGCAGGCGCGTCTCGGCATGGGCCGCGATCAGGTCGGCCATCATCTCGTCATCGGGCGCGTCAATGTCCAGCCAGAGCGCCGCCCCCATGCGCGAGCCAAGGTCGGGCAGCGTAATCTTCCATCCGCCCTCACGCGCGGTGGTGGTCAGCAGCAGGGGCGTCTTTTCCTCCTGCGCGCGGTTCCAGCGGTGAAACACCGCCGTCTCGTCCATCGTGTCGGCATCGTCCAGCGCCACGCCGCCGCTCTCGGCAAACCATGCGGCCAGCAGGCTCTTGCCAGAGCGCGGCGGGCCGGACAGGATCGCGGTACGGAAGGGCCAGCTTTCAGGCGCGGAAAGCGCGGCAATCGCCGAAGCATTGCCCTCGCCCACGACAATGCGCGCGGCGCTGGGCGACTGATCGGGGGCCAGCGGCAGCGCGAACTGACTGGAAACGGGCTTTTTCATAATTTTGCTCATAAATCTCTATCGGCGGATGCGCAGCGCGGCCCCTGCCACGCTGACCTGCCACCCGGCCTTGCGCAAAGCCGCCGCCAGAGCGTCGGCATTGCCGTTAAACTGTGCGCGCATCACCGAAGTGCCGCCAATCGCAATCGAAGTGGTGGCCGCATTGTCCACCCCCGCCACGCCGCGCACCGCGGCCAGCGCCTGATCCACCGCGCGCGCATCGGGCGAGGCAAATTGGATGGTCAGCGCCGCCGCGCCCGGCTTGGGCTGAGGCGGAGCGGGCGCGGCAACCACGGCTTCGGCGGCGGCGGCTTCATCGGCGGCGCGCTCGGCGGCGGCCTGCGCGGCGGCGGCGGCCTCGGCGGCGCGGCCTGCGGCGATCAGCGAGGCCAGCCCCGGCTCCATCGTGGGATGATCGACAGAGAGCGTCGGATCGGGCCGCAACAGCCCGCGCGAAAGCGCATCGGTATAAATCTGATCCATCCGCGCCAGCGCCTGCGCCAGCATCGCAGGCACGGCGCCGTCATCCGAAGCGGTCAGTTCAAACGAACCCAGCGCGATATTGTCGGGGCCATAGCGGGCGGTGAAAAAGCCCTTCACCGGGCCGCCGGGCCATTGCCGTTCCAGCCGCGCCGCCGGGATCAGCACATCGGACGCGCCGAACTGATCCAGCACGCCGCGCCACCACACGCGGCTGCGCCGTCCGGGCTGACCCGCGTTGATGATCAGCGAATCGGCGCCGCCGCCATTGGCGCGCACATAATCAATCGCGCTGGCCCCGGTGCGATATTCGGCCCAGACCTTTTGCCAGGGGCTGCGCACCTCGAAAACCTGCGACACGCCGCCCGAGGTCAGCATGGGGATGACCAGCATCGGCGCGGAACGCACCGCAACCCCGCCGTTGCCCGCGCCATATTGGCCCGCCCGCCCGCGATCAAAAGCGACCACCAGCTTGGCGCGATAGCGATGCGGCCCGATTTCCTCGCGTTCCACCACCACGCCCGCCACGATGCTCTCAATCGTGCCCGCGTCCAGCGCGGGGCCATGGGCGGCCTCCCACGCTTTCTTATACGCCTCGCGCCAGCCATTGAGCTTGGCGTCCTGCGCGTTTTTGCCGGTTGCATCGACCTCGATATTGCCGATTTCGATATCGTTGCTGGCCACCACCGGGGCGATGCCGCGCTCGCCCTCGATTTGCGCGAGCAGGCGATCAGGGCCGACAAAAGCCACCCCGCCCGCCAGCAACAGGCCCGCCGCCAGCGCGCCGCGCGCGGCATAACCACGAGGGAGAAGCGCGATTCTGCCACGCCGTGCGATAGGATTTGCCGGATTTGTCATGTTCAGGCCCCGCTATTGCCCAATCGGGCATGGAAATCCAAGCAGGAAAGCGCTAGGCGGCGCGCAAACATGATTTCTTCGTAAGCGAGCAAGGCCCCATGACCGACACCACAGCCTCTGGCCCCACCAATTACACGTATGAGGACGCAGGCGTTTCGATTGCCGCGGGCAATGCCTTGGTGAAGGCCATCGGCCCGCTGGCCAAATCGACCCGCCGCCCCGGCGCGGACGCCGATCTGGGCGGTTTCGGCGGCTTTTTCGACCTGAAGGCTGCGGGCTACAAGGACCCTCTGCTGGTGGCGGGCAATGATGGCGTGGGCACCAAGGTCAAGCTGGCCATCGACCACGACCGCCATGACAAGATCGGCATCGACCTTGTCGCCATGTGCGTCAACGACCTGATCGTGCAGGGCGCCGAGCCGCTGTTCTTCCTCGACTATTTCGCCACCGGCAAGCTGGAAAATGGCGTGGCCGAGCGCGTCATCGCCGGTATCGCCGAAGGCTGCCGTATTGCGGGCTGCGCGCTGATCGGGGGCGAGACCGCCGAAATGCCGGGCATGTACGCCGCCGGTGACTATGACCTTGCCGGTTTCTGCGTCGGCGCGGTCGAGCGCGGCGAGCAATTGACGGGCGACCGGGTTGCGGCGGGCGATGTGCTGCTGGGTCTGGCCTCGTCGGGGGTGCATTCCAACGGCTATTCGCTGGTGCGCCGTCTGGCCGCCGACAAGGGCTGGAAGCTGGACCGCCCGGCGCTGTTCGACGCCGACCGCCTGCTGATCGACTATCTGATCGAGCCGACTCGCATTTATGTGAAGACGCTGCTGCCCTTCATCCGTTCGGGGCGGATCAACGCGCTGGCGCATATCACCGGCGGCGGTCTGCTCGAAAACGTCCCCCGCGTACTGCCCGAGGGGCTGCATGCCTTCATCAGCGCTGATGCCTGGGAACAGAGCCGCCTGATGGCTTTCCTTCAGGCGCAGGGCAACATCGAGCCGGGCGAAATGGCGCGCACGTTCAACTGCGGCATCGGCATGGTGCTGGCGGTCAAGGCCGAGGAAGCTGAGGCCCTGACCGCTGATCTGAGCGCGGCGGGCGAGACGGTATTCCGCATCGGCGAAATCCGCGAAGGCGCACGCGGCTGCACCGTTTCGGGCAGCGACGAGGCGTGGAGCGCCCGCGAAGCATGGACCGCGACACACAATGCGTGAACGCGCAAAGGTCGCCGTCCTGATTTCCGGGGGCGGCACGAATATGGCCGCGCTGCTCTATGCGAGCCGTGCGCCTGAGTGCCCCTTCGAAATCGTGCTGGTGGCCAGCAATAATCCGGAGGCGGGCGGCCTGAAACTGGCCGCCGCCGAGGGCGTTTCGACCTTTGCCCTGCCCCACAAGGGCATGGCGCGGGCTGATCATGATAGGGCCATGGATGCGGCGATCCGGGCGTCGGGCGCGGAATATGTCGCGCTGGCGGGCTATATGCGCATCCTGACGGCGGAATTCGTTTCCGGTTGGGCGGGGCGGATGGTCAATATCCACCCCTCGCTGCTGCCCAAATACAAAGGGCTGCACACCCATGAGCGCGCCATCGAAGCGGGCGATTCCCATGGCGGCGTGACCGTCCATCTCGTCACGCCCGAACTGGATGACGGGCCGATTCTGGGGCAGACGCCGGTGGCGATCATTCCCGGAGATACGGCCGATACTCTGGCAGGACGCGTGCTGTTTGCCGAGCATCAGCTTTATGCCCGCTGTCTGGCCGAACTGGTGACGCGGCCCTATCGCGCTGACTGGTTGCTGGCGCGCGTGTCCGATCTGGCCGCCGCCCTGCCCGAAGTTGAGGCCCGTGAAAGCCACGGGACGCCCGCTTGGGCCATCAAGGGCGGCAAGTTCTTCGGCTATTTCAGCGACCGGCATCACGGTGAACCGCATATCGCGCTGCTGGTCAAAACCAGCGGGCAGGATGAAATGAACGCCCTGATCGACGCCGATCCCGAGGCTTGGTTTCGGCCCGCCTATTACGGGGCTTCGGGCTGGGCGGGGCTGATCCTGAACCGCGCCGATGTGGATTGGGATCAGGTGTCCGACTGGCTGGCGCGGAGCTGGCGTTCGGTGGCGCCCAAGAAGCTGACCAAGCTGATGGATGTGGCGGATCAGTTTTAAGGTTTAGGGGCAGGTTTTGCCTCCGGCGGGCAAAGGGCGGGTGCCCTTTGCAATCCCGTTACTGTATTCATCGCGCTTCCTATCAACCTGGCGTGACCTTGCAGAGCCGCAAGCTATTAAACCGCTTCGCGGAAGAGCGCTTCCCCGCAAATCTGGCGCAACCTCATAATGGGATTGCAAAGGGCCCCCGCCCTTTGCCCGCCGGAGGCATAAAACCCACAATAAAAAACCGCCGGAAAGGACATCCCCTCCGGCGGCTTTTTCATACCGTCAAAGCGTCAGGAATTACCCGACGATTTCTTCCGGCTTGAAGAAATAGGCGATTTCGATCGCGGCGTTTTCTTCCGAATCCGAACCGTGGACCGAGTTGGCTTCGATCGATTCGGCCAGTTCCTTGCGGATGGTGCCGGCGTCGGCGTTGGCGGGGTTGGTGGCGCCCATGATGTCGCGGTTGCGCTTCACGGCGTCTTCGCCTTCCAGAACCTGAACCACGACCGGGCCCGAGATCATGAACGAAACCAGGTCGTTGAAGAAGGGACGCTCGGCGTGAACGGCGTAGAAGCCTTCAGCCTGTTCCTTGGTCATCTGGATGCGCTTGCTGGCGACGACGCGCAGGCCGGCTTCTTCCAGCATCTTGGTGACGGCGCCGGTCAGGTTGCGGCGGGTGGCGTCGGGCTTGATGATCGAGAAGGTGCGGGTAAGCGCCATGACGTAGGTTCCTTGCGTTGGATCGGGCCTGATGGCCCTGTTGCGCGGCGCCCTAGCCTGTCGCGCGGCTGCCTGCAAGGGTGACCATTACCCCGCTTGCGTCCATTTGCGCCCTTCGCGCCGAAAGAAGCGGCAAGTCCAGCCCTCGCGGGTTTTCAGCAGACGCCATGTTTCGCGCGCGGCCACGCGCTCGGCCTCGCCAAAGACGAGCAGGACGCGGTCGAAATCGCCCTCGCCCGGCTCGCGCCAGACGCCATCGGCCAGAGCGAGGAAGCGCGCGCCATTGGCCGGGGCAACATCAGGCGCGATCAGAATCGGCTGGCGCGCATCATGCTCTCCCCCGGCGATGCCATTGGCCAGAAAGCTCTCGGCCCCCGCGCTCCACAAAGCCTGCGAGATCCGCTCACGCGCGCCCGCCTCGCCCGTCACCACCAGCAGGCGACCGCCCGTCTCCAGCACCTTGCCCGCCAGGGGGGCAAGGGCCAGTTCCGGGCCGCCGGATTCCAGCAGGTAGAAGTCGGCCTGCATTTACGCTTCGGCGTCGCGCACCAGAGCGTCGAGCAGACGCACACCAAAGCCGGTCGCGCCCTTGTCCCAGGTCGCGCCGGGCTTGTCGGTCCACACCGTGCCCGCGATGTCGAGATGCGCCCAAGGCGTGCCCTTGTCGATATAGCGGGCGAGGAATTGCGCCGCTGTGATCGAGCCGCCGAACCGGCCGCCCACGTTTTTCATGTCGGCAATCGGGCTGTCGATCATCTTGTCATAGACCGGGCCCATCGGCATCCGCCACAGCTTGTCGCCCGTGGCCGCGCCCGCCTTGGTCAGATCGGCCGACAGCGCATCGTCATTGGAAAACAGCCCGGCATATTCATGCGCAAGGCTCATGATGATCGCGCCAGTCAGCGTGGCCAGATCGATGATCTTGGCGGGCTTGTATTCGCGCTGAACAAAGGTAAGCGCATCGCACAGCACGAGGCGGCCTTCGGCGTCGGTGTTGATCACCTCGATGGTCTGGCCCGACATGGACGTGACCACGTCGCCGGGGCGCTGGGCATTGCCGTCGGGCATGTTTTCGACCAGCCCCAGAACGCCCACCACATTCGCCTTGGCCTTGCGCCGGGCCAGCGTCAGCATCGCGCCCGACACCGCGCCCGCGCCGCCCATGTCCCACTTCATGTCCTCCATGCCTGCGGCAGGCTTGATGCTGATGCCGCCGGTGTCAAAGGTCACGCCCTTGCCCACAAAGGCCAGCGGGGCCGCATCGGCGTCGCCGCCGCGCCAATCCAGCACCACCAGCCGGGGCGGACGCGCCGAACCCTGCGCCACGCCCAGCAGTGAGCCCATGCCCAGAGCGCGCATTTCCTTTTCATCCAGCACGCGAATATCCACGCCCGTTCCGGCAAAGCGCTGGCGGATGCGTTCAACAAAGCTTTCGGGATAAAGAACATTGGCCGGTTCGGTGACCAATTCGCGGGTGAATTCGACGCCCTCGGCAATCGCGGTGGCCGCCTCCCATGCGGCCTGCGCGCCCTCGGCGGCGTTCATCACCAGGATTTCCTCAAGGCTGGTCTTTTCCTCATCCTTGAGCGTGGTGCGATAGCCATCCTGCTTCCACAGGCGCAGGCGCAGCGCCAGCAGAACGCTGGCCATCTCATCCGCGCCCAGCCCGGCGCCATCCAGCAACAGTTGCGTTGCGCCCGAGGTGCGATACTTGGCCGCCAGCGCGCCGCCCGCCTTTTCCAGCGATGCGCGGCGGTCGGCATCGGCATCGCCCAGACCGGCCAGCGCCATGCGCCCGATCACGCCATCGGTTTCGGCAAAGCCTTCAAACACCTGACCGGCCCGGCCGGCAAAGCGCGCGGCCTTGGCGCCGGCCACGATCACGGCGGGCAAGCCCTGTTCCCACCCTTCGGCGCCAACGAAACGGGCGACCGGCGCAAGAACCGAAGCGGGCGGGCTGGCGAGGAATGTGACGATCATGGTAACTCCTTGCAGGCCGGACATGCGGCCCGATCAAAAGTATGGGGTCGGTGCTGCGATGCGGTGGGTTGATGCCAATCTCATCGCCTTCATGGATTGCAGTTAGGCATCCCCTCTGCGATAGGCAAGCCATGCGTGCGTTGATTGGGCCTCAAGCGCCCCTTACCAAACCGAACCTTTCCATCGTCATGCGCCAGATGGCGCCATGGGCGGCGCTGTGCGTTGCGCTGGCGGCCGACCCGGCATGGGCGGCAACCTTGCGCCAGGAGGGCATGAGCGACGCCGGAACGTTGTCGGGAGGGGGCGCGGAAGCCCGCGCATCGGCGTCCGGGCCTTCAGGCGACCTGCCCCAGCGCACGCGCTATGATGAAAACAAAATCGACTTTGCCGCCGATCAGGTCGAATATGACGACGCCAATGATGTGGTGGTCGCTTCGGGCAATGTCTTCCTGCGGCGCGGCGAACAGACCGTGCGCGCCAACACCGTCCGCTGGAATCGCAAGACCGGCCAGATCATGGCGCAGGGCCAGCTTCGCGTGGTCGATGCCAATGGCAACGAATTGCTTACCGACCAGATGGAGTTGAGCGAGGATCTGAGCGTTGGCCTGACGCATAACATGCTGATGCTGATGCGCGAGGGCGGGCGTCTGGCCGCCAATGAAGGGCGGCGCGATCCCAACGGCCACTATATCCTGACGCAGGCGGCCTATACGGGCTGCGATGTGGTGGACAGTAAGGGGTGCGAGAAAAAGCCGATCTGGAAGGTGACGGCGCGCTATGTCGAGTATGATCCCGACAAGCAGATCGTACGCTTCAAGGGCGCGCGGCTTGCGCTGTTCGGCGCCTCGATCGTGCCATTGCCCAGCCTTCAGGTGGCGACCGACGGGCGCCCCCTGCCCGGTTTTCTGGTGCCCGATTTCCGCACATCGGCGGCCAACGGGTTTGAATTTTCCAGCACCTATTATGCCCGCCTTGCCAATAACAAGGATCTGGCCATCACCGGCTATGCCTTTACCAAGGCCAATCCGATGGCCAAGGTGCATTACCGCCAGTTGGGCGATACCGGCGCGTTTCAAATCACCGGCTATGTGACCCGCTCGGCCGCCACCGACGTTTCGGGCCTCAACACCCAGCAGAAATGGCGCGGCTATTTCGACGCCAACGGCAAATATCAGCTATCGGAAAACTGGAGCCTCGATTTTTCGGGCCGCATGGCTTCCGACCGCACGTTCCTGCGCCGCTATTATATCTCTTCGGATGATACATTGCGCTCGAACATCAATCTCGAACGTATTGGCAAAACATCTTATTTCTCGCTGTCGGGCTGGGCATTCCAGACCCTGCGCGCAACCGGCACGCAAGGGCTGGTGCCGATTGCCCTGCCGATGATCGACTATCGCCGGCGGTTTGACGAAAACCTGCTGGGCGGCAAGATCGAGGTGCAGGCCAACACGCTTGCCATCACCCGCAGCGCCGGTCAGGACATGCAGCGCGCCTTTGCCAGTGTGCAGTGGAACCTGCGCAAGATGACCTCGATGGGGCAGGTCATCACGCTGACCGCGCTGGGCCGGGGCGATGTCTATCATTCTACCGACAATATGCTGACCAGCACCGCCATCTATCGCGGCACCGCCGGATGGCAGGGGCGCGCCACCGCTACGGGCGCTGTGGACATCACCTGGCCCTTTGTCGGCCCGCTGTTTGGCGGGACGCAGGTTTTGACCCCGCATGTGCAATTTGTGGCCACATCGCCCACGCCAAACTTGAGCATCCCGAACGAAGACGCGCGGGCCATCGAGTTGGAAGACATCAACCTCTTCTCGCTCAACCGCTTTCCCGGCTATGATCGGATCGAGGACGGCAACCGCGTTACCTATGGTATGGAATGGCGGCTGGAACGGCCCAGTTGGCGGATCAACGCCAATATCGGCCAATCCTATCGCCTGACCAGCCAGCCCACGCTCTTGCCGCAGGGCACGGGCCTGTCGGACCGCATGTCGGACATCGTCGGGCGCACCGAAATCCGCTATCGCGATTTCTTCAAGATCACTCACCGCTATCGGCTGGACCACGACACTTTTGTGTTCCGCCGCAATGAAGTGGACGCCGCCCTTGGCAGCGACACGACCTATCTTGAGGTCGGCTATGCCCGGTTGAACCGCAATATCACCACCAGCCAGGAAGATCTGGTCGACAGCAACGAATTGCGCACGGCGGGTCGAATCGCCTTTGCGAAATTCTGGTCGGTGTTCGGATCGGGCGTGTTCGACCTTTCCGACAAGAGCCTGCTGGCCAACACCAGCACTGCCTCGTTCCAGCCCTTGCGCACCCGATTGGGCGTGTCGTTCCAGACCGACTGTTTCCAGTTCGACCTCAACTGGCGGCGCGACTATGTGACCATCGGTGACGCTGTGCGCGGCAGCAGCTTTGAATTGCGCTTTTCGCTGCGCAATCTGGGTTTCCGGTAAACGAGATCAAGCACCAGTTGGCAGGGCCAGACAAAGGCGCTATCGCCTGCGGCCATGACGGGGCGGCATATCACGATATGCTCCTTTTTCGCCGCTGGCTCAGCCGGGGTTAAGCCCCGACGGTTCAGACGGATGGCGACAAGAACAGGATCGAGCGCAAGATTATGGTGGTGACGAAAAAGGCAGGATCGGGATCGGGTGCGGCGCGGATGAGGGCGGCGGCCCGGATGGGCGCGCTCGTCGGCCTGTCGGTCGCTCTGACCGCGCAAGGTTTCGCGCAGGCCCCCGTGCGCTCCAGGGCGCCCAAGGCTCCTGCCGCGGCGGTCAAGGCCCCGGCCGCCAAGCCCGCCGAAGCGCCCAAGCCCACGCCCGCCGATCCTTTCGGCATTGGTCAGAATGTGACCATGCTGGGCAAGGACAACCCCAATCTGCGCCGCGCCACCGCGATCGTTAACGGCGATATCATCACCGGCACCGATGTGAACCAGCGCCTCGCGCTCATTCTGGCGGCCAATGGCGGCAAGGTCGCGCCCGAGGAAGTCGAGCGGCTGCGCGCGCAGGTTTTGCGCAACCTGATCGACGAAACGCTGCAGATTCAGGAATCCAAGAACGCCGACATCAAGATCGACGAGAGCGAGGTCGATGGCACCTATGCCCGCGTGGCGCAGGAAAATTTCAAGCAGGAACCAGCCGCGCTCGACGCCTATCTGGCGCGTATCGGCTCCTCGCCCAATTCGTTGAAGCGCCAGATCCGCGGCGAATTGGCATGGAATCGCGTGCTGCGCCGCAATGTCCAGCCTTTCGTCAATGTCAGCCAGCAGGAAGTCAAGGAACTGCTGGAGCGGATGAAGGCCTCGAAGGGCACCGAGGAATATCGTCTGGGTGAAATCTATCTCTCGGCCACGCCCGACAGCCGCGCCGTGGTGGCCGAAAACGCCCAGCGCATCATGAGCCAGTTGAAAGAGGGCGGCAGCTTTGCCGCCTATGCCCGCCAATATTCCGAAGCCTCGACCAAGGCGGTGGGTGGCGATCTGGGCTGGATCCGGCTGGCGCAATTGCCGGCCGAACTGGCCGCCTCGGCGCGTGAGATGCAGACCGGCCAGCTGGTCGGCCCGATCGAAATGCGCGGCGGCTTCTCGATCCTTTATCTGATCGACAAGCGTCAGGTGCTGACCGCCGATCCGCGCGATGCGGTGCTGGCGCTGAAACAGATCACGCTGGCCCTGCCCGCCAATATTGGCGAGGCCGAAGCCAACAAGAAGATCGACGAATTTTCCACCGCGATCAAGTCGGCCAAGGGCTGCGGCGGCGTCGATGCGGTCGCGGGCAAGCTGGGCGCGCAGGTGGTGGCCAATGACCAGATCCGCGCGCGTGATCTGCCCGCCCCGCTTCAGCAGTCGCTGCTGGCGCTTTCGCTGGGCGAAACCACGCCGCCGTTTGGTTCGGTTCAGGAAGGCATCCGCATGCTGATGCTGTGCGGCCGTGATGATCCCAAGGCGGCCAGCGGCCCCTCGTTCGAAGAATTGATGTCGCAGATGGAAGAGGACCGCGTCAACAAGCGCGCGCAAATGTACATGCGCGACCTTCGCCGCGACGCGATCATCGAGTATAACTGAGGATAAAGCGGTGGCCCATCCAATCCTTCCATTGGCCGTTTCGCTGGGCGATCCGGCCGGTGTGGGGCCGGAACTGATCGCGGCGGCATGGTTTGCACGCAGCGTTCATGCCCTGCCCGCTTTTTGTGCGGTGGGGGGCGCGGCGGTGCTGGCCGGTGCGGCGCGGGCGCGCGGGCTGGACATTCCGGTTGAGCGTGTCGCCTCGATGGATGAGGCTGCGCTGGTCTATGATCGCGCGCTGCCGGTGATCGGCGATTTTGACGGTGAATATCGCCCCGGCGCGCCTGACCGCGATGGTGCCGCGCTGGCCTTTGAAAGCCTGACGCAGGCCACCGCTCTGGCCGTTTCGGGCCAGGCGGGCGCGCTGATGACCGGGCCGATTGCCAAATCGCGGCTGGCCGAAGTGGGCTTCGATTATCCCGGACAGACCGAATTTGTCGCCCATGCCGCAGGCGTGGAGGCCGAAGATGCGGTCATGATGCTGGCCGGGCCGAATTTGCGCACGGTGCCGCTGACGGTCCATGTCGCGCTTTCGGCGGTGCCGGGGCTGATTACGCAGGATCTGATCCTGCGCCGCGCGCGGGTGGTGGCCCGTGCGCTTGAGCGTGATTTCAGGCTGACCAATCCGCGCATCGCGATTGCCGCGCTCAACCCCCATGCGGGCGAGGATGGGCGCTTTGGCGACGAGGATCAGCGCATTGTTGCCCCCGCCATCGAACAATTGCGCGCCGAGGGCATCAATGCCAGCGGGCCGCACGCCGCCGATGGCCTGTTTGCCGCGCGCGGGCGGGCCTCGTTCGATGTGGCGATCTGCATGTATCACGATCAGGCGCTTATCCCATTGAAGGCGCTGGATTTTGATCATGGTGTCAATATCACGCTGGGCCTGCCGATCATCCGTTCCTCGCCCGATCATGGCACCGCCTTTCCCATCGCGGGCAAGGGGCAGGCCAATGTCGGCGCCACGGTTTCGGCGCTGCGCCTTGCCGCCGATTGCGCGCGCAGCCGCGCCGCCCTATTGGCGGCCTGATGAGCGATTCCGATTTACCGCGTCCTGATCTGCCGCCCCTGCGTGAGGTTATTAACGCGCACGGCCTGTTTGCCAGCAAGGCGCTGGGCCAGAACTTCCTGTTCGACGAGCAATTGCTCTCGCGCATCGCGGCCATCCCCGGACGGCTGAAGGGCCAGAATGTGCTGGAGGTTGGCCCCGGCCCCGGCGGTCTGACTCGCGCCCTGCTGCGCGCGGGGGCCAAGGTCACGGCCATCGAAATGGACAAGCGCTGTATGGCGCCGCTGGGTGAGTTGGCCGAGGCGTTTCCGGGGCAATTGACGGTGATTGAGGGCGATGCTCTCAAAATCGACCATGCCGCTCTGTTTGATGGCGAGCCTTACGCGATCCTGGCCAACCTGCCCTATAATGTCGGCACGGCTTTGTTCACGGGCTGGCTGTCGGGTGAGGCCTGGCCGCCGCGCTGGACCAGCCTGACGCTGATGTTTCAGCAGGAAGTAGCCGAGCGGATCGTGGCGCCATCGGGCAGCGATGCCTTCGGGCGTCTGGCCGTGCTCAGCCAGTGGCGCGCCGCGCCCAAGATCGCGATGAAGGTGCATCGCAGCGCCTTTACCCCGCCGCCCAAGGTGATGAGCGCGATCATCCATGTGAAGCCCGGCGATATGCCCGAAGGCGTCTCGGCCCGGATGCTGGAGCGCGTCACCGAGGCCGCCTTTGGTCAGCGGCGCAAGATGCTACGGCAAAGCCTGAAAGGCCTGCCCGGCGCGTTGGAGGCGTTGGAAACATTGGGCATCGACCCGGCCCGCCGTGCTGAAACGCTCTCCGTCGCCGAATTCGTCAGCATCGCCAAAATTCTTAGCGCGTAAAGGAAACCCCCGGAGCATCGGCCCCGGGGGTTTCCTGCATCAGGCCGTTTCGAACTGCCGCGCCGCCTGCTTCTTCTTCAACCGCCATGCGTGCAGCAAAGGCTCGGTATAGCCGCTGGGCTGCTCCACCCCGTTGAACACCAGATCGCAGGCCGCGCGGAAAGCATAGCTTTCCTCCCAGCGCCCGGCCATCGGCTCATAAAGCGGATCGCCCGCGTTCTGGGCATCGACCTTGGCGGCCATGCGCTTGAGCGAATCCATGACCTGCTCGCTGGTCGCCACGCCATGCAGCAGCCAGTTGGCCATATGCTGGCTGGAAATACGCAGCGTGGCGCGGTCCTCCATCAGGCCGACATCGTTGATATCGGGCACTTTGGAACAGCCGACGCCCTGATCGATCCAGCGCACGACATAGCCGAGCAGCCCTTGCGCATTGTTGTCCAGTTCCTCGGCGACATCCTGTTCCGAGAAATTGGTGCCCAGCGCCAAGGGGATCGTCAGCAAAGGCTCCAGACCCGGCACAGGCTGCTCGGCTATCTCACGCTGGCGGGCAAACACGTCCAGCCCGTGATAATGCGTGGCGTGCAGCGTGGCCGCCGTTGGCGAAGGCACCCATGCGGTGTTGGCCCCGGCGCGCGGATGGCCGATCTTCTGCTCCAGCATGTCGCGCATCCGGTCGGGCGCGGCCCACATGCCCTTGCCGATCTGCGCCTTGCCCGACAGCCCGCTGTTCAGGCCGATGCCGACATTGCGCGCCTCATAGGCCGAAATCCATGCCGAAGCCTTGATGGCATTCTTGCGAATGACCGGCCCGGCCTGCATCGAGGTGTGGATCTCATCGCCGGTGCGGTCAAGGAAGCCGGTGTTGATGAAGACGATCCGCTCCTTCACCGCCTCGATACAGGCGGCAAGATTGGCGCTCGTCCGGCGCTCCTCGTCCATCACGCCGACCTTGATCGTGTGGCGCGCAAGACCCAGCAGATCCTCAACCGCGTTGAACAGGTCGTTGGTGAAGGCGACCTCTTCCGGCCCGTGCATCTTGGGCTTGACGATATAGATGCTGCCCGTCCGGCTGTTGCGATGGCGGCCCAAACCGTTCAGGTCCTGCATCGCAATCGCGCTGGTGATGACGGCATCCATCACCCCTTCGGGGATCTCGCGGCCATCGGCCAGCAGGATCGCCGGATTGGTCATCAGATGGCCGACATTGCGGATGAACAACAGGCTACGCCCCGGCAGGGTCAACGCGCCACCATCCAGCGCCGTCCATTCCCGATCCGCCGCCAGCTCACGATGCAGGATCTTGCCGCCCTTTTCAAAGCTCTCGGTCAAATCGCCGCGCATCAGGCCCAGCCAGTTGGCATAGGCGGCGATCTTGTCCTCGGCATCCACGGCCGCGATCGAATCCTCAAGGTCGCAGATCGTGGTCAGCGCCGATTCGAGGATGATATCGCTGATCCCCGCCTTGTCGGTCGCGCCGATGACATGGGTGTGGTCGATCACGATCTCGATATGCAGGCCATTGTTGACCAGCAAGAGCGCACCCTTATGCCCATCGCCGCGGCGGGCAACGAGTTGCTCCGGGCGGGCGAGCGAAGGCAGCGGACGTTCGGGGCTGATGCCATCCCAATCGGCCCACGATCCTTCGGCCAGCGGAACCGCCGAATCGAGGAAAGCCCGCCCCGCCGCGATCACCGCCGCGCCGCGTTCGACATCATAGCCGCCGGGCCGCGCCGCCGGAGCGTCGAGCGCATCAGTGCCGTAATAGGCATCATACAGGCTGCCCCAACGCGCATTGGCGGCATTGAGCAGGAAGCGGGCGTTGAGAACCGGCACAACCAGTTGCGGCCCGGCCATGCGCGCGATTTCCGCATCGACATTGCGGGTGGTAATGGCAAAGGGTGCGGGTTCCGGCACGATATAGCCGATCGAGCGCAGAAACGCCTCATATTCCGGCTCATCCACCGCCACCTTGCCGCGAGCGCGGTGCCACCCATCGATGGCGGCCTGAAGTTCATCGCGGCGGGCCAGCAGCGCACGGTTGCGCGGGGCATATTCGCCCAGCAACGCGGCAAAGCCCGCCCAGAAGCGCGAGGCATCCAGCCCCAGCGGCGGCAAAACCCGATTTTCGACGAAAAGGGCCAGATCGCCATCAACCTGGAGGCCGGCCCGGTCCTGATACTTGCTCATCATCACTCACCCTCATCCAAGGCGCCGCCCAGACCAAGGCCTGAACGACATAGAAGCATGCGCGTTAAACGCATGGCATACATGGACTCCGGGGAGGAGAGACAGATGGACTTATGATGGATGGCATCGGTTTTGGCAACCACCTTATCAAGGTGCCTCAACATTCCGCGGGCGCGAAGGCTTTGTTCGGCCTTTCTGGCCGATCTGTCCCAAAGAAGAACAAATCATGGTTAATCGCCCATTTACCACCTTGCGCCGAATAGGTGTTATGCCAGAGTAGAGCCACAGGCCGGGACGGTAACGCAATAAGCACCGCGACGGCACAGCAGAGGTTTGGCTTATGTGGCAGAAAATCGCCCGTCTATTTGTGATAAAAACGCGCATGGAAGCGTTTTTGGTCATCTTTGCGCTGGCCAATGGCGCGGTTCAGCGTGGGCAGGTCTATCTGGGCCAATATCCGGGCTTTGGCGGCAAACTGTTGTTTCTGGCCTGCACCGGCTCGGTGTTCATGGCGGGGGCCAAGATTCTCGACTGCATCAAACATGAGGCCGCCAAGGCCGAGCCGGAATTGGCAAAAGCCTAAACCTCTCTGCTTTCCCCCTGCGCCAAACCATCCAGCGACCATTCCCCCACGCGCCAGCGCACCAGCCGCAAGGTCGGGTGCCCCACGGCGGCGGTCATGCGGCGGACCTGTCGGTTGCGCCCCTCGCGGATGGTCAATTCGATCCAGCAATCAGGCACCGTTTTGCGAAACCGTACCGGCGGGTCGCGTGGCCACAGATCCGGGGGCGCGATCCGTTCGGCCTTGGCGGGCAAGGTCATCCCGTCCTTCAACCGCACCCCGCGCCGCAGCGCATCGAGCGCCGCCTCATCCGGTTCGCCTTCCACATGCACCAGATAGGTCTTGGGCGCTTTATAGCGCGGGTCGGTGATGCGCGCCTGAAGCCGCCCGTCGTCGGTCAGCAGCAGCAGCCCCTCACTGTCATGGTCTAGCCGCCCTGCCGGATAGACGCGGGGGCGCGTGATGAAATCGGCCAGGGTCGGGCGCGGCGGGCCGTTGGGTTCGGGGGTGAACTGGCACAGCACGCCATAGGGTTTGTTGAAGAGAATCAGCGCCATCAATCCTCTTCCTCAAAGCCAAGACTACCTTGGTTGACGAGCGCGGTGAGCAAGGCCAGCGCCTCGCCTTGGGCCGAACCGCGCCATTCCCCGCCCGCGCACAAATCACGCGCCAGCGCCGCCGTGTCGCCCAGACATTCGCGGCAGACTCCGTCAACAAAGAGCAAAACCCCCTCGCCCGCCGCAATAAAGGCAAAGCGGTGCGCCGGGTTGCGATGCAAACCATGCCCCTCGCCCAGCATCGCAGCGACCTCATCGGCCTCCATCTGCTCCTCGGGCCGCCAATCGGTTTCGGCATATTTGGACAGGCTGTTGTAATGCCCGAACCAGCGGGCAAAGGCATCGCGATCGGCCAGCGAGGCCAGCACCATGCCATGCAGGCGGTCCAGCGCCTCGGCGGTGATCTCGCCCGGATGCGCCTGCGGGGTCAGGTCGGGGTCGGCATAGCGGTCGTCCTCGGCCATGGCGTCAACCTGATGCGCGGTCCACGCCTCGGCCAGTTCCGCGCGCGAGGGAGCGCGAAAGCCCACCGAATAGGTCATGCAATCATCGCCAACCGCCACGCCATCATGGGCAAAACCGGGCGGGACATAGAGAATGTCGCCCGGCTCCAGAATCCAGTCGCCGGTCGCCTCAAAATCCGCGATCAGACGCAGGTCTTCATGCGGAACCAGCGGCGTCTGCGCATCGCACACCGGCCCAACCCGCCAGCGGCGGCAGCCAAGCCCTTGAATCAAAAACACATCATATTGATCGAAATGCGGCCCCACGCCCCCGCCATCATTGGCATAGGAGACCATCACATCATCAATCCGCCAGTCCGGCACAAAACGAAACGGCTCGATCAGCGCGGCCACATCCGGCACATAATGATCGACCGCCTGCACCAACAACGTCCACGGCGCCTTGCCCAGAGCGCCAAAGCGTTCCTCGGCAAAGGGGCCGCGCTCCAGCGCCAATTGGCCGCCCGCATGTGTAATCAGGCGCGATTCGACGCCCTCCTCGCAGGCAAGGCCTGCCAGTTCATCCGGCTCAAGCGGATTGGCCCAAGCCGCCCAGGGATTGCGGATCAGCAGCGGGCGTTTTTGCCAATGGGCGTTGAGAAAAGTGGCGACATCGAATTGGGCGAATTGCATCGCGCGCTCATGCGCTCTCGATCGCGTTCTGTCAAAATGTCGCGGGATGGGGTGGGGCGGTTCTGTTGCCAGGCCCGCGAGTCTGATTTTGAACGGGGAGCCGCGCGAGCCGCCGCGCGATAAGGTGAGGAGATTCTGTTGCTAGGCTCCGCGCCTTTGCTGCGTGCGAGCCCAGCGAAAGGGCGGCCTGGAACAGGTAGGGCGGTTCTGTTGCTAGGCCCGCCCCGGGCCCCCGAATTCCCTTCTGTTACCCGGTGGGTTCAACCGTGTTCTAGGTTTGTAACTTCAGCCCGTTAAGGCCTAGAATTACGCAGCCAGAGCAAGTGCTTCGTTGTCGTTGGCACTTATGAGTTTTGAGCCTTATACGGGTTACTCAGCCCGGGCAAAAACAGCGCTTTTCAACACACGTCGATCCTAGTTCGGCCCCATCAACACCCTTGCGACAACAAGGCCCCGGCCCAAGTCCGGGTAGTGATGGTGGAGCCGCCGGGTACCGCCCCCGGGTCCGCTGCATCTATTGCACGCCGCAATTTATCACCATAGCCGGTCGAAACCAGCGAGGAGCGATATAGGCGCAATTTTGCAAAAGAAAAGGGGGCCTGCCTGCTTTTCCGCAGGCGCCCCCTTCCCTTTGATACCCCCTACTTTTCAATAACAACGTGTTCGGCCTCAGCGGGCCTTCAGCGCGTCGCGGATTTCGGCCAGCAGTTCGACCTCGGTGGGTCCGGCGGGCGCGGCCGGGGTCTCAGGCGCGGCGGGCTTGGCGGTGGCCTTGTTGGCGCCTTTGACGATCAGGAAAATCACAAAGGCCATGATCAGGAAATTAATGATCGCGGTTACAAAGCTGCCATAGCCCAACATGGCCACGCCCGCCTTTTTCAACGCGGCATAATCGGTGGGCGATCCGGTATAGCTGGCCGGAACTTCGCCCAACAGAATGAATTTGGACGAGAAATCGATGCCGCCCGTAATCTTGCCAATCACAGGCATCAACACATCGTCGGTCAGCGAGGAAACGATCTTGCCAAAGGCCCCGCCGATGATCACACCGACCGCCAGATCCAGCACATTACCGCGCGCGATAAAGGTCTTGAATTCCTGAAGCATATTAACCTTCCCCTTTTCCATGACGCAGAGTTGCCACAGGGCGATGTTAACCACAACCGCCTATCAGCGCGCGAGCGCCACGCGGCCCACCTTGCCCTTGCGCTTTGGCCCAAGCGGTGGTTAGCCAGCACAATGTTGCAACGGAGCCTTTGATGACCAAGGAAAAGATCGTCCAGACCTGGCGCGAGAGCGAGGAGCAGGTGGTCTGGCAAGGCCGGTTTATCGCCACCAAGCAGCGCGGCAACTGGGAATATGTCAGCCGCGCCCGCAACATCCGCGCCGCCGTCATTCTGGCGATCGACGAGGAGGACCACGTGTTGCTGGTCGAGCAATATCGCGTTCCGCTCAAGCGCGTCTGTCTTGAACTGCCTGCGGGGCTTGTGGGCGATATGGATGATAATGCCGATGAAATGGCCACCGATGCGGCCCGGCGCGAATTGATCGAGGAAACCGGCTATGATGCCGCGCGCATGGAGGTGGTCGGCGAATTCTATTCCTCGCCCGGCATGGTGACCGAGAGCTTTACCCTGCTTCGCGCCCATGGGCTGACCAAGGTTGGCCCCGGCGGCGGGGTGGATGACGAAGAGATCATCACCCATCGTGTGGCGCTGACCGACATTGGCGCTTTTGTTGCCGCTCGCCGCGCGCAGGGCATGGCGATTGACGTGAAATTGTTGATGCTGCTCGCGCCTCAGATTATTGCGCGGGGGTGAAATCTGCCCTGTGGCCCAATGGCCTCTGGACAAGTGATAGCAAAGAGGGCCAAGACCGCCATTATGGGGGAAGATGATCGCCAGGAAACCGCCAAGCTCCACCCGACCGATGAGGCCGGGGTGCTGATCGACGCCGCCAAGGCGAAGAAGCGCTATCGCGTCACCTCCTTCGATGTGGCCGCCGAGGCAGGCGTGAGCCAATCCACCGTCAGCCGCGCCTTGGCCGGAGATCCGGTGGTGAGCGAGGCGACGCGCGCGCGCGTGGCCGCCGCCGCGGCCAAGCTGAACTATCATGTGGACGAGAACGCTGCCCGCCTGCGCACCGGCCGGACGGGCACTCTGGCGGTGGTGGTAATCTGTCGCCCCGACGAAGATATCAAGAATTTCAACCCTTTCCACTTCGCGCTTTTGGGAAGCGTCTGCGCGGCGGCATCGCGGCGGCGGCATGAAACGATCGTTTCGTTTCAGGGTGCCTCGGATCATCTGTGGGGCCTGTATCAGGAGCAGCGCAAGGCCGACGGATTGATCGTCATCGGCACCAGCGAGAATTGGGATGCGTGGGACTATTTCCACTCCATCGCGGCGGAGGGTGCGCATCTGGTCTGTTGGGGCAGCCCGCACGAGGACCTCGACTGGGTGCGGTCGGACAATATCGGCGGGGCGCGGATGGCGACCCAGCATCTGATCGATTCGGGCTATCGCAACATCGTCTGCATTGCCTCGGAAACCTCGGCCCAGCGCCAGTTCAAGGAGCGCTATGAGGGCTATGCCGAATTGCTGCGCGAACAGGGCATGGAGCCGCGCCTGATCACCTTTGAGGAAGGCATGAGCCGCGACGAACAGGGGCGCCGCGCGGCGGTCGAACTGATCCGGTCGGGCGTGCCTTTCGATGCGATCTTTGCGTGCTGCGACGAAATGGCGCTGGGCGCGCTGCGTGTGCTACGCGAACAGGGGATTTCGGTGCCCGAACAGGTCGGCCTGATCGGATTTGACGGCATCCGCGCGGGCGCGCATTCGGCCCCTCCCCTCTCCTCGGTCGAGCCGGATTTCCAGACGGCGGGCGAAGTGTTGGTGGACCGGTTGCTCTCGGTGATCGCGGGTACGCCGGGGGAAAAGAAGCGCGTGCCGGTGCGCTTGTTGCCGCGTGGAAGCAGCCGACGTTGATCTGGATTTGGCGAGGGCTTGTTGCGCCTCTCGCCACCTGCCAAGTCTAGTTTTCGACCAAACTTATCGGTGATGAAATCGCCACCGGCGATCTGGCCTCATGTGGCGGCGTCCCGCATTCCATGTTTTTGATGCTGAGCGGGTCAGCCCTGATTGCCTTGCGTTTTAGTGCGCCACTTGTGCGACACGCGCGCCATTTAAGGCGCGCTGCATCCGATCTATCTCTTGTGGCTAACCATTTTCGCGCCACAGTGTAGCATCACTGTGGCGCGATAGGCCTTCATCCCAGCGCAGAGACGCCCAGAAATTCAGGGATCGGCCCGTTCCATTCGCCCACCTTGGACGGCGGATCATTGTCGCGCCAGCGACCACGGCCACGTTCTTCATGGCGATTGTCCTGGCGATGCTCGCGACGGGGCGCGCGTTCCTCGCGGGGGCTGCGCTCTTCCTGCTGCGCGCGTTCCTCACGGCGCGGACGCTCTTCGCGGGCCGGTCGTGCTTCTCGTGCGGGGCGTTCTTCGCGCGCGGCGCGGTCCGGCGCCTTGCGGTCGCGCGGCTTGTGCGCGGCCTTCTCCGCCTTTTCCTCGGCCTTTTCGGCCTTGGGGTCGATGTCCAGCTTGATTTCCGGGATCGGCCCGCCGGTCAGTTTTTCGACGTTCTGGATCGCCTCCAGATCGGCGTCGCAATAGATCGTAAATGCGCGACCCGTGGCCCCGCCACGACCGGTGCGGCCGATGCGGTGGACGTAATCATCCGGGTGCCAAGGCGTGTCGAAATTGAAGACATGCGAAACGCCCTTCACGTCCAACCCGCGCGCGGCGACGTCCGAAGCGCACAGGATGTTGATCGAGCCGTCCTTGAACCGGTCCAGTTCGGCAATCCGGCTCGACTGGTCCATGTCACCATGGATTTCGCCTGCCGAAAAACCGTGCCGCTTCAGGCTCTTGGCCAATTCGCGCACGGTGGTCTTCTTGTTGGCAAAGATAATGGCCGTGCTGACATTGTCGTGACGCAAAAGATGGCGCAACACTTCGCGCTTCTGCTTGGGGCCGCATTTGACCTTGTGCTGGGCGATGCTGGTGTTGTTCGAGGCGGGCCGGGCCACCTCGATATATTTCGGGTTGCTCAGGAACCGATCGGCCAGCTTCTTGATCGGCGGCGGCATGGTCGCGCTGAACAAGAGCGTCTGGCGCTGGGCAGGCAGCTTGGAGCAGATCGTCTCAATGTCGGGGATAAAACCCATGTCGAGCATGCGGTCGGCTTCATCGATCACCAGCAGGTTGCAGCCCGTGAGCAGGATCTTGCCCCGCTCGAACAGGTCCATCAACCGGCCCGGTGTGGCGATAAGCACGTCGACGCCCTCGGACAGGGCCTTGACCTGATCGCCCATCTGGACCCCGCCGATCAGCAGCGCCATCTTGAGATCATGGTTCTTGCCATATTTCTCAAAATTCTCGGCCACCTGCGCGGCCAATTCGCGTGTCGGCTCAAGGATCAGGCTGCGCGGCATCAGCGCGCGGCGGCGGCCATGCGCAAGAATGTCGATCATCGGCAGCACGAAACTGGCGGTTTTGCCGGTGCCGGTTTGCGCAATGCCGATAAGGTCGCGCATCATCAGCACGGAGGGGATCGCCTGCGCCTGGATCGGCGTGGGCGTGTCATAGCCGGCAGCGGTAACGCTTTGCAGCAATTCGTCGGAGAGGCCGAGATCGGCGAAACTCATAAGTTTGGGGTGTTTCCGCAAGTGGGGGCGTCCGTCCTACCCGTGGCCGGATGCACAAAACCGCCGCCTTGGCGGACAAGGCGGCGCGGGTATGGGGGCAATAGCGCCAAATAGGGTCGAAAGTCAAGAAAATCGCCGGAAACGGCTCTAGCGGCGCGCCGGAACTTCGACAAGGGCGCGCAAATCGTGGATCTGGCAATTAGCGCCCGAGCGTGCGTGGATCTTGTCTCGTTCGATGCAGATCTGGCCGTCGGCGTTGCGTTCGACGTAAAAACCGGAATAAAAATCATGGGCATGACACGATTTGTCCAGCCCCGCCGTGACCACCCGCGAATCGCGCAGAAAGAACAGCAGACGATTGCGCGGCGCGCTCTGCACACTCACGATCGAGGCGGCGGGCAGGCATTTGCCCATATTGCGCTCCTCCAGCCGCGTGGGCCGGTCATTCTCCTCGTTTTCTATCACATAGACCGGCGAGGGCATCGGCGGGCCGGGCGAAATACGGATCGAGAATTGCTGCTGGATCCGCACCTGCTGATAATCATCATCCAGATCAAGGCCGGGAATTTGCACAGCATGCCAGACTTTCTCGCCGGTATCGACCAGCGAGGCGGCGACCGCAGGAGATTCGCCGTGGATCAGCGCGCCAAGCCCGACAGCGACCGCCCCTGCCCCAAGCAGATAGCGCCCACAAGGCAGGCCAGCGCCAAGAACACGCCGCAAAAATATCGGAAAGCGAAGCCTGACCATATGTTTGCAAGGTTTGATCCTCCCATTCGGCAGGCCAAACGCGTAACCCTCATGTCTGTTTGATGGAGTTGTGACATAATCACATTTGTTTGAACAGCCGCTTAACCTTCACCTTCTGGTCGCCAGGCAGGGTCTGTGGCATAGGGCGGGCCATGACACAGACCGACAGCTTTCTCGCCGCCGCCGCTGCCCTGCTTGGCCCGCGCGGATTGACGTGTGATCCTGACCTTCTGGCGCCATGGCTGACCGATTGGCGCGGGCGCTATACGGGCGCGGCCATGGGGCTCGCCTCGCCGGCCGACAGCGCAGAGCTGGCCAGGCTGATGGCGCTGGCGGGCGAGCACAATGTGACGCTGGTGCCGCAGGGGGGCAATTCTGGCATGAGCGGCGGGGCAACACCCGATGCCAGCGGGGCTTCGTTGCTGGTTTCGCTGCGACGGATGAATGCCATCGGCCCGATTGACCTTGAAAATCGCCGCGTGACCTGCGGGGCGGGCGTCGTGCTGCAAAATCTGCATGAGGCTGCCGAGGCGGTGGGCCTGCGCTTCCCCCTGACGCTGGGCGGCAAGGGTTCGGCAACGGTGGGCGGGCTGATTTCAACCAATGCGGGCGGAACCCAGGTTTTGCGCCACGGCAATATGCGCGCGCAGGTGCTGGGGCTGGAGGCGGTGCTGGCCGATGGCTCGATCTATTCCGCGCTGACGCCGCTGAAGAAAGACAATCGCGGTTTTGACCTGAAGCAGCTTTTCATCGGGTCCGAAGGCACGCTGGGCATTATTACGGCGGCCACGCTCAAGCTGGAACCGGCGCTGGCCGAGCGGCGCGTGATCTGGGCCGGGGTGGAGAGCATTCAGGCGGCGCGCGCGCTGCTGCTCCATGCTGAAAAGGCCGTGGGCGAGGCGCTGGAAGGCTTTGAGGTGATACCCCACCCCAGCCTTGAGGCGGTGTTCGATTATGCGCCCGATATGCGCTCCCCGCTGGAGGGCGCGCATGAATGGTACGCGCTGATCGAGGTTGTGGCCGATGCGGCGGATGCGCCGACACTGGGCGAGCGGGTCGAGGCGATGCTGGCCGAGGCGTTTGAGGCGGGGCTGTTGCAGGATGCGGCGATCGCCAACAGCGAATCGCAGGCCGAGGCCTTTTGGGGCCTGCGCGAAACGGTGCCCATGGCTGAGCGCAGCAAGGGACCGGCGATGCAGCACGATATATCCGTTCCGGTGGAAAAAATGCCTGACTTTATCACCGACGCCATCGCGCGCGTCGAGGCAGCCTATCCGGGCACGCATGCGGTGGCTTTTGGGCATTTGGGCGATGGGAATGTGCATTTCCACGTAATCTCGCCGAAGGGCAGCGAACGCGCCGCATGGGAGGCCTCGGACGGCAAGGCGATCAGCCGTTTTGTCCACGATCTGGTCACGCAATGGGGCGGTTCGCTCAGCGCCGAACATGGCATCGGGCAAATGAAAGTCGGAGAATTACAGCGCCTTGGCGATCCGGCCTCGCTGGGCCTGATGCGCGCGGTGAAATCCGCGTTGGACCCCAAAGGATTGCTTAACCCCGGAAAGCTATTGCCCTTGGAATGAAACCGTGCAGGGTGACTTGCCTTGGGCAAAACCGCGCCCTATGGCCTGTAACTTGAATTTTGACCTAGTGGGGCCACTATTGCCCCAGTTTTCGGAGAGACCTCATGGCCAGCGCGCCGCAGAACGCCAACCTGCCGCTGTTCTACAACGACCTCGTTCCGCTCAACAGCCGGGACCACGCCAATTTCAAGAGCCAGAGCACCGACAAGGCGACCTGGTTGATTGGCCAGCATGCCGTTCCGCTGACGGTTGAGGAATTCCCGCAGGCCGCGCGCCATTTCCCCATCGTGTTCTCCAGCGGCGATCAGCCGGTTCCGCTGGCGCTGATGGGCCTGAACGAAGGCGTGAACGTTTTCGTCGACGCCGAGGGCAAGCTGACCTCGGACGTCTATGTCCCGGCCTATGTCCGCCGCTATCCCTTCATGCTGGCCCGCCTGACGCCCGACGCGCAGGAACTCTCGCTCTGCTTTGACCCCACCACCAACCTGCTGGGTGAAGAAGTTGACGGCGCGGCCCTGTTCGATGGCGAGGCGCCCAGCGAAGCCACCAAGAACATGCTGCAGTTCTGCGAAAACTTTGAAGAAGCCGGCATGCGCACCGCCGCTTTTGTCGAAGAACTCAAGAAGCACAACCTGCTGATGGAAGGCGAAGTCGGCATCCAGCAGGAAGGCAATGATCAGCCTTTCGTGTATCGTGGCTTCCAGATGGTCGATCAGGCCAAGCTGCGCGAAATTCGCGGCGATGTTCTGCGCGGCTGGAACCAGTCGGGCCTGCTGCCGCTGCTGTTCGCCCATCTCTTCAGCCTTGACCTGCTGCGCGAGATCTTTGCCCGCCAGGTTCAGCTCGGCGTTGGCCCGGTGGTCCTGCCGCAGGTGGCCCCGGTCGCCTGAACGCGTGATGCGCCTTAATGCGTAATGTCGCGGAGCATCGCGAGCCGTGATGAAAACAGACCCCGCCCGGCTCAGCGTCAGGCGGGGTCTAGTTTTTACCAAAAAGGATAAAATTCAACTCGTCGCATTTTTCTCTCCGAGTGATGCATTTTATCACTAAACGCTTGCAGCGGCCAAAATGTCAGGGTAATACACAGTCATCCGGTTGGCGCTTCCCTCATGGCCCGACTGGATTGGTGCGGCTTCGGTCGCACTTCCTCCCTGAACCTTGGCCACCTCGCGCATCGCGCGGGGTGGTTTTTTATGTGTCGCTTTGATTATTCGGCCGCCTCCGGCCATGCCTCGCCCGAACGGCGCCCGCCCATAGCGGCAACCTGCGCCCCCAGCGCCGTTACCAGCCCCGACAAGAGCGCCACCATCCCGTCGAAGCCCGGCCCGATGCCGATCAATGATGAGTCGAGATAGGCGGCCCGATCCACCTCCAATTGCATCGCATGCACACCCCGGCGCGGCGCGGCATGATGGTCCAACGCGAAACCGCCGGCATAGGGCCGGTTATGCGCTGCGGGCACACCTTTGGCCGCGAAATGAGAAAAGGTCCGCGCCACCAGTTCGCCATGACAACTGGCGCCAAACCGGTCGCCCACGACAATCGTGGCCGCCTCCTGACCGATCACGCGCGGCAGGGGCGGCATCGAGTGGAGGTCGATCAGCAACACTGCCCCCCAACGCGCGCGCTCCTGCGCCACCAGATCGGCCAGAGCCGCATGATACGGCCGGTGAATGCCCTCGATGCGCGCCTCGACCTCGGCCCGGGACAGACGCCCGCGCCAGATTTCGCCCATGCCGGGCAAGCGGCGCGGCACCAGACCCAGCCCGCTGCGCGCGCGCCCGTTGGCAGGCCCCGGCCCCGGCGCCGCAAGGCCGAGCATATCCCAATCCACATCATCATCGGCGCGGTTCAGATCCAGCATCGCGCGCGGCGCGTGGGCCAGCATCAAGCCCGCTCCGCTCTCACGCGCCAGCACCAGCGCCAATTGATCGACCAGCCGATCCTCCAGCCGCAGCGCCGCAATGTCAGGATAACGCATCCGCGCCAGCACATCAGCGGGATAGCGCCGCCCACCATGGGGCGCGGCGATCACCACCGGCAAACGCGAGACCGCAGGCGAGAAAATGGAAAAGGCCGGCTCCCCAAGGCCGGGGATCACACCGCCCTCTCGGCGGATCACACCCTGCGAATCGCACAGTTCAGACCGAAATTCATCCATCGGCCAACAGTGCTTATTTCTCCGCCGCGTGTCAAAGTTAGCACCTTGGCGCGGGGGTGTTTCAAATCAGGTCATGCCCGAAATGGCGCGAGAAATCCGTCTCGCGGCGCGCTATAAGCGGGGCAACGATAAAGAGAGACAACGCCATGATCCGAATCCTGCTTGCCGAAGACGAAGCCGCCATGCGCACCTATCTGGCCCGCGCGCTGGAGAACGCAGGGTATGACGTTGTGGCAGTGGATCGCGGCACGGCGGCCCTGCCCTATCTGGAGCGGGAGCATTTCGACCTCTTGCTGTCCGACATCGTGATGCCCGAAATGGACGGCATCGAACTGGCCCAGCGCTGCGCCGAAATCAGCCCCGACACCAAAGTGATCTTCATCACCGGCTTTGCCGCCGTCACGCTCAAGGCAAGCCGCGAGGCGCCCCAGGCCAAGGTGCTGTCCAAGCCCTTCCACCTGCGCGATCTGGTGGCCGAAGTGCAGCGCGTGTTTGGCCAGCCCAGCCAAATCAGCGTCTAAACAGACCCTTACGCAAAAAATTTGCAATATTTCGCATTAGCCTCTTGCGCTAATCGAAGAGCCCCGTTAGAGGCCGCATCACACCCGGCGGACGCCAACAACGCCAACCGGGATGTATTTGAAAGTGTGGGCGTATAGCTCAGTGGTAGAGCACTGTGTTGACATCGCAGGGGTCGGAAGTTCAATCCTTCCTACGCCCACCATTCAAAACCCGCCCAAAAAACCCGCCGTGCCGCAAGGCTGGCGGGTTTTCTGATTTTGGCGCCGGTTGCGCAAAAGGCCGGGGTTTTCGGGGTAAATCTTTACCTCTGAAGGCTAGAGCTGAAGCCATGATCTCTCCTCTGCCCTGCATTCCGGTCGATTGCTGAGCCCCATGTCGATTCGCGCATCCATCGCATGGTCCATGGCCACGCAATATCTGGCCTTTGTCATCCAGTTTGCGGTCAGCGTCATCATTTCGCGGCTCTATCTCAGCCCGACGGAATTCGGCGTTTATTCGGTGGCGCTGGCGGCCTCGATGCTTGTGGCCATGTTTCAGGACGCCGGGATTACGCGCTTTGTTTCGGGTCAACAGGCGATGGATCCGGCCCATGTGCGCGATTATGCGGGCGTTGCCGTCTCGATCGCTTGCGGCGTGGCCGTGGTGCTGGGCGCGCTGGCGCCGGTCATCAGCCACATCTATCATAACACCACCCTGATCGGGCTGACGCTGATTATTGCGGCGGCCAGTTTCATCAGTCCCTTTGCGCTGATCCCGGTGGGCCTGCTGACGCGCGAGATGAATTTTCGCGCGCTGTTTTTTGCCAATATCATCAGCGCCTTGTCGGGCGGTTTGCTCAGCATCTATTTGGCGGCGCATGGGTTTGGTCCGGCCTCGATGGCATGGGGCCTGCTGCTGTCGGCGATTTTGCGCACAGGGATCGTCATGCGGTTTCGCCCGGTGGTGCCGCGTTTTCCGCGCGATTGGGCCACTGCGCGCCCGCTGCTCTCTTTCAGCGCCAATTCCTTTTTCATCAGCGCCAGCGGGGCCATCGGCATGCGCACGCAGGATCTGATCGTTGCGCGGCTGCTGGGCGTCACCGCGACCGGCCTGTTCAGCCGCGCCACTGCGCTTTCGGCCCAGCTTTCAACGCTGGTGACCAGCGGTCTAACCTCGGTGTTCTATCCCGCCTTTGCGCGCAAACGCGATGCGGGCGATCCGCTGGGGCCTTCCTATCTGCATCTGACCGCCTGCAATACGGCGGTGAATTGGGCGGCAATGGTCGGCCTCGGGCTGGCCGCAGGGCCGCTGGTGCATTTGCTTTATGGGCCGAAATGGGCGGGCGTGGCCGTGCTGCTCAAATGGACGGCGCTGTCGGAAACGCTGTTTGTCGCCGTGCCGTTGCAGATGGATGTGCCGATCCTGCTGGGGCGCATTCGCACGCTGATCTGGGTGAACTGGATCGACACGGCGATCATCATCGGCTGCCTCACCTTGGCCTGCTTTATCGGGGTCGAGGCCGCCGCGGCCAGTCGTATCGTCTATGGCCTGCTGTGGGTCGCGATTTACGGTGTGTTCCTGGCGCGGCTGATGCATTTCCGCTTTGTTGATCTGGTCAATATCTACTGGCGCAGCGCGGTGGCAGCCTATGGTGCGGGCATTCCGCTGATCATCGCGCAGGACTGGCTGGGCATGGGCGCGGGCGATATTGGCTGGGGCCTGCTGATCGCTCTGTCGGTGGCGGGCATTCCGTGCTGGCTGGCCTGTCTGTTTCTGGTGCGCCATCCCGCCACGATCGAGATCCGCACCGTCGCCGCGCGGGTTTACGCGATGACCATGGCGCGCTTAGGCCGCCGCTCGGCGGCCTAAGCAAGTGGCGGCATAGCTGGCCGCCACGCGCAGTTCCAATTCATCGCGGAACAATTCGGCCGAGGTCCCCGCCCCCATCAACCGCCGCGCCGCGCAGCCCGCAATCTTGCGCCAATACCAGCGCTGGGCCAGCATGTTGGGCCGCGAGAGCAGCGTATCGCAGGTGGCCAGATCGCGCCCTTCGCGCCGCGCCCATTGGCGAAAGTAGGCCCGGTTGACCCGCGCCTCCTGCAACAGGTGCGTCACGCCGAAATCGGGGCAGTAGAACCCCCGCTTGCCCTGATCGGTCAGCCATTGGTTGAGCCAGCGGTCCTCGGCGGTGTTGAAGCAATCGGGATAAGGCCCGAACTCCTCAAAGATTTTTGCCCGCAGCGCGCAATTGCCCTGCGTCAGCATGCCGTGAAAGCCGGGGCCAAACTGGCGGCGCTGCGCCCCATGGTCGATGAAACCCAGAGCGCCGTTAAAACCTGCGGGCAACCATTCGGGCAGAGAACTGCCTTCGGGGAACAGCACGGGGCCGGCAATATAGTCGGTATCGGGATCGGCAAATTCGCGCGCAATGGCTTGCAGCCAGCCCGGCACGATGCGTTCATCATCGTCAAAGCAGGCGACAATCTGGCCGCGCACATGCGCCAATGCGGCATTGAGCGCGTGCTGGGGGCCGGGGCGCGCTTCATAAAGCGGCACCAGCGCCTCGCCATGGCGCGCCTGCAGATCGGCCAGCACCGCCTGCGTATTATCCGACGAAGCATTGTCGACCACCAGCAGCCGCGCCTTGACCCCGCGCGCATCGGCGGCAAAAAACGACGCCACTGCATCGGGCAGCATCGCCGCGCGATTATGCGTGCGCAGGATGACGTCAACTTCAAGGGCCGGGGATTGGGCGGCGGACATGCAAAGCTCCTTATCGGAGCGTCAGGCCTGCGCTCCGGCCAGTTTACCCTAGAGCGGCAGCGTTAAAATAGCCTTGCCCGCGGGCAAAGGGTGCGGGGACCGGTGGATATTTGCTATGACTTCGCAATATCAAAAACTATCTTTCGCCGCGCCGCCCAATGCGAAAACCCGCCCTTGCGCGGCGGAAATCCTATGCTAGGGGGAATGCAAGCCACTCCACCCCAGGGAACAAAAGCACATGGCAAAAATCAAGGTAGCCAACCCCGTTGTCGAGATCGACGGCGATGAAATGACCAAGATCATTTGGCAGTGGATCCGTGAACGACTGATCCTGCCCTATCTGGACATCGACCTGAAGTATTACGACCTGTCGGTGGAAAACCGCGACGCGACCAACGACCAGGTGACGGTCGATTCGGCCAACGCGATCCGCGAATATGGCGTCGGCGTAAAGTGCGCCACCATCACCCCCGACGAAGCCCGCGTCGAAGAATTCAACCTCAAGGAAATGTGGAAGAGCCCCAACGGCACGATCCGCAACATCCTTGGCGGCGTTGTGTTCCGCGAGCCCATCGTGATCTCGAATGTGCCCCGCCTGGTGCCGGGCTGGACCGACCCCATCGTGGTTGGCCGTCACGCCTTTGGTGACCAGTATCGCGCCACCGACTTCCTCGTCCCCGGTCCCGGCCGCCTGCGCCTCGTGTTCGAAGGCGACGATGGTCAGGTGATCGACCGCGAAGTGTTCAAGTTCCCTTCGTCGGGCGTCGCCATGTCGATGTACAACCTCGACGATTCGATCCGCGACTTTGCGCGCGCTTCGTTCAACTACGGCCTGTCGCTGGGCTGGCCGGTGTATCTGTCGACCAAGAACACCATCATCAAGAAGTATGACGGTCGCTTCAAGGACCTGTTCGCCGAAGTCTTCGCCACCGAAGGTTTCGCCGAAAAGTTCAAGGATGCCGGCATCCACTACGAACACCGCCTGATCGACGACATGGTGGCCTCGGCCCTCAAGTGGTCGGGCAAGTTCGTCTGGGCGTGCAAGAACTATGACGGCGACGTGCAGTCGGACACCGTTGCGCAGGGCTTTGGCTCGCTCGGCCTGATGACCTCGGTTCTGATGTCGCCCGACGGCAAGACGGTTGAAGCCGAAGCGGCCCACGGCACCGTGACCCGTCACTATCGCCAGCACCAGCAGGGCAAGGCGACCTCGACCAACCCGATCGCCTCGATCTTCGCTTGGACGCGCGGCCTGATCTATCGCGGCCGTTTCGACAACACCCCCGAAGTGGTGAAGTTCGCCCAGACGCTGGAACGCGTCTGCATCGAAACCGTCGAAAGCGGCAAGATGACCAAGGACCTCGCGCTGCTCATCGGCCCCGAACAGGGCTGGCTGACGACCGAAGCGTTCTTCGAAGCCATCGTGCAGAACCTCGAAGCCGAAATGGCCAAGGGCGAGTAATCGCTCCTCGGTCTATCGACATAGAAAAGAGAGGCTCGGGAAACCGGGCCTCTTCTTTTTTGCGCGCGCTACGCGGATGCCGGGCAAAATAAAAAGGACGCCTGCGTGAACAGGCGCCCTTCAGCTTCCCCCCTGAAAGAGGGTCATTAGGGTCTTAGCCGCCCTTCTGTTCTGATGCCGCCCGTTTGCGAGCGATATATTGCAGTTCACCCAGCGCGATCTTGTTTTGCGGATCATCGCTCAGGCTGTCCCGATAGGCTTTCTCCCCACCTTCGAGATCACCCTTGTCCACCAAGAGATTGCCAATGCCGCGCAGCGCCGCCGCGCGATACTTCTGCTGCCCCGGCGCCGAAGCCAATTCGGCGGCGTGGCGATAGGTTTCCATCGCGCCCGCCTTGTCGCCGCTGGCGCGATAGGCATAGGCCAGTTCAACAAAGTAACGCGGGTAATCCGGCGAGAGCTGGGTCAATTGCTCCAGCGCCTCAACCGCATCAGCTCGACGACCCAGTTCAGTGAACGCAAAGGCACGCAGATAAAGCGCATCGCACAAATCGGCATCAAGCACGCGCACGCCGCGCGCGGCCGATCCGTCATGCTGACAATAGGGCCGTGCCCCACTCTTGGCTGCCGATCTCAACTTGCCCATCGCCGGTTCCAGCAGGGCGAGCGCATCAGCAGAGCGGCCCGAACGCATGAGATCCATGGCCGCCGCCACCGGCGAAAGCGCCATCGACGTGGCGGGCGTTTCCACCTGAACCGCGGCCGCCATCGTGACCGGCGAGGCCAGATCGGCGGCATACGCAGGAACGGCGAGCACGCCAGCGGCCGAAACCGCATATCCCGCCAACAGCAACCAAATCCGCTTACCGGTGTTACGCATCCAATAAACCCCAAACTTCTTTTCGTTGCGAGCAGGCTAACCGATTCGCCCCAACCGGCAAAGCGAAAAATGCAATGGATGTTGCATTCTTTGCAACCGACTGTGGTTTTATGACTAAGTCATGACAAAACAGCCACAATCCGTGTCTATACCCGATCGAGCCGTGACATGGCGCGCCCCATGGCCTAGCCTGCACTTATGGCTCATGTTTCTTTCTCTCCCTCCACGCCGCTGGGCGATGCGCTGGTCATTCTGGGCGCAGCGGGCATCGTTATCCCGGTCTTTGCCCGTTTTCGCATCACGCCGGTGATCGGTTTCATTCTGGTCGGCCTGCTGGTCGGCCCCTATGGCCTTGGTCGCCACGTCTCCGAGGTTCCATGGCTGGCCTTTGTCACGATCACCGATGCGCAGGCTTTGGCGCCTTTTGCCGAATTCGGGATCATCCTGCTGCTGTTCTCCGTCGGATTGGAACTGTCGTTTGATCGCCTCTGGGCGATGCGCAAACAGGTCCTGGGGCTGGGCGCGGCCGAACTGTTGCTGGCGGCGCTGGTGTTGGGCGTTGGCCTCAAGCTGATGGGGCAAGGCGCGGCGGGAGCGATTGGATTGGGCTTTGCGCTCTCCATGTCCTCCACGGCGCTGGTGCTGCCGATCGCGGGATCGACCACGCCGGTCGGCCGCGCGGCGCTGGCCATGCTGCTGTTTGAAGATCTGGCGCTGGTGCCGATCATCTTTCTGCTGGGCGCGCTGGCCCCGCGTGCCGAGGGCGCGGGCTGGATGGAACTGGCCCAGACGCTGGGTTATGGCGCGCTGGTGGTGGCTGTGCTGATGGTGTTCGGCCGCTACCTGCTGCCCCATTTGTTTGCGCAGGCGGCGCGGACCAAAAGCCCCGAGCTGTTTCTTTCTGCCAGCCTGCTCGTCGTGATCGTCGCGGCGCTGGCCACGGCGGGCGTCGGCCTCTCGCCGATCGTCGGCGCGCTGATCGCGGGCCTGCTGATCGCGGAAACCGAATATCACACCGAGGTCGAAGGTATCACGGCGCCGTTCAAAGGCTTGGCGCTGGGCGTTTTTCTGATCACGGTCGGCATGAGCATCGACCTTGCCGCCGTTGCCCAAAACTGGGTGGCAATCATCGCGGCGACGACGGGCGTGGTCGTGGTCAAAGCTGTGGTGACGGCAGGCATCCTGCGTCTGACAGGCGCCAGACGCGGCGTGGCGACCGAGGCGGGCATCCTGATGTCCAGCCCTTCGGAAACCACGTTGATCGTGCTGGCAACGGCCAGCGGCGCTTCGCTGATCGCCCCTTCAACCGCGCAATTCTGGCAGACTGTGACCGCGCTTGGTTTGACGGTCACGCCGTTGTTGGCATGGGCCGGGCGACGGCTTGCGCGCAGGGTGGATGCGGCCGCCCATCAGGCCCAAAGTCTGGACGCGGAAACCGCGCCGCACACGGTCATCATCGGGTTTGGTCGCGTTGGCCAGATCGTGGCGGATATGCTCAAGATCCATGACAAACCCTATATGGGCGTCGATTCCGACCCGGACCTGATCGCGACCGCCACCCGCCAGGGCTATCGCGCCACTTTTGGCGAAGCGTCATCGAGCCATATGCTCGAACGGCTTAGCCTTGATCGCGCCAATTGCGTGATCCTGACCATGGACGAGCCGCGCACCGCGCAGCGTCTGGTCAAAAAATTGCGCGCTCAATATCCCGATCTGCCGATACTGGCCCGCGCACGCGATACGATCCACGCCGCCGCCATGTATCGCGCCGGTGCCACCCATGCGATCCCCGAAACCTTGGAGGCAACCTTGCAATTGTCCGAGGCCGTTCTGGTCGAACTGGGCGTGCCGATGGGCTTTGTGATCGCCTCAATCCACGAAAAGCGCGACGAATATCGCGAAACCATCATGCATGACGGGGGCCTCAGCGAGAAGCCCAAGCTGAAAAGCAGCAGTATGCGCGAACGGACGGGGTAATTCCCCTCCGCCCCTCGATGCGGATGCGCAATTATGCATTGATAGGCACATTGCGGTTATAACTTGCAGAAACAAAAGGGCCGCCGCAGCGAACACTGCGACGGCCCTTTTTATTGAACATCGGAGACTTCAGCCCGCGATCACAGCCTTGACCGCCGCAATCGCCTCGGCTGCCTTGGAGCCGTCCGGCCCGCCGCCCTGCGCCATATCCGGACGGCCGCCGCCGCCCTTGCCGCCCAGCGCTGCTACGCCCGCACGCACCAGATCTACCGCGCTGACCGTGGCGGTAAGGTCTTCGGTAACCGCAGCCGCAATCGCGCCTTTGCCATCATTGACGGCCACGATCACCGCAACACCGCTGCCCATCCGCTGCTTGGCGGCATCAAGCAATCCGCGCAGTTCCTTGGCGTCAAGCCCGTCGATCACCTGACCGCTGAAGGTGACGCCGTTGAGGCTTTCATCCGCAGCCTGCGCCGCCGCACCGCCGCCGCCCAAAGCCAGCGCCTTCTTGGCCTCAGCCAACTCGCGCTCAAGCTTCTTGCGTTCATCGAGCAGGGCAACCACGCGGGCCTCGACCTCATCAGGGGTGGTGCGCAGCGCCGAAGCGGCAGCCTTCAACTGCTCTTCGCGATTGACGAGCCACTGCCTTGCGCCCTCGCCAGTCAGCGCCTCAATACGGCGCACGCCGCTCGACACCGCGCTCTCGCTGACAATACGCAGGACGCCAATATCGCCCAGCGCCCGCACATGCGTACCGCCGCAAAGCTCGACCGAGAAATTCTTGCCATCGGCCTTGCTGCCCATCGAAAGAACGCGAACTTCCTCGCCATACTTCTCGCCGAACAGCGCCATCGCACCCGCCGAAATTGCGTCCTCCGGGCTCATCAAACGCGTGTTGACGACCTCATTGCCGCGAATTTCCGCATTCACTTCGGCCTCAATCGCGGCAATATCTTCAGGCGTCAGCGCGGTTGGCTGCGAAAAGTCAAAGCGCAGACGTTCTGGCGCCACCAGCGACCCCTTCTGCGTCACATGCGCGCCCAGACGATTGCGCAACGCGGCGTGCAGCAAGTGCGTCGCCGAATGGTTTGCCCGGATGGCATCGCGGCGCGCCACGTCAATCGACAGCACGACCGCATCGCCGACCTTCACCGCACCGCTCTCCACCTTGCCGCCATGCGCATGCAGGCGTCCCAGCGGCTTGGCGGTATCAGCAATGGCGATGATCAGACCATCAGCACCCGTGATCGTTCCGGCATCACCCATCTGGCCGCCGGATTCACCATAAAACGGCGTCTGATTGGTGATGATCGTTACCGCATCGCCCGCGCTGGCGCTCTCGACTTCCTTGCCGTCCTTGACGATGGCAACGATCTGCGCCTCCCCGGTGGTGCTGGTGTAACCGGTGAACTCAGTCGCCCCGATGCGTTCGGCAATGTCGAACCATACTTCGCCGGCAGCCGCCTCGCCGCTGCCCTTCCACGCGGCGCGGGCAGCAGCCTTTTGCTGGGCCATCGCCGTGTCAAAACCGTCCTTGTCGACGCTGATCCCGCGCGAACGCAGCGCGTCCTCGGTCAGGTCGTAAGGGAAACCATAGGTGTCATAAAGCTTGAAAGCGGTTTCGCCCGCCAGCGTGCCGCCCTCACCGAGACCATCGGTTGCTTCATCAAGCAGCTTGAGACCCTTATCAAGGGTCTGGCGGAACTTGGTTTCCTCGCGCTCCAGCACTTCCTGAATCAATGCCTGCGCGCGACCGAGCTCCGGATAAGCCGCGCCCATTTCCGTCACCAGCGACGGAACCAGACGATGCATCAACGGATCCTTCGCGCCCAGCAAATGCGCATGGCGCATAGCCCGGCGCATGATGCGACGCAGAACATAACCGCGTCCTTCATTGCTGGGCAGGACGCCGTCGGCGAGCAAAAAGCTGGTCGAACGCAAATGGTCCGCGATCACGCGATGGCTGGCACGGCTGTCGCCCTCCGCCTTCACACCGGTGAGCGATTCGCTGGCGGCAATCAGCGCCTTGAACGTGTCGATGTCATAATTATCGTGCTCGCCCTGCATCACGGCGGCGATCCGCTCCAGCCCCATGCCAGTGTCGATGCTCGGCTTGGGCAGGTTCAGGCGCGTGCCATCGGCCTGCTGCTCGAACTGCATGAACACGAGATTCCAGATCTCGATGAAGCGGTCGCCATCTTCCTCCGGCGAGCCCGGAGGGCCACCCCAGATGTGATCGCCATGATCGAAAAAGATTTCGCTGCACGGCCCGCAAGGCCCCGTATCGCCCATTGACCAGAAATTGTCGCTTGTCGGAATGCGGATGATGCGATCTTCCGACATACCCGCGATTTTCTGCCACAGACCAAAGGCTTCATCATCGGTATGATAGACCGTGACCAGCAACCGGTCCTTGTCCAGCCCCCATTCCTTGGTCAGCAGAGTCCAGGCATGAGTGATCGCCTGTTCCTTGAAGTAGTCGCCAAAGGAGAAATTCCCCAGCATTTCAAAGAACGTATGGTGACGCGCCGTATAGCCGACATTGTCGAGATCGTTATGCTTGCCGCCTGCGCGCACACATTTCTGGCTGCTCGTGGCACGCGGGATCGCTCGCGTCTCCAATCCCGTAAAGACATTCTTGAACGGGACCATGCCCGCATTCGTGAACATCAAGGTCGGATCGTTATACGGCACGAGCGGCGCGGACGGCACCACATCATGGCCATTCGAGCCAAAGTATTCGAGAAAGGAGCGGCGGATGTCGTTCGTCGAGATCATGGGGCTTGCCGATAAGCTACCAAAGGGCGGCGGACAAGCAGGAAGGCGCAATCAGAGCCATCGTTTTTGCCGAACAGCGCAAGGTTTTGCCCAGTTTCTGCTGATTGTTCCCGCCGACATCGAAAAATTTCGGGGCGCGAGAGAGAATTTCTCCCGCGCCCCGCCCAATTTCAACCTTCAATCCAAGGAATCACGCATCATCCTCGGCCTCGGGCCCGACCATCATCTCACCCGCCAGTCCTTCGGTCTGAGCGCGGATAGCGTTTTCGATGCGGTCACGAATCTCGGGGTGCTCGCGCAGGTAATTCTTCGAATTCTCGCGCCCCTGCCCGATGCGGATCGAATCATAGCTGAACCACGCACCCGACTTCTCGACAATCCCTGCCTTCACGCCCAGATCGAGGATCTCGCCGATCTTGGAAATGCCTTCGCCATACATGATGTCGAATTCGACCTGCTTGAAAGGCGGCGCCACCTTGTTCTTCACCACCTTCACGCGAGTCGCATTGCCCACGATATCGTCGCGATCCTTGATCTGGCCCGTGCGTCGAATGTCGAGACGCACCGAAGCATAGAACTTGAGCGCATTGCCGCCCGTCGTCGTTTCAGGATTGCCGTACATCACGCCGATCTTCATGCGCACCTGGTTGATGAAGATTACCATGCAGCGCGAACGGCTGATCGAGCCGGTCAGCTTGCGCAGCGCCTGGCTCATCAAGCGGGCCTGAAGGCCGACATGGCTGTCGCCCATCTCACCCTCGATTTCGGCACGCGGCACCAACGCCGCCACCGAGTCGACCACCAGCACGTCAATCGCATTGGAGCGCACCAGCGTATCGACGATTTCCAACGCCTGCTCGCCCGTATCAGGCTGCGAGACGATCAGATTGTCGATATCGACGCCCAGTTTCTTGGCATAGACCGGATCGAGCGCATGCTCTGCGTCCACAAAGGCCGCCGTGCCGCCGCCCTTTTGCGCCTCGGCAATCGCGTGCAATGCCAGCGTGGTTTTGCCCGAGCTTTCCGGGCCATAAATTTCGACGATACGTCCGCGCGGCAAACCGCCAATCCCCAGAGCAATATCAAGGCCCAGCGATCCGGTGGAAATCGCTTCCACCTGCATGGCTTCCTTGGCCCCCAGACGCATGGCAGATCCCTTGCCAAACGCCCGATCAATTTGTGCCAATGCGGCTTCCAGCGCCTTTTGACGGTCCATGCTGTCCTTGTCCTTGCCTTCCTGAATCAGCTTGAGTTGAGCTGCCACGTGCCGTCTCCTTGCTAAGGCGCTGTTGCCAAAGGTCAACACGGCATTATGTATTCCATTTGTTCTATGAGAACAAGGGCGGAACAAAATTATTCCTACCGCCTCATTCAACCCTGCTTCCCCGCCCTTTTGGCCAAGACCCCCGCCACTTTTCCGGCAATCTGGCTTACGGAAAAAGGCTTAGGTATGAAATACATATTCACTATATCAATCTCGCGCCGCAGCTGTTCCTCGGCATAGCCCGACATGAACAGCACCGGCATATCCGGCTCGATGGCACGAATGGCGCGCGCCATGGCGGGTCCGTCCATCACCGGCATCACCACATCGGAAACCACCAGATCGAACATCCCCGTGCCCGAATCGCGCCGGGCCATCACCGCCTCGACGCCCTCTTCGCCATCGCTGGCCGTCGTCACCTGATAACCGGCCCGGCTCAGCGCGCGCTCGGCCACCACGCGCACCGCATCCTCATCCTCGACCAGCAGAATGTCGCCGCCGCCCGCCCAGGCCGTGGCCTCCTCCAACGGGCGCGCTGCGGCCTCGACCGCGCCATGATGGACCGGCAGATAGACAGTGAAGCGCGCGCCCGCCGCCACGCCATCCTTTGCCGGAACATTATCGGCAAAAATAAAGCCGCCTGATTGCTTTACAATGCCATAGACCGTCGAAAGCCCCAGCCCCGTGCCGCGCCCCTGCTCCTTGGTTGTGAAAAACGGCTCCCAGATCTTGCCCAGAATCTCGGCCGGAATACCCCCGCCCGTATCGCGCACGACGAGCGCCGTGTAATCGCCAATCGGCAAAATATCACTGCCCATTGCCCGCACGTCGGCCGCCGAAACCCGCCGCGTGGCAAGCAGCAGCGCCCCGCTGCCATCACCGCCCGCTTTGCTCGACGCCTCCTGCATCGCATCGCGCGCGTTGACGACCAGGTTGACGATCACCTGCTCCACCTGCGTCGGGTCGGCCCGCACAGCGCCCAGATCGCGGTCATGGCTGACCTCCAAGCGGATCTTCTCGCCGATCAAACGGCGCAGCATTTGGGTAATATCCGAAACAATGTCAGGCAGTTGCAGCACCTGCGGCCGCAAGGTCTGCTGGCGGCTGAAGGCCAGCAACTGCCGCGTCAGGCTGGCCGCGCGGTTCGAATTGGCGCGGATCTGCTGAATGTCGTCATAATCGCTGTCGCCCGGCGTATGGCGCAGCAGCATCAGATCGCAGGTGCCGATAATCGCGGTCAGCACATTGTTGAAATCATGCGCAACACCGCCTGCCAATTGACCCACAGCCTGCATCTTGGTCGCCTGCGCCACCTGCCGTTTCAGTCGAGTTTCCTCTGTCGTGTCGGTCAGACCCAACAGCACAGCCGCCTCACCCAGCCCCCGCACGCCCGCAAGGCTGAGCGACACCGGATCCTCCGGCTGCGCGGCCAGACGCACCGCGACATCGCCGCTGGTCGCCGCGCCATAGCCGAACCGGCGCACCGCATCGGCCAGCGCCGCCTTGTCTTCGCGCACCACCAGATCGGTGGGATAGGTGGGCACATCGGCCCCCTCACGCCCTGCCGCACGCATAAACGCCGCATTGGCAAACAGCAGCCGTCCATCGCGATCCGCCATCGCCAGGCCCAGCGGCAATCCGCCCAGCAGCGCCTGCAAATGCGGCACCGCCGCGCTGACCTCACCGCTGCCGCCAAGGCCAACGCCCTGATCGACCAACAGCATCAGCGAAGGGCTTTGCTGCGGATCGGCCAGATCGGCCCCATCGGGATCGACCAAAGGCAAATAGAACAGCGTCAAAGGCACCGACCGCTTGGCATCATGAGCCCAGAAAATTCGGTCCTGCTCATCCTGCGCCAACAGACCAATAAAGGGCTGCGCCTTGAGGGCTCCCTGCGCACCGGACCTATGCGCAAAGACCCGATTGGTGGCGCGGATGGTCCCGTCGGTTTCCACCAAGGCGGCGCAAAAGCCGGCGTGGCCCAGCACAATGCCCAGCTTGCCCGCCAGATGAGCGGCCAGCTCGCTGACCGGATCGGGCGCATCCATGCGATGCAGGCGCCAAATCAGATAGGCCTCCGCCCTGCCCGCCCGCGTGGTGTCTATCTCCCAGACGGTGCCATCGGGCGCTTTCACGCGCTCACGCGCCGCGCCGTCCCGCCATGCCGCCCGCGCCAGATCCTCCAGCGCGCCCGCCTCATCGCCGAAAGGCAAAGCGGGCGGAGCCCAGGCGCCAAATCCCGCCTCAAACGCTGCGTTGGCGCACACCAGACGCCCGGCCCGGTCAACAATCGCCACGGCCGCGTCGCTCTCGATGGCCGCCACCGTCACTGACCAGTCAGGCTCAATCGGCTCGGCATCCTCCACCGCGCCGCTGCGCCGCCCCAGCAATACACCCGCCGCACCCAGCACCAGCGCGCCGCCGACAAAGCCCGCGACCGCGCCTGCCTGCCCCGTGGCCAGCCACACCAGACAAGCGCTGAATGCCAGCGCCGCGCCGACCAGCGACAGCGCCATCGTGCGCGCCCGGCCCTCGCCGCGCTCCTGCTCCCCCGACATTATCATCTCGTTCAACCCTGCGCGCCGATACGCCGACGCCGACGCGCATGCCGCACCAGCACCACCCGCCGCCACACCAGCGCCGCCACCACATAACCCACCGCCGCGCAGACGACCGAGATCACGCCTAGCCCGAGCAACAGCGCCGGCGCGCCATCCGACAGCATCCAGCGAGTCCATTCCGTCAACCCGGCGCCGCTGCGATACAGATGATCGAGCGTGCCAAGATCAGCATGAAACCCGAAATTGTTGCCCACCGAAATCGCGCCCACCATGATGAAGGGCGTGGTGGCAGGATTGGAAAGGAAAGTCATCGCGCCCGCCAGCGGGATATTGCCCCGCCACGGTACGCACATCAGCGCCGCACCGACCAGTTGAACACCGGGGATCAGGGCAAAAATGCCGACGAGCAGGCCAACCGCCACCCCGCGCGGCACGCTGCGCCGGTTGAACCGCCACAGATCGGCGCGCAGCACCAGATGGGCGAAGGGGGCAATAATGCGGCTGTTTTCCAGAGTCGCGCGGGTGGGCAGCAGGTTTCGCGCCCAATTGGACAGAGAAACGAGCCGCCGCCCGCTCACTTGTATTCCCTCATGATCCGGGCCTGATCACGCTTCCATTCGCGGTCCTTGATCGTGTTGCGCTTGTCCGCGTCATTCTTGCCCTTGGCCAGCGCCAGTTCGACCTTGGCCCGGCCCCGGCCGTTGAAATAGACCGAGAGCGGCACCAGCGTCATGCCCTTGCGCTCGACCGCGCCGGTCAGTTTTGCGATCTCGCGCTCGTGGAGCAGCAATTTGCGCGGGCGCTTGGGCTCGTGGTTAAAGCGGTTGCCGTGGCTGAATTCGGGCACATTGGCGTTGACCAGCCAGACCTGACCATCGCGCACCTCGGCATAGGCCTCGGCGATCGAGCCTTCGCCAAAGCGCAGAGACTTTACCTCGGTGCCGGTCAGGGCGATGCCTGCTTCCAGCTTGTCCTCGATAAAATAGTCGAAACGCGCGCGCCGGTTTTCGGCAACGGTCTTTTTCTTGTCGAATTGGGTCGGAGTCGGACGGGCCATGATACTTCCGCATGTAGGGAGTAGAGCCCTCCAACGGAAGCCCCTTGCCAGACCGTTTTCGAGCCAAACTGTGAAATGGGGGTAAAAACCGGCGAATGGTTGAAACAAAAAGGGCGGCCGATGATCGACCGCCCCATTTTGTCCAATGTCCAGCGACTTAACGCAGGCGCACCACATTGTCCGAATGGCGCGGATCGCGGCGGGTGCCGCAATATTGCGTGGCCATCGGCTCATCGCACACTTCGATCACCAGACCGGTGCCGAAGCCGTTGAACCGCGTGCGCATCGCCGCGCCATAAGCGCCCAGCATGCCGATCTCAATATAATCGCCCGGCTGGATATTGGCAGGCAGACGGAACGGCCCTTCCATATAGTCGGCATCATCGCAGGTCGGACCGTAGAAGGCGAAGTCTTCCTCGGCGCTGTCCCGCTCGGGGTTCAGGCACTTGACCGGGAAACGCCATTCGACATGGGCCGCGTCATAGAGCGCGCCGTAAGCACCCTCGTTGATGAACAGCTCGTTGCCGCGGCGCTTTTCCACCTGCACGATCATCGAGTTATATTCCGCCGACAACGCCCGGCCCGGTTCGCACCACAGTTCGGACGAATAGGACACTGGCAGCGATTCCGCGGCGCGGTGGATCGAGGCGAAATAATCCTCCATCGGCGCAGGCTCCATCCCCGGATAGATCGAGGGGAAGCCGCCACCCACATCAATGATGTCCACCGTGATCGACGCATCGACAATCGCGGCGCGCACGCGTTCCAGAGCCTGCACATAGGCAAAGGGCGTCATCGCCTGCGAACCGACGTGGAAGCAGATGCCAAGGCAATCGGCAACCTGACGGGTGGCCTGAAGCAGGGGAGCCGCATCGGCCAGATCGATACCGAACTTGGACGCGAGGCTCAGCTCCGAATATTCGCTCGACACGCGCAGACGCACGCAGAGCGAAAGGTCGGTGGCGGCATTGCCTTCACGATCGCGGGTCGCCTCGACGATCTTTTCCAGCTCTTCCTGGCTGTCCAGGCTGAACGTGCGAACGCCGTGGATGTGATAGGCCTCGTGGATCGCGGCGACGGGCTTGACCGGATGCATGAAGCACAGAGTCGGCTCGGCGCCCAGCGTTTCACGCACCAGACGCACTTCAGCGATGCTGGCGGTATCGTAATGCGTGACGCCATTTTCCCACAGCACGGCCAGCAGGTCGGGCGAAGGATTGGCTTTGACGGCATAGAGCGACTTGCCCGGAAACTTCTCGACAAAGAAGCGGGCAGCGCGCGCAGCAGCCTGCGGGCGATTGAGGATAACCGGTTCGTTGGGCGAAAGAGCGCGAACTACAGCCGGTGCGTCAAGATGAATGGACAACGCAAGGGACCCCCAAATGGCCAAATGGCCGTTAGAACAAGGAAAGCTGCCTTGCGGTTTGGAAGTCCCCATGGGGCAGCGAGGGGGGTGCATATAGGCCGTTTGTCGGGGGGTGCAAGGGGAAAAATCACGCCTCATCGCTGCTTTGCGTGCGAATGGCGGAAATCCGGCCTATCGAAAAATCATCCCAGAATCGCATGACAGTTTGATGACAAAGGCAAAGCGGCACGCCGCCCGGGCCGGACAGCGCGCCAATCATGCATATCATTGTTATTGTTGATTTTAATGAAATGCCTGCGCAATCAGCTCAAACGATCGCGGAACGTCTCCCAACTGAAATGTTTCACACATTCCAGCGAATCATCCCCGCTGTTCCAAAGCCAGATCGAGGGCAGCGGCACGCCGTTGAAGGTCGTGGTCTTGACCATCGAATAATGCGCCTGATCGAGGAAGGCAAAACGCTGCCCCGGCTCACACGGCACCGGCAGCCTGTAGTCGCCGATCACATCGCCAGCCAGACACGACGGCCCGCCCAGACGCACCGCCTCGCCCTCCTCGCGCTCGCCCAGCATGGCGGGGCGATAGGGCGCCTCGATCACATCGGGCATATGACAGGTGGCCGAAATATCGACAATGGCGACCGGGATGCCGTTGGTATGCGTGTCCAGCACCGTGCCGATCAGGATGCCCGCATCCAGCGCGACCGCCTCGCCCGGTTCCAGATAAAGCTCGCAGCCGGTCTGCGCCTTCACCGCTTTCAGGAAAGCGACCAGATCGTCGCGCTGATAATCGGCCCGCGTAATATGATGCCCGCCGCCAAAGTTCAGCCAGCGGATCGGCCCGCCATTCACCGCCAGCCAAGGCGCGATGGTCGGATAGAGCGCAGTCCATGTACGCTGGAGCGGCTCGAAATCCTGCTCACAAAGCGTGTGGAAATGCAGGCCGGTCACGCCTTCGAGTTGTTCGGCCTTAACCTGATCAACCGGAAAGCCGAGCCGCGAGCCCAGCGCGCAGGGGTCATATTTCTCGACCTCGCCCTCGCGGTGGAGCGGGTTGATGCGCAGGCCGATGTCAAAATCGCCGCCCTGCTCCGCCAAAATCGGGCGGAAGCGCGCCAGTTGCCCCGGCGAATTGAAGATCACATGATCGGAAATCGCGCAGATCTCGGGCAGATCCTCGGCGCGATAACCCGCGCAATAGGTCGCGATCTCGCCCTTATAGGACTGCTGGGCAAGACGCGCTTCCCACAACCCACTGGTGCAGACGCCATCGAGATATTCGCCCACGATCGATGCCACGCGCCACATGCTGAACGCCTTCATCGCGGCCAGCACCTTGACGCCCGCCCGGTCGCGCACATCGGCCAGCACCGCCAGATTGGCCCGCAGCCGCGCTTCGTCCACCACAAAGGCGGGCGAATTCACGCGGTTCAGGTCAAAATGCGCAAAGGCGCCGGGATCGCCTGCACGAGTTTCCATGCGTCAGTTTCCTTTGAAAATCAGCGCCGCGCCCGCGATAATCAGCGCAAAGCCCGCCAGTTGCGTCAGCCCCGGCTTTTGCCCGAACAGCGCCCATGCCACCAGCACGAAACCGGCCAGCGAAAACACTTCCTGCATCGTCTTGAGCTGGGCCAGCGAATAGGCCTTTGACCCCAGCCGATTGGCAGGAACGGCCAGCCAATATTCGAAAAAGGCCAGCCCCCATGAGGCCAGCACGGCCACCCAAATCGCCTCTTTGGGCGCCTTGAGATGGCCGTACCACGCCACATTCATGAACAGATTCGACCCCGCCAGCATCAGCGGGGGCAGGATCAAACCCCAGTTCATCAGAACTGCACCGGACCGTCGAGTTCTTCCACGCTCCACGGCAGGCCATGCTTGTTGAGCATGTCCATGAAGGGATCGGGATCGAACTGTTCGATGTTGAACACGCCCGCACCGGTCCAGATGTCCTGCATGATCATGGCCGCGCCGATCATCGCCGGAACGCCGGTGGTGTAGCTCACCGCCTGATTGCCGGTTTCGGCATAGCATTCTTCATGATCGCAGATGTTCTTGATGTAGAACGTCTTCTCACCGCTGCCGTCCAGCGCCTCGCCGGTGGCGATGTCGCCGATGTTGGTCTTGCCCTTCGTCGTCGCGCCCAGCGTGCTCGGTTCGGGCAGAACGGCCTTGAGGAACTGGAGCGGAATGATTTCCACGCCATTGTAGACCACCGGATCGATGCGGGTCATGCCCACATTCTGCAGGACGGTCAGATGCTTGATGTATTCATCGCCAAAGGTCATCCAGAAACGCGCACGCTCAAGCTCCGGCAGGAACTTCGCGAGGCTTTCCAGCTCCTCGTGATACATCATATACATGTTCTTGGGGCCGACTTCGGCAAAGTCGAACTGGACCTTGTTGGCCATCGCCGGGGTTTCGACGAACTGCCCGCCTTCCCAGTGGCGCGCGGGCGCGGTCACTTCGCGGATGTTGATTTCCGGATTAAAGTTGGTGGCGAAAGCCTGCCCATGGTCGCCGCCGTTGCAATCGAGAATGTCGAGCTGGCGGATGGTCTTCAGCTTATGCTTTTTCAGCCACATGGCGAAAACCGAGGTCACGCCCGGATCGAACCCCGAGCCCAGCAGCGCCGTCAGACCAGCTTCCTTGAAGCGGTCCTGATAGGCCCACTGCCAGTGATATTCGAACTTGGCCACGTCCTTGGGCTCATAATTGGCCGTGTCCATGTAATGCGCGCCCGCGATCAGGCACGCATCCATGATCGTCAGATCCTGATAGGGCAGCGCCAGATTGACCACCAGCTTGGGCCCGATCTGCTTGATCAACGCGGCCAGCGCAGGCACGTCCTCGGCGTCAATCGCATAGGTGGCGATATCGACGCCCGTGCGCTCCTTGACCGAGGCGGCAATCGCATCGCACTTGCTCTTGGTGCGGCTGGCCAGATGGATGTCGGAAAAGATATCCGCATTCATCGCCATCTTGTGCACCGCCACCGAGCCGACGCCGCCGGCGCCAATCACCAGAACCTTGCCCATGGGCGAAACTCCATAAAAACGGGCCGGCGCTGATGCCCGGCCCTGAAAAATCCGAATGCCGCCATATAGGGCCGGATTGTGACAGCACAACATCCGTTGATAGGCCCAATTGTCGTCAAATCGTCACGCCCCCGTCATGGCGCCGCAACGCACCGGTCATATGAGCGCTGAAAATAGTTCAGCCGGAGACAAGTCGCCCATGTCCGCCCCTATGCGCGCCAGCCAAACCATCGTCCCGCATATCATCGACCGGGCTGTGGTGCGCAGCCATGCCCCCCGGCGCGAACGCCTTGCCGACCGGGCCTTTGCGCTGGCTTTTCGCGGCCTGGTCTATGCTCAGATCTGGGAAGATCCGGTGGTGGACATGGCGGCGCTGGAAATCGCGCCTGACAGCCGGATCGTTACCATCGCCTCGGGCTCGTGCAATGCGCTGTCCTATCTGGTGGCCGACCCGGCCCAGATCACGGCGGTGGACCTCAACACCGCGCATATTGCGTTGGGACGGCTGAAATATGCCGCTTTCCGCCATCTGCCCGATTACGAATCGCTGCGCCGTTTCTTTGTCGAGGCCGACAACAAGGCCAATCTGGCCGCCTATCGCCAATATCTCGCGCCGCATCTCGATGAACCCACCCGCCGCTATTGGGAAGGGCGCGATCTGGCCGGGCGCAAGCGAATCGGCGGCTTTGCCAGCGGCATTTACAAGCGCGGGTTGCTTGGCAATTTCATCGGAATGGCGCATCTGGTCGCGCGGCTCTATCGCGTCGATCTGCGCGCCATTCTGGAGGCGCAGAGCATCGAGGACCAGCGCCGCATCTTTGATGAAAAGATCGCGCCGGTCTTCGACAAACGCTTCATCCGCTGGCTGACCAACCAGCCCGCCAGCCTGTTCGGCCTGGGCATTCCCCCGGCGCAATTCGACGCGCTGGCCGGGGATCAGCGCATGGCCCATGTCTTGCGCGCGCGGCTGGAAAAGCTGGCCTGCGACTTTGCCGTGGGCGAAAATTACTTCGCATGGCAGGCCTTCAACCGCGGCTATGGCAAGGGGCCGGACGCGCCGTTGCCGCCCTATCTGCAACCCGTCAATTACGCGAAGGTGCGCGACCGCATCGATCGCATCGACTGGCGCCATGTCAATTTTACCGACCATCTGCGCGAGCAACCCGACGCCAGCCTCGACCGCTACATCCTGCTCGACGCGCAGGACTGGATGAGCGACGCGCAATTGACCGACCTGTGGCAACAGATCACCCGCACCGCCCGGCCCGGCGCGCGCGTCCTGTTCCGCACGGCGGCCGAGGAAACACTCCTGCCCGGCCGCGTGCCTGAGGAAACCCTCTCGCGCTGGGACTACAGCGAGGCCGAAGCGCGCAGCCTGATCCGCGCCGACCGCTCCTCGATCTATGGCGGCCTCCACCTCTATCGCTTCAAGGGATGATCCCCATGGCTACCGCACCTGCTCTCGAAACCCATGGCGATCTGATGGACAGCGTTTATCGCTGGCAGCGCCATATCTATGATGTCACGCGCAAATATTTCCTGTTCGGGCGCGACCGGCTGATCCGGGGCCTGCGTATGCCCTATGGCAGCGCGGTGCTCGAAGTGGGCTGCGGCACGGGGCGCAACCTCTCGCTGGTGCGCGAACTGTGGCCCAAGACCCAGATCCATGGGCTGGATATTTCTCCCCTGATGCTGGAAACCGCGCAGGACCGGCTGGGCGCCCGCGCGCGTCTGGCCGTGGGCGATGCCTGCGAATTTGATGCGCAGGACCTGTTTGGCCGCCCGCATTTCGAACGGGTGATGATCTCTTTTGCCCTCTCGATGATCCCGGCTTGGGAAGAAGCCATCGCGCAGGGCATCGCCGTGCTGGCGCCGGGGGGCGAATTGCACATCGTCGATTTCGGCATGGGGCAGAGGCTGCCCGCACCCTTGCGCTGGGTGCTGATGCGCTGGCTGGCGCATTTCCACGTCACCCCCCGCCCCGATCTGGCCGAAGTCGCCCACCATCTGGCGGGCAGCATCGCCTCGGTCGAGGTCCATGACGGCCCGCTGGATTACTATCGCCTGATCGTCATCCGGCGCTATCGCGGCGTTTAATCGCGCACAAACAGGCTGGCGAGTTCGACATGCGTGGTCCAGCGGAATTGGCCCACCGGGCGCAATTCGGCCAGGCGATAGCCGCCCTCGATCAATTGCGCCGCATCCCGCGCCCAGCTTGACGGGTTGCAACTGATATAGACCACGCGCTTGACCGTGCTGGCGGCGATGCGCCCCACCTGTTCGCGCGCGCCCGCACGCGGCGGGTCCAGCACCACCGCGCCAAAGCGGTTCAACTCATCGGGCATCAGCGGATTGCGGAACAGATCGCGATGCAGCGGGTGAACGATCAACCCGCTGCGCCCCGCCGCCGATTTGCAGGCGAGGAAGGCGGCCTGATCAGCCTCAGCCGCCAAGACCTTGGCACCGGCCTTGGCCAGCGCGAAGGCGAAAGTCCCGAGGCCCGCAAACAGATCTGCCACCGGCGATACGCCTTTCAGCCATTCGACCGCCGCACCCACCAGCGCCTGCTCGCCATCCAGCGTGGCCTGAAGGAAGGCGCCGGGCGGCAGAGGTGCTTCGACGCCCGACAGGTTGACCGTCACGCCATCGGGCTCCCACAGGCTCTCCGGCCCATAGCCCTGATCGAGCGAAAGCCGGGCCAGCCCATTGTCGCGGGCAAAGTCCAGCATCGCCTCGGTCTGCTGCAACCCTTCGACCGTCAGACCTTTCAGCGAAACATCCACCCCCTGACTGGCCAGAGTCAGGTCGATTTCAACCGCAAAGCGCCCGTCGCGCCGCGCCAGCAATTTACGCAAAGGCCCCAGCACCGCCACCAGTTCGGGCGCCAGCACCGGGCATTCCTTCAGATCGACCAGCTTATGCGACCCGCCCTCGGAATAGCCCAGCGCGATAGCCCCGCCCACCCGCGCCGCGCGCAGCGACGCACGCCGCCGCGAACCGGCAGGCGAAAGATGCGTGGGCGCCAGAATGCCCGGTTCCATCCCCTGCCCGCGCGCGGCATGGATCACGCGATCGCGCACGAAATCGGACAGCGCCTCGTCGCCGACATGCTGAAGCGTGCAGCCTCCGCAGGTGCCATAATGACGACAGGCGGGCGCCGCATAATTGGGCCCGCGCGCAATCGAGCCATCCGCGCGCAAAGCATCACCCGGCGCCGCCCCGGCCACATAGGCCCCGCTGGCGGTTATGCCATCGCCCTTGGCGGCAATGCGCAGGATCGGATCGTCACTCATGCTGGCCCCTTAACTCTGGAGGCTGGCCCGATAAGCCTTCGCGATGGATTTGGCCAGTTCTCCGGCAGAAAAAGGCGGCGGGGTGATCCGCGCTGCCTCACCGTGAAGCCAGACGCCTTCGCATGCGGCCGCAAAGGGGTCAGCGCCATTGGCCAGCCTGCTGGCAATCGCGCCCGCCAGAACATCGCCCGTACCCGCCGTAGACAGCCAGCTTGAGGCGCGCGGAGCGGCAGCCCAGCGGCCATCGGGCGAGGCGACTATCGTATCCGGCCCCTTGGCGACGATCACCATCCCGCTGGCCTGCGCCAGATTGCGGGCGCGGGCGATCTTGTCCTCGCCATGGCTGCCGAAATGACGCTCCAGCGCGACCAGTTCACCCTCATGCGGCGTGGCAATAGTGGCCGCCATCCCCTTGGAAAGCAAATGACATCCATCGGCATCCAGCACCGTCGGCCGCCCCGCCGCCAATGCCTCGGCCAGCAGGAAATGGCCCGCCGCATCGCGCCCCAGCCCCGGCCCGACCAACAGCACCGCAATCCGCGCATCGGAAAAATCCGCCCGCGCGCAGACCAGATCGACCGGCACTGCCAGCGGCGCGTCGCTCAACACTTTGACATAGCCAGCGCCCGCGCCCTGCGCCGCCGTGGCCGCCAGCATGGCCGCGCCGGGCATCGCCCCCGCCACCACGCCGAGCAGCCCGCGCCGATATTTATGCGCATCGGCCGCCGGGGCATGAAACCGGGGCCGCCCGATCACCTGCCCCGCATCCTGCATTGCGCCGCAGCCGATATCGACCAACCGCAATTCCCCCATCCGCGCACAGGCGGGCATCAGGACATGCGCAGGCTTCCACGCGCCCAGCGCTATCGTGAGGTGATAATCGGGCAGGTCATCATTCAACGCCGCGCCGGTATCTGTGGCGATCCCACTGGGCAGATCGACCGCAATCCGTTTGCCATGCCGCGCCGCCAGACCGTTCAGCAACGCCAGATCGGCATCCCCCAGCCCGCGCGTCAGCCCGGTGCCGAATAGGCAATCGACCAGCACATCGCCATCGACCACACCATCGACCACCGCGCCGGAATAAAGAGACTGCGCCAACCGCGCCGCATCGGTGCGAGGTTCAGCGGCAGGAAGCACCACCACATGGCCGCCCCGCCGCCGGATCGCCTCGGCAATGACCCAGCCGTCGCCACCATTGTTGCCCGGCCCGGTCAGGACGGTCACGCGGCGCGAGGGACCGGCGATGCGCCAGACATAGTCCGCCGCCCCGTTCCCCGCGCGCTGCATCAATTCATCCACCCCGATCCCGCCCGCGATCAGCGCGCCTTCGGCGGCGCGCATCTGATCGGCGGTAAGGACCTGGCGCGATACGCTCATTTCAGTTGCGAGATATCCCGCACCGCGCCCTTGGCCGCGCTGGTGGTCATCGCGGCATAGGCCTGCAAGGCGGTCGAAACCTTGCGCGGGCGGTCCTTGGCGGGCTTCCAGCCCTTGGCCTCCTGCGCGGCGCGGCGCTCGGCCAGCACCTCGTCGGAAACGGCAAGGTTGATCGTGCGGCCGGGGATGTCGATCTCGATCACATCGCCGGTTTCCACAAGGCCAATCGCGCCGCCTTCGGCCGCCTCAGGCGAAGCATGGCCGATCGACAGGCCCGAAGTACCGCCCGAGAAGCGACCATCGGTGATCAGCGCGCATGCCTTGCCCAAGCCCTTCGACTTCAAGTAGCTGGTGGGATAGAGCATTTCCTGCATACCCGGACCGCCCTTGGGGCCTTCATAGCGGATGACAACCACATCGCCCGCCACGACCTGTCCGGTCAGGATCGCCGTCACCGCCGCGTCCTGGCTTTCGTAAACCTTGGCAGGGCCGGTGAACTTCAGGATGCTTTCATCCACGCCCGCCGTTTTGACGATGCAGCCCTCGAGCGCGATATTGCCGAACAGGACCGCCAGACCGCCGTCCTTGCTGAACGCATGTTCGACGCTGCGGATCACGCCCTTTTCGCGGTCGGTGTCGAGCGATTCCCAGCGACGGCTCTGGCTGAAGGCCACCTGCGTCGGCACGCCGCCGGGGGCGGCGAGGAAGAACTGCTGAACTTCGGGATCATTCGAGCGACCAATGTCCCACTTGGCCAGCGCATCGCGCAGGGTGGGCGAATGGACGGTGGGCAAATCGGCATGGAGCAGCCCGCCGCGCTCCAACTCGCCAAGGATCGAATAGATCCCGCCCGCGCGGTGAACGTCCTCCATATGCACGTCATTCTTGGCCGGCGCGACCTTCGACAGGCAGGGGACGCGGCGCGAGAGGCGGTCAATGTCGTTCATGGTGAAATTGACGCCCGCCTCCTGCGCGGCGGCCAGCAGGTGGAGCACGGTGTTGGTGGACCCGCCCATGGCGATGTCGAGGCTCATGGCGTTTTCAAACGCTTCAAAACTGGCGATGTTGCGCGGCAGCACGCTTTCATCGTCCTGCTCATAGTAACGCTTGCACAGTTCCACGGCCAGACGGCCAGCGCGCAGGAACAGTTCCTTGCGGTCGCTATGCGTGGCCAGCGTCGAGCCATTGCCCGGCAGCGAGAGGCCCAGAGCCTCGGTCAGGCAGTTCATCGAATTGGCGGTGAACATCCCGCTGCACGACCCGCAAGTGGGGCAGGCCGAGCGTTCGATGGTCTTCACTTCCTCGTCGGTATAGGCTTCGTCCGCAGCGGCAACCATGGCGTCGACCAGATCGAGCGCCACTTCCTTGCCGCGCAGCACGACCTTGCCCGCCTCCATCGGCCCGCCGGACACGAAGACTACGGGGATGTTCAGACGCATCGCGGCCATCAGCATGCCCGGCGTGATCTTGTCACAGTTGCTGATGCAGACCATCGCATCGGCGCAGTGGCCATTGACCATATATTCGACGCTGTCGGCGATCAGGTCGCGGCTGGGCAGCGAATAGAGCATGCCGTCATGGCCCATCGCGATGCCGTCGTCGATGGCGATCGTGTTGAATTCCTTGGCCACGCCGCCTGCCGCCTCGATCTCGCGCGCGACCATCTGGCCCAGATCCTTCAAGTGGACGTGGCCGGGCACAAACTGGGTAAAGCTGTTGACCACCGCGATGATCGGCTTGCCGAAATCGCTGTCCTTCATGCCGGTGGCGCGCCACAGGCCCCGCGCGCCCGCCATATTGCGGCCATGGGTGGATGTGCGTGAACGATAGGCAGGCATGGGGATTACTCCGGCAGACTCGGGGAAGACGTTTGCGCCCCTACAACCCCCAAGCACAAGTGGCAAATCGAAAATTGCAATTAGGGAAGATTTAGCGCAACTTTATTACAAATATCCGCCATGCGGTCGGCCCATAACGCCTGCCCCGCCGCATCGCCGATCAGATCCTGCCGGATTTCCACGCCCAGATAGGGGCGCCCCTCGGCCTCGGCATGGCGGTTCATCGTGTAATTCAACACGCGGCCCGAATAGGGCAATTGATCGCCGACAATCAGCCCTTCGGCCTCCAGCAACGGAATCGCGATGCGCGCGGCGCGGTCGTCCTCATTATACAGGATGCCGACATGCCAGGGCCGCGCCTCATCGCTGGTGGCCAATCGCGGGGTAAAACTGTGCAGCGAGAGGATCAGCGCGGGCGGCGCGTCATCCAGCAATTGCGAGAGCGCCGCGTGATAGGGATGATGAAACCGCGCGAGACGGGCCTCGCGCGCTTCGGGTGTGATCTCATTGCCGGGGATCGGATGACCATCGCTGACATGCGGGATGGTCGCGGCCTGATGATCCCCGCGATTGAGGTCGCAGACAAGGCGGCTGACATGCGCGCAATAGGCGGCAATGCCGGGGCGCCGGGCCATGATCTGAGCAATCGCGCCCACGCCGATGTCGACGGCAATATGCTGATCCATCAATTCGGGCGCGATACCAAGATCCACGCCGTCCGGCACGCGATTGCTGGCATGATCGGATACGATCAGGATGCCGCCGAATTTGGGCTCGCCAAACAGGCGATAGGCGTCGGTTTCGCGCGCGATCATCGCAGCAGCCCCGCCATTTGCCACCATTGCGGATGATGCGCCGCGATGGCAGCGGCGGCGGCATCGCGCCCTGCCACATCGTCAAACAGCGCAAAACACGTCGCCCCAGAACCCGACATGCGCGACAGCCAAGCCTCCGTTTGCCCCAAAGCCGCCAGCACATCGGCCACCGGCGGACAGATCGCAATCGCAGGCGCCTCCAAATCGTTGCGGCCAAGGATCGCGATGTCGCGCGCGGACCCTTGCGGCATGGAGCCGCGATCGACGCGATCCCATGCCTTGAACACCGGCCCCGTCGGCAAAGGCACACGCGGATTGACCAGCAGCACCGGGCAGCCTTTCAGATCATCGGGCGCCGCCTCAAGCTCGGTTCCCGTGCCGCGCCCGACCATAGCCACGCTTTCGACGCAGGCCGGGACATCGGCGCCCAGCCCGGCGGCCAAACCATGCCAATCATCGGGCAGCACCCCCGCCCGCCGCGCCATACGAAACACCGCGCCCACATCGGCCGAACCGCCGCCCAGCCCCGCCGCCACCGGCAGCGCCTTGTCCAGCTTTACCGCCCAGCCGCCCGCGCGCGAGATCAGCGCCAGCGCGTCCAGCACCAGATTGCTCTCCTCGCCCGCCAGCAAAGGAGAGAATTCGCCGGTGATCGTCAGCGAATCCCCGCCGGCAGGCCGGGCCGTCAACGCATCGCCCGCATCGACAAAGGCAAATAGCGTTTCCAGTTCATGATAGCCATCATCGCGGCGGCGGCGCACATGCAGCGCAAGGTTGATCTTGGCATAGGCCGTTTCGGAGAGGGGGAAAGCGACAGGTTCCATGCCGCCTCCCATGGCGCGAGCGTCGGGCGCAGGCAAGACGGGATGTAAGGAAATCCATTACAAGTCTTGTCATCCGCCCCCAATGCCGCCAATCAGGCGCGCAATGACCGCAACCTCTCCCCTTTCGGCGCAAATCGCCGCCGCGCTCGATTGGTGGCGCGAGGCCGGGGTCAGCTATGCCTACAGCGACGAGCCGCAGGAATGGCTGGAGGAAATCGCGCCGGAGCGCGGGGCGCAGAACGGCTCGCCGCCCCCACCGATGATGCGGGCAAAGCCCGAGCCGCCGCCTCCCCCGCCGCGCCCGCGCCTGGGCGGGGATGTCGCGCAATGGCCCGCAGCACTTGCCGATTTTGCGCCGTGGTGGATGGGCGAGCCGACACTGGACGCCACCGGAACAACGGGCCGCGTACCCCCGCGCGGGGCTGCCGGGGCCGCGCTGATGGTGGTGGTGCCCATGCCCGAAAATGGGGACGCACAGACCGGCCTTTTGCTCTCCGGGCCGCAGGGCAAGCTGCTTTTGGCGATGCTTCGCGTGATGGGGCTGGAGGCGGACGATTGCTATATCGCCGCCGCCCTGCCCCGCGCCATGCCCGCGCCCGATTGGGATCTTTTGCGCAGCGAGGGCATGGGCGCCGTGCTGGCCCACCATATCGCGCTGGCCGCCCCGCGCCGCCTGCTCTTGCTGGGCGACCGCATTTTGCCGCTGCTTGGCCACGACCCATCGCAAAAGCCTGCCCTTTTATCACTGATTAACCAAAGTGAGGCAGGACAAAGCCGCCCGGAACCCGGAACGGACGCGAGTGGGGTCGCCGTTCTTGTGGGTCAGGATCTGGGCATGCTGCTGGAAAATCCACGGCGAAAGGCCGGGTTCTGGCGCAGCTGGCTTCATTGGTCCAACGGGCTGGACGGGATAAGGGATTGATTTTGCGGTTACGGGATCGACACAAGGCTGGGCCTGCGCGCGCGCTGGTGTGCGCCATTGCCGCGTTGGCCTCGGTTGCCGGGGCGGCGCCTGCCGCTGCCAATTCCGCCGCGGCCGACTATTTCATGAGCCGCGTGTCGCGCTCTGCCGTGCCCAAGCTGCTGACCGAAGATGAACGGGCATGGTACAAGGACCTGTTTGCCGCGATCAAGCGTCAGGACTGGTCGCGAGTGCAAACCATGTTTGGCGAGCGCCCCGATGGGCCGCTGCATGGTTCGGCACGGGCGGAATACTATCTCGCCCCCGGTTCGCCGCGTATTGATCTGGCCACGCTGACCGACTGGCTGAATGCCAATCCTACGCTGCCCCAAGCCGAACAGATTGCCGCGCTGGCGATCAAGCGCGGCGGCACGGCGCTGCCCACTTTGCCTTTGCCGCAGGCGCTCTATACCCAACCCAACGCACCGCGCCGCGCCCGCCCGCGCTCCATTGCCGACGGCACCATGCCCGCCACCATCGCGCAGGGCATCAATGACAAGATCAAGGTGGACGATCCGCTGGGCGCGCGCCTGCTGCTCGACGGCGTTGATGCCACGCTTTCGGCCGAGGCCCGCGCGGAATGGCGCCAGAAGGTCGCATGGGCCTATTACATCAACAATCAGGATGCCGATGCCTTCGCGCTCGCCTCATCCATTGGCGACAACAGCGCGCCCATGTCCGGCCCGTGGGTGGCCGAGGGCGCATGGGTGGCGGGCCTTGCCGCATGGCGGCTGGGCGATTGCCTGAACGCCGGTGAAGCCTTTGCCCGCACGGCCAAGGGTTCGACCAACAGCGAATTGACCGCGGCGGCCTATTATTGGCAATCGCGCGCTCAGGTGCGTTGCCGCCAGCCTGAAATGGCATCGGCCCCGCTGCGTTCGGCGGCGCGGCTGGATGAAACGCTCTACGGCATGATCGCGGCCGAACAATTGGGCCTGCGCCTGCCGACCAGCCATTCCACGCCCGATTTCACCACCGCCGATTGGCAATCCCTGCGCGAAAATCCCAATATCCGCGCCGCTGTGGCTCTGGCGGAAATCGGTGAAGACGGGCTGGCCGACGATGTGCTGCGCCATCAGGCCCGCATCGGCAGCGCGGAGCAGTATCAGCCGCTCTCGCGTCTGGCGCGCGATCTGGGCCTGCCCGCCACGCAGTTGTGGATGGCCTATAATGCGCCGGGCGGCGCGCTGCCCGCCCCGGCAAGCCGCTTCCCCACCCCCAAATGGACCCCCGCCACCGGCTGGCAGGTCGATCCGGCGCTGGTGCTGGCCCATACGCTTCAGGAATCGGCGTTTCGCGCCACGGCCTTGTCCAGCGCGGGCGCGCGCGGGCTGATGCAGATCATGCCGGCGGCGGCGCGCGATCATGCTGCATCGCTGGGCGTTTCGGGATCGGTGGCGGATCTGACGCGGCCCGATGTGAATTTGGCGTTCGGTCAGCAGCATCTGCAGGCATTGAAAAACAGCGCCGCCACACAGGGGCTCCTGCCCAAGGTGATGGCCGCCTATAATGCCGGGCCGCTGCCCGTGGCGCGTTGGAACACGCAGATCCACGATGGCGGGGATCCGCTGCTGTGGATGGAATCGGTGCCCTATTGGGAAACGCGCGGCTATGTCGCCACGGTGCTGCGCAATTACTGGATGTATGAGCGGCAGGCAGGCGGCGCTTCGGAAAGCCGCAGCGCGCTGGCGCAGGGCATGTGGCCGACCTTTCCGGGGCTGGATGGTGCGCGCGGCGTCCGTATGGCCAGCAATGGGGCGATTGCCGGGACCGCGATTGCGGCTTCGGGCATGAACAGCTACCAAGCCACTCCATAACAAGGAGCGCGCCGATGGCCATTGACGAAACCCGCGAGTTCAAACCGATCCGCATCGCGCTGTTGACCCTGTCCGACACGCGCACACCTGACAATGACACCAGCGGCGACATTCTGGCCCAGCGCATTGCCGACAAGGGGCATGTTCTGGCCGCGCGCAAGATCCTGCGCGAGGACGTGCCTGCGCTGGTGGCGCAATTGGACGCGTGGATTGATGACCCCGAAATCGACTGTGTGATCTCGACCGGGGGCACGGGCCTGACCGGGCGCGATGTCACGCCCGAGGCGTTGGACCAGATCATCATCGCCCACAGCGGCAAGCTGATCCCCGGCTTTGGTGAACTGTTTCGCTGGCTTTCGTACAAGTCCATCGGCACCAGCACCGTCCAGTCGCGCGCCATGGCGATCATGGCCGGGGCGACCTATATCTTCGCCCTGCCCGGATCGAACGGCGCGGTGAAGGATGGGTGGGACGGGATCCTGAACGAGCAATTGGACAGCCGCAACCGGCCCTGCAACTTTGTCGAACTGATGCTGAGGTTGCGGGAAGGTTGAAAGCCGCGAGGGATACGTCCCTCGCGCGTCATTCAAAATACCTTCAAGGCCGCCACTTCATCCTCGCTCAATTCCACGCGGAACAAATCGGCCAGCATGGCGCGCCAATCCTGGGCGTGGGCAATGTCGATCACATCCCCGCGCCCGCCCGCATACATCCTGAGCCGCCGCCCGTTCAGCGCGGCAAAGCCATCCTCCAGCACAATCGAGGCGATCAGGGCGGAGGTGAAGCGCGTATCGGGCTTGGTAAAGGTCCAGTGATTCGACAGTTCAAGGTCAATCGGCGCCACCTCGTTGAGGTTGAAACTGTACTGCTTCTGCCAGCCCGTTGCAGTGCCGCGACCATCGGTGGTCGCAGCCGGGCCAAGCCGTTCGACCAGCCATTCGCCGCCCAGCGAGCCGGGCGCGCCATGCCTTGTTATGCGATGCTGCGCGCCATCGCTGGTCTGCGCGGTGGCGCCATCGGCCAGCGGCATGGGCGGCACGTAAGACCCGCCGAAACCGGCATCGGCAATCCACGCCTCGCCGTCCAGATCGACCAAACGGAATGTGTGCGTCAGCGGCGCCGGCGGTCCGTCCTCGGCCAGGCCAAGCCAGACCCGCGCCAAAAGCGGCCGGTTGGCAAAGCCCATCTGCGCCAACATAGCGCCAAACAGCCAATTCTGTTCAAAGCAATAGCCACCGCGCGCGCTCATCACCAGCTTGCCGAAAATCGCATCGGGATCGAGGCTGATCGCGCGACCCAGCATGACATCGATGTTTTCAAAGCCAATGTTCATACGGTGCGCGCGCTGGAGAATAGCCAGCCCTTCAGCGCTGGTTTCCACCGGGGCATCGAGACCGATTCGCGCAAGGTAGAGCGCCAGACGGTCGGCATCGGCGGGAATCAGGCTGGCGTAAGGCGCGGACATGGAAAGGATTCCGGATAAGAGGGCGATAGCAAAGCGTTTAGTCGGCGCCGGGGACAATGGCCAGCCCTTGCGCATTTGTTCTTTTTATGTTCTTTATAAGCCATGGTTGCTCCTCCCCCTCCCCGCGGTCGCGGCGCCGTTTCCGGCGCGCTTTCCACCCGCTTTGCCTTGCCGGGGCGCGAGGCGGATGGCGATTGGCTGGATGCGATCGAGGATGTCGATGGAGGGCCGCCGCCCTTGCGCACCATCGTGACCGAGGAGGCAGCGCGCAAGATCATTTCGCGCAACGCATCGCCCGATGTGCCGTTTGATCGCTCGATCAATGCCTATCGCGGGTGCGAACATGGCTGCATCTATTGCTATGCGCGGCCCACGCATGCCTATCTCGATCTCTCACCGGGTCTGGATTTTGAAAGCAGGTTGTTCGCGAAGCCGGAAGCGGCGCGATTGTTGCGCCGCGAATTATCCGCGCGCGGATATACGCCCGCGCCGATTGCGATGGGCACAAACACCGATCCCTACCAACCGATCGAAACGCGCTATCGCCTGACGCGACAGATTTTGGAGGTATGTCTGGAGACGCGTCATCCGGTGACCATCACGACCAAATCGGACCGGGTGCTGCATGATCTCGACGTGCTGAGCGAACTGGCGCGGCATCGGTTGACGGCGGTGGCGGTTTCGGTGACATCGCTGGACGCGCGCCTCTCGCGTCTGCTGGAACCGCGCGCGGCCAGCCCTTTCAAGCGTTTGGACGCGATTGCGAAATTGAGCGCAGCCGGCGTGCCGGTCTGGGTCAATGTCTCGCCCATCGTGCCTGCGATTACCGAGGAGTGGATCGAGCGCATTCTGGAGGAAGCCGCCGCGCGCGGCGTGCGGGGCGCAAGCTGGATCATGCTGCGCCTGCCCCATGAGGTGGCGCCGCTGTTTCGCGAATGGCTGGAGGCCCATTTTCCCGACCGCGCGGACAAGGTCATGCATATTGTCCAATCGATGCGCGGCGGCGCGGATTATCAAAGCGATTTCTTTACCAGGATGAAGCCGCAGGGCGTGTGGGCAGACCTGATCCGGGCGCGGTTTCGTATTGCCAAGGCGCGCCTTGGCCTTGGCGATCACCGCGCCGATCTCGATACGTCGCAATTCCGCGCGCCATCCCGCGATGGCCAGATGACGCTGTTCTAGGCGACCAGCCGCAGATGCCCGCCCGCCCGCGTCGGTTTGAGCGAAACATTGGCCACGCCGTCGAGCCCGGCGATCAGGTCCGTCAATTCGCCATCCAGCAGGAAATCGCGCCCCAACCGCAGGCGCGGCTCCTGCGGTCCGCCGGTTTTCAGCACGACCTCGACCGTGCCGAGCCCGCCGCGCGGCAGGATCGTGGCCAGTTCGCCAAATGCTTCGGCCCGCGAAACTTCGAGGCTCAGCGTCATTTTGGCCGCTGCCTTGACTTCGGACAGCGCCTGCGCGCCGCGCACGGTGACGCGGGGTGGTTCCTCCGGGCTGGGGCTGTCCAATTCAACGGTCAGCAGGATGCAGGCCCCCTCTTTCGCCCAGGTCACGAAGCTGTCGACCAGCGTTTCCTCAAAGCACGAGGCCGAGAAATTGCCCGACTGATCGGAAAAATCGGCCATGATGAAGTCCTTGCCGCGCTTGGTTTTGCGCTTCTGGACGTTTTCGACCATGGCGGCCATCACCGCCCCGGTGCGGCCCGCAACCCCGCCCGCCAGCAGGCTGGCATGGCTGCGCGCGCCATGCGAACTGGCCACCGCGCGCCATTGTTCGACCGGATGCGCGGCGAAGTAGAAACCGAAATTCTCGCGCTCCTTGGCCATCTGGTCGGCGCGGCTCCATGCCGGAACGTCGATCAGGCGGATATTGCCCGCGCCCGCATCATCGCCGCCAAACAATCCGTGCTGCCCGCTGGTACGGGTGCGCTCGGCCTCGTCGGCCACGGCCAGCAGCATGTCGGCATTGGCCAGCACCTTGGCCCGGTTGGGTTCGAGCGCGTCAAATGCGCCGCTGGCGGCCAGACCTTCGAGCATGCGCCGGTTGAGCGAGCCATAGGGGACGCGGGTAAACAGATCGGCCAGATCCTTGAACGCGCCATTGGCCTGCCGCTCGGCCACGACGACCTCCATCGCCTTTTCGCCCACGTTTCGGATGCCTGCCAGAGCATAGCGAACCTGATGGCCATCGGCGGTCTGTTCGACCATGAATTCGGCCTCGGAATGGTTGAGGCACGGCCCGGCGATGGCGATACCGTTGCGCCGCATGTCATCGACGAAAATCGCCAGCTTTTCCGACTGATGCATATCGAAGCACATGGCGGCGGCATAAAATTCGTGCGGATAATGCGCCTTGAACCACGCCGTCTGATAGGCAAGCAAGGCATAAGCGGCAGCGTGCGATTTGTTGAAGCCGTAACCGGCGAACTTGTCGATAATGTCGAAGAGTTCGTTGGCCTTGTCCTTGTCGATGTCCGACACTTCGCGGCAACCGATGACAAAGCGCAGGCGCTGGGCGTCCATTTCGGCCTGCACCTTTTTGCCCATCGCGCGGCGCAGAAGGTCGGCATCGCCCAGCGAGTAGCCGGCAAGGATCTGCGCGGCCTGCATCACCTGTTCCTGATAAACGAAAATCCCGTAGGTTTCGGCCAGAATGCCCGAGAGTTTTTCATGCGGATATTCAATGGGCGCCATGCCGTTCTTGCGCTGGCCGAACAGGGGAATGTTGTCCATCGGGCCCGGACGATAGAGCGAAACGAGCGCGATAATGTCGCCGAAATTGGTCGGCTTCACCGCCGCCAGCGTGCGCCGCATGCCTTCGGATTCCAACTGGAACACGCCCACCGTATCGCCGCGTTTCAACAGGTCATACACATCGGAATCGTCCCAAGGCAGGGTGGAAAGATCAATGCTGATCCCCCGCCGCCCCAGCAGATCGACCGCCTTGCGCAGGATCGAGAGCGTTTTCAGGCCCAGAAAGTCGAATTTGATCAGGCCCGTGTTCTCGACGTATTTCATGTCGAACTGCGTCACCGGCATGTCCGAGCGCGGGTCGCGATAAAGCGGCACCAATTGTTCGAGCGGCCTGTCGCCAATCACCACGCCCGCCGCGTGGGTCGAGGAGTTGCGCGGCATGCCCTCCAACTGCATCGCCAGATCGATCAGGCGCTTGACCTCGGGGTCATTGGTATATTCGCGGTGCAATTCCTGCACGCCGTTGAGGGCGCGCTCCAAAGACCACGGGTCAGTCGGATGGTTGGGCACCATCTTGGTCAGGCGGTCAACCTGACCATAGGACATTTGCAGAATGCGCCCGGTATCGCGCAGCACGGCGCGGGCCTTGAGCTTACCAAAGGTGATGATTTGCGCCACATGGTCCGCGCCATATTTGCGCTGGACATAGCGGATCACCTCGCCGCGCCGCGTTTCGCAAAAGTCGATGTCGAAGTCGGGCATCGACACACGTTCCGGGTTGAGGAAACGTTCAAACAGCAGACCCAGTTTCAGCGGATCAAGGTCCGTAATCGTCAACGCCCATGCCACCAGCGAACCCGCGCCCGAACCGCGCCCCGGCCCCACAGGAATGTCATTCTGCTTGGCCCACTGGATAAAGTCGGCCACGATTAGGAAGTAGCCGGCAAAACCCATGCGGTTGATGATGCCGGTCTCGAAATCGAGGCGTTTGGCATATTCAAGGAAACTGTCGTCCACGCCCAGAGGCTTGAGCGCCTCGAAGGATTCTTCCGGCGCGGCCAGAGCCTTGTCCAGCGTCGCCTCATCCACCCCCGGCCAATAGGGCGCCAGTCGCTTGGCCAGACCCGCGCGCGCGTGATCAACCATCATGCGCGCCTCGCCCTCCGTATCGCCCGCCAGAGAGGGCAGCAGCGGCTTGCGCTTGGGCGGTTCAAAGGCGCAGCGCTGGGCGATCACCAGCGTATTGGCCAGAGCCTCGGGCAGGTCGGAGAACAATTGCTCCATCAACTCGGCGCTGCGCACCCATTGCTGGGGGTTGGAGCGTTTGCGTTCGGGCGCATCGACATGGGTCGAACCCGCGATACACAGCATGGCGTCATGGGCCGCGCTGTCCTTGGCATCGGCAAAATGGGCCGGATTGGTCGCCACCAGCGGAATGTCGCGGGCATAGGCCAGATCGATCAGCGCCTCTTCGCTGCCGTCCTCGGCCGGATCGCCGGTGCGGGCGATCTCGATATAGAGCCGGTTGGGAAAAGCGGCCTGCAACGCATCGGCATAGCGCAGCGCCGCCTCGTTCTGCCCCTCGGCAAACATGCGGGCCAAAGCCCCCTCGCCCGCGCCGGTCAGGCAGAGCAGGCCATCGGTATGCCCATCCAGATCGGACAAGCGCACATGCGGATCAAACTCCAGCGGCCGTTCCAGATGCGCCTTGGACACCAGATGGCACAGGTTGTTCCACCCCGTCTCGTTCTGAACCAGCAGAACCACCGCGTCGATCTGGGGCGCGGATGGCAAAACGCCGCCGCCCTCTCCGCTGGGCCGCGCGATCGAGAGCAGCGCGCCGATGATCGGCTGGACGCCCATATCCTTGCAAGCCCCGGCATAGGCGGGGGCGCAATACAGTCCGTTGCGATCCGTCACCGCCATGGCGGGAAAATTGTGTTTCTTCGCCAGCTTGGCCATGGCCTTGGGGTCAATGGCGCCATCCAGCATGGTGAAGCTGGAATAGACATGCAGCGGGACGAAGGAAGAATATGCCATGATCAGATCCCTAGGGCGCGGGGGGCCCTGGCATCAATCGCCCCCTCGGCCAGCCTGTGGATGAGATGTGCGCAAGCCTGTGGCCAAACTTGTGGAAAATTCAGAGGAGCTTTTCGATTTCGCCCGCAATGTCCTCCGGCTTGTCGGTTGGCGCAAACCGTTTGACGATCTGCCCATCGCGCCCGATCAGGAATTTGGTAAAATTCCACTTGATCTGTTTCGTGCCCAAAATCCCCGGCGCGGTTTCCTTCAACCAGTTCCAGAGCGGGTCGGCGCCGGGTCCATTGACCTCCACCTTGCCCATCAAAGGAAAGGACAGGCCGAAATTGACGCGGCAGAATTCTTCGATTTCCTCCGCGCTGCCCGGCTCCTGCGCGCCAAACTGGTTGCAGGGAAAGGCGATCACCTCGAACCCGCGATCCCCATAATCGCGCCACAGCTTTTCCAGGCCGTCATATTGGGGCGTAAACCCGCATTTGCTGGCCGTGTTGACCACCAGCACCACCTTGCCCAGCCGGTCGGCAAGGCTGATGGTCTCGCCATTGGGCAAATGCGCGGAAAAATCGGCAATTGTATGGGGCATGGAGGAATCCCTATCTGTCCAACAACGCATCAAGGTGACGGCGAATGCCGGGCCATTCGATATCAAGGATGGAATAGACCACCGTATCGCGCCGCCGCTCGCCATACACGGTATCATGCATGACGGTATGGCCGCGCAGGATGCCATCCTGTTTGGCCCCGATGCGCTCGATAGCGCGGCGACTGGCGTGGTTCAACACATCGGTGCGGATCTGAACGCAATGCACGCCCAGCACGTCGAACGCATGGCCCAGCAGCAGCTTCTTGGCCTCAGTGTTCAGGCCCGTGCGCCGCACGCGCGGTGCATAGAGCGTGGTGCCGATTTCCACCCGGCGCGCCGCGGCGTTCATCCGCATGTAGCGCGTCGTGCCTGCCACCGCGCCATCGGCGTCCAGCACGGCAAACACCTGCGCCCGGCCCGCCGCCGTTTCCGCCTCTGCCCGGTCGAGCCAGCCGTCGATGGTATCAGCCGTTGGGACGCCGCCGGCAAAAGTCCGCTCGAAACCGGTCGAGAGCGCCGCCAGCAAATCATCGCGATCCGCGCGTTGCAGCGGGCGCAATGTCACATGGCGCCCGCGCAGGACCGGCACTTCAGGCCAGTCGCTCATGCCTTACGCCGCGTGGGGGAAATCGGCGCGGGCATACAGTTCCATGATCTCATCCGCCTTCATGCGATGGTCGCCCACGCGCTCGATCTCGTAACGCTCGCGCTCCGGCGCATCGAGCAAGGCGATATAGCGCACCAGATCGGCCAGAGTACCACGCCGCACCGTCTTTAATTCGTCCAGCAGTCCGCCACCGTCATTGGCCAGATGCAGCGCCACCGTTTCCTGCCAGTCGATCAGTTTGGTCATGGACATCTCCTTATTTTGCGCCCTTCCCGCTCCATGTGGGAGGCGCGACATTAACCTTCAAGCGGTTTGTTCAGAATTGGCCGCACGTTCATCACGCAGCCGACCTTCGTGCAGCCGCAAAACGCGATCCATGCGCAGCGCCAGCCGCTCATTATGCGTGGCGATCAGCGCGGCAGCGCCGCTCTCGCGCACCAGACGCAGGAATTCGTCGAACACACGGTCGGCGGTCGCCTCGTCCAGATTGCCGGTGGGTTCATCGGCCAGCACCAGACGCGGACGGTTGGCCAGCGCGCGGGCCACAGCCACGCGCTGCTGCTCGCCGCCCGAGAGTTGGTTGGGGCGATGGGTGATGCGCGAGGACAGGCCCAGCGCGCCCAGCAACTCGCGCGCGCGGCCCTCGGCCTCGCCCTGCGCATGACCGGCCACCAATTGCGGCAAGACAACATTCTCCATCGCTGTAAAATCAGGCAGCAGATGGTGGAACTGATAGACAAAACCGATGGAGGATCGGCGCAGATCGGTACGGGCATCGCCGTTCATCGCGCTGGCGTCCTGCCCAGCCACCTCGATCCGCCCGCCAAAGCCACCTTCCAGCAGGCCGACCGCCTGAAGCATCGTCGACTTGCCCGACCCCGAAGGCCCCAGCAGCGCAACGATCTCGCCCGGCATGATCGACAGGTCGATGCCCTTCAACACCTCGATGCGCACCCCGCCCTGTTCAAAGGCACGGGTCAGGCCGGTCAGCTTCAACACCTCATTCATAACGCAGCACCTGCACCGGGTCCGTGCTCGCCGCCTTGAAGGCCGGGAACAGGGTGAACACAAAAGACAGGCCCAGAGCCATGGCGACGATCCCGATCACCTCGACCGGATCGGACCGGCTGGGCAATTCGGTCAGGAAGCGGATCTTGGGATCCCACAATTGCTGACCCGTGACCATCTGGACAAAATTGAGCACGTTCTGGCGATAGAACAGGAAGACAAAGCCCAGCACCAGCCCGGCCCCCGTCCCCAGTGAACCAATCACCGCGCCGATGGTGAGGAATATCTTCATGATCGACCGGCGCGAGGCCCCCATCGTCCGCATGATGGCAATATCGCGCGTCTTGGCGCGAACCAGCATGATCAGGCTGGACAGGATGTTGAACGATGCCACCAGCACGATCAGCGACAGCACCACAAAGGTCACCACGCGGTCGACAGCCAAAGCATCGAACAATTGCGCATTGATCGTTTTCCAATCGGTGATCGTCGCTTGCCCCCCCAGTTTCTTGCCCAAAGGCGCCAGCATTTCGGCGGCCTTGTCGGCATTGTCGGTTTTGACCTCGATCATGCCGATGGAATCGCCGGTCAGCAGCAGCGTCTGCGCATCGGGGATCGGCATGATAACAAAGGCATTGTCATAGTCATAGATCCCTACCTCAAAGATCGCGCCCACCTGATAGGCAACCTGACGGGGAACGGTACCGAAAGGCGTGTCGCGCCCGGTGGGGTTGATGACGGTGATGCTGTCGCCCACCCGCGCGCCAAGGCTTTCGGCCAGACGCGCGCCAATGGCCACCATGCCGCTGTCGGGCGTGATGGCATCCATCGATCCGGCCACCACCTTTGGCTTCATCGCGGCAATATCTGGCGCGGTCTGTCCGCGCACCAGAATGGCCTCGACCCGCCCGTTAAAGGTGGTCAGCAGAGGCTGTTCGATCAGCGGGCTGGCCTTGGTCACACCCGGGGTGGCGCGCACCTCATTGAGCACCTGCTGCCAATTATCGAGTCGCCCGCCATAGGCCTGAATGATCGCATGACCGTTCAGGCCGACGATCTTGTCGAGAAGTTCGGCGCGAAAGCCGTTCATCACGCTCATCACCACGACCAGCGCGGCCACACCAAGCGCAACGGCCACAAGGCTGATGCCTGCGACAAGGGCGATAAAGGCCTCGCCACGCCCCGGAAGCAGGTAGCGTTTGGCCACTGTCCATTCAAATCGATTGAGAATCACGGAATTATAGCGCCTGTTTGCTGCGGCCCGATCGGGCGTCCGATGCAGGATTTAGGCGTCCGCCGTCTGCGGCGCAACGTGCAATCCCCGATGACCGCAAAACGCGCTTCATCGCGAATTGTTTCCCCATCAATCCACCCTCAGCCTAAAGACGAAATTAACCGTTATATACGTACATTCTCTGCCCATGAGATTACGCATCCCGCCAATCCATGACCGCGCGCCTCCCGGCTTTGCCATTTTGGGATTGGTCTATTTCCTGTGCGCGCAATTGGGCACCAGTTTTGCCCAGATCGACCATGGCAACAGTTTCCTCTGGCCTGCGGGCGCTGTGTTGACGGCATCGCTTTCAACCGTGCCGCCGCGCACGTGGTTTTCGCGGGTTTCGGCCTGTGCGCTGGCTTCCGTGCTGGTGACGGGGATCTGGGGGCTGGGCTGGGCGGTGGCGCCGATCGTGGCGCTGGGCCATATGTCCGAGGCGGTCGTGGCGGCCCTGATGATGCGCCGGCTTTTGCCCAAAAGCGAGCTGGTGGGGTCGCTCAACTGGCTGATCGGCCTGTTGTTTGGCGTTTCGGTCTGCACGCCCCTGCTTGGCGCCGGCATCAATCTGGTCGCGCTGGCGATTGCGGGCCATGGCGATACGCTCCAGAATTTCCGCAACTGGTATTTCAGCCACGGTCTGGGGCTGATGATTTTCCTGCCTTGTTTCACGGTGCTGGCCCATTCCCAGCGACGCGGGCGGCGGTTTCTGATGGACCGGCCGCGCTGGCAGGTGGCACTGGGTTTTCCTATTGCCATGGCGCTGGTGGCCACGCTTTGCTTTGCCCAAACAATGATGCCGGTGCTGTTCCTGCCCATCCTGCTGCTGGTGGTCTCGACGGTGTTTGTCGATCTGGCCACGCTCTCGCTGATGTATGTCATTCTGGCGGTGATCGGCCTGTGGTTCGTGCGCGGCGGCGAAAGCACGCTGGCGTTCGGCGGTCACAGCATCGGGCGGCAATTGCAGTTTCTTCAGGTCTATCTGGCCACCACCGCCCTTGCCATCATGCCGGTGACCAGCGCGATTCAGCATATGCGCAACCTTCTCGCCCGCCTGCGCGAGAGCGAGACGCGCTATCGTCTGCTAGCTGAAAATTCATCGGACATCATCCTTTCGACCGATCCGGGCGGGCGGATACGCTTCGCCTCGGCCTCGATCGAACAGCTCTCGCGTCAGGAGCCGAAGCGCCTGATCGGCCATGCCGCGCTGCGCCTGGTGGCCCCGCGCCATCGCCGCGCAGTGGTCGAGGCCTATCGCCGCGCGCTCGCGGCCAAGGGCAATGCGGTGGATGTCGAATTTCTGGGCAAGCCGCGCAAGGCCGCCCCGCGCTGGTACGAAGCGCAGATGCGCGCCGTGCTGGACGAGGCCGGACAGGTCGAGAGCGTGGTCAGCGTGGTGCGCGATATGTCCGAACGCAAGGCCTATGAAAATGCACTGGCCCGCGCGGCGCTGACCGATGAATTGACCGGATTGCCCAACCGCCGCCTGTTTCTGGATACGATCAACGGCTGTATTACACGCGGGCAAACGGGCTGCGTGGCGCTGATCGACCTTGATTTCTTCAAACAGGTCAACGACCGCTATGGCCATGCGGCGGGCGATGCGGTGTTGCGCACCTTTGGCGCGGTGGCGCGTCAGGGCCTGCGCGGCACCGACATGCTGGCGCGGATCGGAGGCGAGGAATTTGCCCTGCTGCTGCCCGGCGCCAGCATCGAGGTGGCCGAACGGATCTGCGCGCGGCTTGGCAAGACGCTGGCCCATGCGCCCACGGTCTATGACGGCCACGAGATTTTTGTGACCACCAGCATCGGCCTTGCCCGCCTTGGCACCTGCGCCGACACCGCCATGGCCGAGGCCGATCAGGCGCTCTATGCCGCCAAGGGAGCAGGGCGCGACCGCCTTTCCATCGCGGCATAACGAGATGTGATGCACCGGGGCCTTGCTTTCGGGGGCAACAAGCGCCAAATGCGCCCCGCCCCGCGCCGCCCCGGCGCATTGTCATCGAAGAGTCGCATCCATCCGCATGACCAGCATCAGCCAACACGCCGCCCCTTCCGACGCTTTCCGCGATGAAACCCCCTGGGATGTGGGCGATGACGGAGACACGCTGCATGAAGAATGCGGCATTTTCGGCGTCATCGGCGCGCGCTCGGCATCCTCGGTCGTGGCGCTGGGCCTGCATGCGCTCCAGCATCGCGGCCAGGAAGCGGTCGGCATCACCAGCTTTGACGGTGGCGAATTCTTTTCCCATCGCGGCATCGGCCATGTGGCCCATGTGTTCAAGAATCAGGATATCTTTGCCGACCTGCCCGGCATGATGGCCTCGGGGCATGTGCGTTATTCCACCACGGGTGGATCGGGCCTGCGCAACATCCAGCCGCTGTTCGCTGATCTTGCCGACGGCGGCTTTTCGATCGCGCATAATGGCAATATTTCCAATGCCATGACGCTGAAACGTGATCTGGTGCATAAAGGTTCGATTTTCCAGTCGACCTCTGATACCGAGGTCATCATCCACCTCGTCGCCACCAGCCGCTATCCCACGCTGCTCGACCGTTTCGTCGATGCGCTGCGGCTGATCGAGGGCGCCTATGCGCTGATCTGCACCACGCCGGCCGGTATGATCGCCTGCCGCGATCCGCTGGGCATCCGCCCGCTGGTGATGGGCCGCATCGGCAGCGCGGTGGTGTTTGCCTCCGAAACGGTCGCCCTCGACGTGGTCGGCGCGGATTTTGAGCGCGAGGTTGCGCCGGGCGAGTTGCTGGTGGTCGATCACAATGGCGTGATTTCCAGCCACCGCCCCTTTGGCGATCCGGCGCCGCGCCCCTGTATCTTTGAGCAGGTCTATTTCAGCCGTCCCGATTCGATCCTTGGTGGCCAATCGGTCTATCAATCGCGTCGCCAGATCGGCGTCGAACTGGCCAAGGAAGCGCCTGCGGACGCCGATCTGGTTGTGCCTGTGCCCGACTCGGGCGTGCCTGCCGCTATCGGCTATGCGGCGCAGAGCGGCATCCCCTTCGAACTGGGCATCATCCGCAGCCACTATGTCGGCCGCACCTTCATCCAGCCGGGCGACAGCAAGCGCCATGCCGAGGTGAAGCGCAAGCACAACGCCAACCGCGCGCTGGTGGCGGGCAAGCGCATCGTGCTGATCGACGATTCGATCGTGCGCGGCACCACCAGCCTTAAAATCGTGCAGATGATGCGCGATGCGGGCGCCTCCGAAGTGCATATGCGCATCGCCAGCCCGCCGACCGACCACTCGTGCTTCTACGGCGTCGATACGCCGGAGCGCAGCAAATTGCTGGCCGCGCGGATGGATCTGGAGGCGATGGCCGATTACATTCAGGCCGACAGCCTCGCCTTTGTCTCGATCGACGGCCTCTATCGCGCCGTGGGGCAGCAGGACCGCAATCCCAAATGCCCGCAATTCTGCGACGCATGCTTCACCGGCGAATATCCCACCCATCTGACCGACTATGATGCCGATGCGGTGGCGGGCGAGACCGAGGCGTAATCGATGAACCTGTCCGGCAAGATCGCTTTGGTGACCGGCGCAAGCCGCGGGATCGGCGCCGCCACGGCGCAGGCTCTGGCCGCGGCGGGCGCGCATGTCATCATCACGGGCCGCGATGTGAAGGCGCTGGAAGGCGTTGAACAGGCGATCCACGAGGCGGGCGGCACCGCCACCATCGCCCCGATGGATCTGCTCGAACAGGACGCCATCGCGCGCCTGGCCGAGGCCGTGGCAGGGCGCTGGGGCAAGCTGGACGTGATGGTGATCAACGCGGGCATTCTGCCCACGCTGATGCCGGTGGTCGATATTGACCAAAAGGCGCTGGGCAAGGCGGTTTCGACCCATCTGCTGGCCACGCAGGCCTTGCTGGCCGCCTTTGACCGCCTGCTGCGCAAGAGCGAGGCCGGGCGCGTGATCGGCCTGACCACGACGGTTGCGACTCAGCCGCGCGCCTATTGGGGCGCCTATGCCGCCACCAAGGCCGCGCAGGAAGTGCTGCTCGACTGCTATGCGCAGGAGGTGGCGAATATCTCCTCGGTGCGCGTGGCAATTGTTAACCCCCGCGCCACCCGCACCGCGATGCGCGCCAAAGCCTATCCGGGCGAAGATCCCAACAGTGTCAAAGACCCGTCGGTCGTGGCCGATGCGGTGGTTGAACTGGTCGGGCAGGATTTCGCCAGCCCGCACCGGATCACCGTTAACTAAGACCGGCAACGCAAATTTCATTGCATTTTGCGAATATGCCTATGTCGCCGATCTCCATCGGCGACCGGGCCTGGCGAGTTGTGTGCGAAGCGCCTCAGCCCGATCCCTATAGCAGGCGCGGCCAATGGCCGTTCGCGGACACGCCCCTCGTCGCGAACCCCCGACGCGCCGCGCCTGCTTTTTCCGTCTAGCCCTTCATGGCCCGATAGGCCGCGAGCGCCCTTTCCCGGCCCTCGACATGGCCGACGATCGGCATCGGATAGCCGCAGCGCCGACGAGTGATCGGCGTGGGATCATGGATCTCGCCCTCGTCCAGATCGGCCAGTTCCGGCACCCAGCGGCGGATATAATCGCCCGCCTCAAACTTGGGGCTCTGTGTCAGGGGCGCCATGATGCGGGTGAACTGATTGGCATCGACGCCGGACCCTGCCGACCATTGCCAGTTAACCGCATTCTGCCCATAATCGGCATCGACCAACGTGTCCCAGAACCATTGCTCGCCATGGCGCCAGTCGATCAGCAGATGTTTGATAAGGAAACTGGCGACGATCATCCGCACGCGATTGTGCATCCAGCCCCACGCCCACAATTCACGCATACCCGCGTCAACAATGGGATAGCCGGTCATGCCTGCCTGCCATGCCTTGAGCTCATCGGGAGCGTCGCGCCACGCCATCCCCTCGAAATCAGGCTTGGCCGAATGGGCGCCGTAATCGGGAAATTCGGCAATGATATTCTGCGCATAATCGCGCCAGCCCAGTTCAGAAAGGAACACATTCACCGATCCGCCCCGGTCCATCGCCGCGTGCCAAAGCGTCGCCGGGCTGATTTCGCCAAAGGCCAAATGAGGGGAAAGGCGGCTGGTGCCGGACTGCGAGGGCAGATTGCGGCGCTCCTCATAGGCGGGTGCGCGGGGGAGGAACGCATCAAGTCGATCCTGCGCGCCGCCTTCGCCCGGTGTCCATTCCGCGCGAAAGCCCGGTGCCCAATCGGGCTTCGTCGGCAACAGAGACCAGTCGGCCAGATCGTCACTGGTGGGCCATACTTTGGGCGCGGGAATTGTATCGGGCGCGGGCGCAGGCTGGGCGGGCGGCATATGCATTTGCACCTGACGCCAGAACGGCGTGTAAATGCGATAGGGCGTCCCTGCCCCCGTCGTTACGCTGCCGGGGGGAATCAGGAAATTGCCATCATGCAGGTGCAGGTCCAAACCCTTGCGCCTGATCGCCTTTTCCGCGTTCAACCACCATGGCTCGTAATGGTGCAGACCGTGAATTTCGCGCGCGCCTGTTTCCTGCGCCAATTGGCTCAAAACTTCGGCCGCCGCGCCGCGCCGAAGGATCAGGCAGCTGCCCTTGGCCTCAAGATCGCGGGCGAGGCTTTCAAGCGAACCGTGCAGCCACCAGCGCGAGGCGGCACCCAGTTTGCGATGCTTGGGCGTATCATCATCCAGAACATAGACCGGGATCACCGGCGCGCCGGATTGCGCCGCCGCCATCACCGCCGCCTGATCGGAAAGGCGAAGATCGCGGCGAAACCACAAGAGGATGGGTTCAGTCATGGTTCGGGGTTAGCCCCAATTCGTAGGGTGGGAAGATGGTAGAAAGGGAAGTTTTGCCTCCGGCGGGCAAAGGGCGACGGCCCTTTGCAATCCCATTATGGGGTAGTGTTTTATCTGCGACGCCGCTGCATGATGATAAAAAGCCTGCGGCGCTTAGCTAAAGGCGCCGCAGGCTTTCAATTTCAAACGCAGTGAAGGTCGAGCCCCCGGGCGCCACCCAATAACGGGATTGTAAAGGGACGAGTCCCTTTACCCGCCGGAGGCCCCTTAAACCTTAGACCCCGCTAAGCGGCCCCTGATCCTCCGGCTGCACCGTCCAGGTCTGGCCCTTGGCCAGCAGCTTGGCGAGGTTGGCGACCTTGCCTTCGCGCGCCACGGCGTCCTGACCCAGCAGGGCCGATTCATACGTCGGGCGCGGATCGTCATAGATCACGCCCAGCGCGACCGGGAACAGAGCCATCGGCAATTCGACCAGCATATGCGCAATCGAACGGTTCTTGATGTCATGCACCAGCACGCCCGCAGCCTGCCAGTCGCCATCGACGACATCGACGATTTCGAGATGCAGGTGGTCGGTGTTCAGACGCAGGCCCTGCGTGCCCTTGTTGAACAGCATCGGCTCGCCATTCTTCAGCCAGAGCTGGCGCGTGTCAGCCACGGCCTTCTCGGTAAAGTCGGCAAAGCGGTCCTTGTTATAGACGATGCAGTTCTGGAAGATTTCCACGAAAGCCGCGCCCTGATGGGCATGAGCAGCCTTCAGCACTTCGCCCAGATTCTTCGACGTATCGAAGCCGCGCGCGATAAACCGCGCCCCCGCGCCCAGCGCAAAGGCGCAAGGCTGCATCGGACGGTCCACGCTGCCCAGCGGGGTCGTCGGGCTGGGCGTGCCTTCGCGGCTGGTCGGCGAATACTGCCCCTTGGTCAGGCCGTAAATCTCGTTGTTGAACAACAGGATCTGCGAATTGATGTTGCGGCGCAGGAAATGCATCGTGTGGTTGCCGCCGATGGACATGCCATCGCCATCGCCCGTCACCAGCCAGACATCGAGGTCAGGATTGGCCAGCTTCAGCCCGGTGGCAAAAGCGGGCGCACGGCCATGGATCGTGTGGAAACCATAGCTCGACACGTAATAGGGGAAGCGGCTGGAGCAGCCGATGCCCGATACGAACACAGTCTTGGCGGGATCCGCGCCCAATTCGGGCAGCGTGCGCTGCACCGCTTTCAGGATCGCATAGTCGCCGCAGCCGGGGCACCAGCGGACTTCCTGATCCGATTCCCAGTCCTTGAGGGTCGTCTTGATCGTGGTCATTTCGTTCATGATACTATCCCTCAAGCAAGCGCAGCTTCGATCGCGGCTTCGATTTCCGCGATGGTGAAGGGCTGGCCGGAAACCTTGTTCAGCGGACGCGCATCGACCAGATACTGATCGCGCAGCACGGTCTTGAGCTGACCCGTGTTCATTTCGGGCACGATGATCTTGTCATAGCCGCGCAGCAGATCGCCCAGATTGGCGGGCATCGGCCAGACGTGGCGGATATGGATGTGCGAAACGTCCAGACCCTTGGCGCGGGCGCGGCGTACGGCCTGATGGATCGCGCCATAGGTGCTGCCCCAACCGACCAGCGCCAGCTTGCCGGTGGCCGTGCCCTGCGACACTTCCTGCGCGGGGATATGGTTGGCGATGCCGTCGACCTTGGCCTTGCGGGCGTCGGTCTGCAACTGGTGCGTCGCGGGCGAGTAATCGAGGTCGCCGGTGTCGGGTGCCTTCTCGATGCCGCCGATGCGGTGCATCAGGTCCGGGGTGCCGGGCTTGATCCAAGGACGCACGCCATTTTCGTCGCGCTTGTAGGGCAGAACCTTGCCATCCGGGTTGTTGTTCTGTTCAAGGAACTTGGCCGGGAATGGGGTAAAGCTCTCAGGGTCAGGCACCTTCCACGGCTCGGCCGCATTGCCGATATAGCCATCGGTCAACAGCATCACCGGCGTCATGAACTGCACCGCCAGACGGCAGGCCTCGATCGCGCATTCAAACGCATCGGCGGGCGAACGTGCGGCAATCACGGGCAGCGGCGTGTCACCATTGCGGCCATAGACCGCCTGATAAAGGTCCGACTGCTCGGTCTTGGTGGGCAAGCCCGTCGAGGGGCCGCCACGCTGCGAGTTGACGATCACCAGCGGCAATTCGGTCATAACGGCCAAACCAATCGCCTCGGTCTTGAGCGCGATGCCCGGACCCGAGGACGAAGTCACGCCCAGCGAACCGCCATAGGAAGCGCCAATCGCGCTGGCGACAGCGGCGATTTCGTCTTCGGCCTGGAAGGTGGTGACGCCAAATTCCTTCAGCTTGGCCAGATTATGCAGGATCGCCGAGGCAGGCGTGATCGGATAGCCGCCAAAGAATAGCGGCAGTTCGGCAAGCTGCGCACCGGCAATCAGGCCAAGGCTGATGGCATCCGCGCCCGTGATCGTGCGATAGAGGCCCGGCGTCTGGGGCGCGGCCTCGATATGCAGCTTCTTGACCTGACCGCCGATTTCGGCCGTCTCGCCATAGGCATGGCCAGCGTTCAGCGCGGCGATATTGGCATCGGCCAGCGTCTTGTTCTTGGCAAACTTGGTGTTGAGCCAGTCGATCAGCGGCTGACGCGGACGGTCGAACATCCAGAGCGAAAGGCCCAGCGTCCACATGTTCTTGCAGCGCAGCGCTTCCTTGTTGCCAAGGCCGAAGGGCTTGACCGATTCCAGGGTCAGCTTGGAAATGTCGAAAGCCAGCAGGTTCCACTTGGCCAGGCTGCCGTCTTCGAGCGGGTTGCTCTCATACTTGGCCTTTTCGAGGTTGCGCTTGTTGAACTCGCCCGAGTCGGCAATGATCAGGCCGCCCGCCTTCAACTGACCCACGTTGGTTTTCAGCGCGGCGGGGTTCATCGCCACCAGCACGTCGGGCTGGTCGCCCGCGGTCGAAATCTCGGTGCTGCCGAAATTGATCTGGAAGGCCGAAACGCCAAACAGCGTGCCTTGCGGCGCGCGGATTTCCGCCGGAAAGTCGGGGAACGTGGCCAGATCATTGCCCGCCAGCGCGGTCGAGAGCGTGAACTGCCCGCCCGTCAACTGCATGCCGTCGCCCGAATCGCCCGCAAAACGCACCACCACCGCTTCGGGTGTGTTGTCAGTCGAACGCCCTTCGTTCGCGCCCGCTTCCAGAACAGTAGCCATCATCGTCCTTCCATACCCGGCCCGAACCGCTGCTGCTTTCGCGCCGAAGGTAATCGCCCTTGGCGCGGCGGCATCGCATGTGCAATCGAGAAAAACTGTCAGTGCCAAAACGCATCGTTGGTTTTTGATGCGCTTTCCACCCGACAATCCTTAACGCGACCCGGAAGGCCGACATGCGCACGGACCTGTCGCAATTGCCCAAAACCTGTTGCGGGCTCTAGTCAAGCGGCAATCGCGATTCTATTGCCCCGCGCCCTCACCTTTTCCCCTTTGACGGTGCGGCCAAGACGACTATCCTGCCGCCAAGCAACAAAGAAAGCCTGCCTAAACCCATGACCGATCTTGCTTCCCTGCCCTATCGTCCCTGCGTTGGCGTGATGCTGGTGAATGCCCATGGCCGGGTTTTCGTCGGCCGCCGAATCGATCAGCGCGAGAGCGAGGTCGATGGTGAGGGCGATTTCTGGCAAATGCCTCAGGGCGGGATCGACCCCGGCGAGGAATTGCGCGCCGCCGCCTTTCGCGAATTGGCGGAGGAAACCGGCGTGGGCGAGGCCCATGCAACCATTCTGGCCCAGACGCGCGAGGAATTGCTCTATGACCTGCCCGATCACCTGATCGGCAAGCTGTGGAAGGGCAAATATCGCGGCCAGCGCCAGCACTGGTTCCTGATGCGCTTTACCGGCCATGATGAGGACATCAATCTGAACGCGCATGAACCGGCCGAATTCAACGCCTGGAAATGGGCCGAGGCCGACCACCTGCCCGACCTGATCGTGCCGTTCAAAAAGCGCGTCTATCGCGCTGTGCTGGAAGAATTCCGCGCGCTGATTTAATCGGCCTGTCTTTTAGTTGGCCTGAGGGGCTGGTTTGGCGGCAACGTCCACCGTGCTGGCCACCTTCGCGCCGGGCATCGCCGAGGGCAAAGGCCCCTTGGCAATCGCGGCGACAAGGCGGTTGGCCGCATCGCTGCCCCGGCCGCCAAGGCTCTCGATCTTCGCCAGATTTTCGCGCGCCTTGTCCACCGCGCCCTTTTCGGCCAGCGTCTCGCCCTCGCCGCCCATGGCGTCGATATTCTGCGGATCGCGGCTCAGAACGGTGCGGTAATAGTGCAGCGCCTTGCCCTGCATCCCCTGCATCCGCGCGGCCTGCGCCAGAGAGATGGTGATCCGGCTCGATCCGGGCTGAACCGCCAGCGCCGCCTCAAAGGCATCGGTGGCCTTGTCCACATCGCCCGCGTTCAGCGCCGTCTGCCCGGCTTGCTCCAGCACCGCCGCGCGCGGGTCAAGCACCTCGACCGCAGCGGAGTGGCTGCTGCTGGCCGCCACGGCCAGGGCCAGCGAGAGGGCAGCCGAGACGGGGGCAAAACGCATGACTATTTCCTTGGCCGAAACGGGGCGAAACCGCCGGATATCAGGGGAGGCTTCGAACATGACAATCTTGCTACCAAAGGCTTGCGCTTACAACAAGCGGGCGCTGGCAACAAAGAAGCCGTCTGTGCCATCATGGGCCGGAGAAAGGCGGATTCCGGCGCCGCGCGCCTGCCCTGCGCCCAAATCCAGCGGCATTGGGCGCATGGCGGGATGACGGGCGAGAAATGCGGCAAACTGATCCGCGCCTTCCTCGTCCAGCAGCGAGCAGGTGACAAAGATGATCCGCCCGCCCGGTTTGAGCAGCCCCACCGCCAGATCGAGCAGACGCGACTGGATCGCCGCGATCCGCGCCAGTTCCGCCTCTGTCAGACGCCAGCGCGCCTCGGGATTGCGCCGCCATGTGCCGGTGCCGCTGCAAGGCGCGTCGATCAGCACCGCGTCGGCCTGCCCCATCAGCGGGGCCAGGGCCTCCGCCTCACGGTTGGGGTTCATCAGGATCGTTTCGGCAATCAGCGCTCCGGCCCGCTCGGCCCGCGGCGCCAGACGCGACAACCGCGCCCGGTCGACGTCGCAAGCCACCAACCGCCCGCGATTGCCCATCGCCGCAGCCAGCGCCAAAGTCTTGCCCCCCGCCCCGGCGCACAGGTCGATCACCGTCTCGCCGGGCTGGGCATTGACCGCGCCGCAGACCAGTTGCGAACCGCCATCCTGCACCTCGATCTGACCTTGCGCATAGGCGTCCCAGCCCTCGACCGGCGTGTTGGCGGGAAAGCGCAAGCCTTGCGGGGCCAGCAAAACCTCGCCCGGTTCAGGCAAAGTCAGCGATGAACGATCGGCCTTGAGCGCATTCACGCGCACATCGAGCGGCGCCCTATCAAGCAAGGCCAGAGCATCCGCCCCGGCCACCCCGCCCGCAGCCAAGCGTTGCGTCAACCAATCCGGCGCGACCCCGCCCTGCGCGACCTCTTCGCTTGGGTCCATGGGCGCGGGCGCGTGACGCCCGCCATCAAACAGCGCGCCCAATGCCGCATTACCCTGCGCCACGCGCAGCATCGCCGCCCGCCCGCCCGCCGGAACTGGCCCACACGCCCGGATCGCGCCATAGACCAGCTCGCGCACCGCGCGCCGGTCCTTGCTGCCCGCAAAGCGGCGCGTGCGGAACCATTCGGTGATGATGCGATCAGCTGGCGCGCCCTGCCTGCGCGCGGCGGCGATCACCTCGTCGAGGATCTCAATCGCGGCCTGAACACGGGCTTGGGGGGTCATGTCGGGTGGGCTTTGCCTTTTGGGGTTTTAAAGAAGGATTGAATGCGAGGGACTAGTCCCTCGCGCTCCCATTACTGTCTTTGTTGCGCCACGGGTTTGCCGTCAGGTGTCGGACGCACCGTTCCAATTTGAAAGCCTGCGGCGCCTTTTGCCAGCGCCGCAGGCTTTCAAAAATCATCACACAATCTGGCCCCCATCATCCCCATAATGAGATTGCAAAGGGTCCGAGACCCTTTGCCCGCCGGAGGCACCCCTAACCTTAAATCAACGCGTCGGATAATTCGGCGCCTCACGCGTGATGGTCACGTCGTGAACATGGCTTTCCTTGAGGCCTGCGTTGGTGATCTGGACAAAGCGCGCCTTGGTGCGCAGTTCCTCGATCGTGGCGCAGCCGGTATAGCCCATTGCCGCCTTCACGCCGCCGACCAGCTGGTGGATGACATCTTTGGCCGGGCCCTTATACGGCACCTGACCTTCAATGCCTTCGGGCACCAGCTTCATCTGATCCTTGATGTCCTGCTGGAAATAGCGGTCGGCCGAGCCGCGCGCCATCGCGCCGACGCTGCCCATGCCGCGATAGGCCTTGTAGGCGCGGCCCTGATAGATGAAGGTTTCGCCCGGCGCTTCTTCCGTGCCTGCCAGCAGCGAGCCGACCATCACCGTCGAGGCACCAGCAGCCAGAGCCTTGGCCGCATCGCCCGAGGTGCGCAGACCGCCATCGCCGATCACCGGAACGCCAGCGTCCCGCGCGGCGCTGGCCGCTTCCATGATCGCGGTGAGCTGGGGCACGCCCACGCCCGCCACGATGCGCGTGGTGCAGATCGAGCCAGGCCCGATGCCGACCTTGACCGCATCGGCGCCCGCGTCGATCAGCGCCTTGGTCGCCTCGGCGGTAGCGACATTGCCCGCCACCACCTGCGCATGGGGATACAGCTTTTTCACGCGCTCAACCGAGCGGGCGACATCGCGGTTATGGCCATGGGCGGTGTCGATGATCACCACATCGCATTCCGCCTCGATCAGCGCCGAGGTGCGCTCAAAGCCCTTGTCGCCCACGGTGGTCGCCGCAGCAACGCGCAGGCGGCCCGCGCCATCCTTGGTCGCGCTGGGATAATTGACAGCCTTTTCAATGTCCTTGACCGTGATCAGGCCAACGCACTTATAGGCATCGTCCACCACCAGCAGCTTTTCGATGCGTCGCGCATGCAGCAGCTTGCGCGCTTCGTCCTGATTGACGCCCGCGCGCACGGTGGCCAGATTTTCATGCGTCATCAATTCGCGCACCGGCTGGGCCGCATTGTCGGCAAAGCGCACGTCGCGGTTGGTCAGGATGCCGACCAGCTTGCCGCTGGCCTCAACCACGGGGATGCCGCTGATGCGGTTGGCTTGCATGATCGCGCGTGCCTCGCCCAGCGTGGCATCGGGGCCGACGGTGATGGGGTTGACCACCATGCCGCTTTCAAAGCGCTTGACCGCGCGCACGGCGGCGACCTGCTCCTCGATGGTCAGATTGCGGTGCAGCACGCCAATGCCGCCCAACTGCGCCATGACGATGGCCATATCGGCCTCGGTCACGGTGTCCATCGCCGAAGAGATCACCGGGATGTTGAGCGCAATGCCCTTGGTCAGCCAAGTGCGCGTATCGGCCATGGAGGGCACGATGTCGCTTTCGGCAGGACGCAGCAGCACGTCGTCGAAGGTAAGGCCGAGAGAGATGTCCATGATCGCCACGCTGAATTCCCATGCTGAAGGGCGTTTGATGAATCCGCCCATCGATTCGTGGCGGCCCATGTAAACAAGCATGGCGCAAAGGGCTAGAGGGGAGTTTAGGGTGTTTTCATGACATTGCGATTTTTGTTGGCCGCCTTTTACCGCGCAGGTGTCAGCGCAACCGCCGTGCAGACCTGATCGCGCCCATTGCGCTTGGCCTCATAGAGCGCCTCGTCGGCATGGGTCAGCGAACCGTCGAGATCGCCCTCGACCCAGCGGCAAACCCCGCCGGAAAAGGTAATCGGGCGCCCCTTGATCCGCCCGATCGGATCGCCCTGCATCCGCCAGGCGATGCGTTCGAGCGCCCAGCAGGCCTCGGTTTCGATCACGCCGCTGAAAAAGACCACAAACTCCTCGCCGCCCCAGCGCGCGACAATATCGGCGCGCCGCGTCTGCTCCGACAGGCGCCCGGCCAAAGCGCGCAGCACCCGGTCGCCTTCATCATGCCCCATCTCGTCATTGACCTGCTTGAAATAGTCAATGTCGAGAATGGCAAAGCAGCCGTGCCGCTGCGCCTCGGGCAAAGCGTTGAGTTTTTTCATGAATCCGCGCCGATTCAGGATGCCGGTCAACATGTCCTCATTGGCCGCGATGTCCAGTTCGCGCATCGCCTTGTCGGTTGAGCGCCGCGCCCGGTTGACGCCATTATACAGCTTTTGAATGAGATCATGCGTGCGCGATAGGTCATGCACGCCCTGTCCATCATCCTCCGGCGTATCGAGCGCCTCGGCAAGCTTTTCAATCGGCGCCAGCAGCGCGCCAATGCCCAGCAGCGCCAAACCCATCCCCGCCGCCGTCGCCATCAGCAGCAGCCAGAACTCGGCCCATGCAATCCTGCCCGTCGCCAGGCCCCAAAGGGTGTAGGACAGCAAAGGCATATGCGTGGCCACAAAGCACAGGAAGAAGATCCGCATGCGCAACGAACGCGGAAAAATGAACGATGTGGCGAGATAGAAATTCATGGCAGCCCACTCCCCCCGGCAAAAGAGGCAATATTTTTGTGACCCGATGATTCGTATATTTACTGATTAAGAAGAGTGACCGCCTTTGGTTAACAATTCGATATATACCTTCGGGATAGTTTATTAAAATCCTGAAATATCAAAATAAAAAAGCGCGCCAAGCCCATGGCCCGGCGCGCTTTCGGCGTCGCGAAAGAACGCGATCAAAAAATCATGCGGGGCATTTGATGAATTTGCCCTTGGCATCCTTGCAAGGCGCCTTTTTGGCCGGAGCCATGGCCGGGGCCGCAGGCTTCATGGCCGGTGCCATCGCGGGCTTCATCGCAGGCGCAGCGGGCTTCATCGCCGGAGCCATCGCGGGCTTCATCGCGGGGGCTGCTGGCTTCATCGCCGGACCGGCCTTGGCGGGCATGGCGCCGGGCGTACCGCATTTGGCAAACTGCCCCTTCGCGTTACGGCATTGCTCGGCATGAGCACCCACCGGCAGCGCAACCAGAGCCATCAAAGCCATCGGCAAAAGCAGCTTTTTCATCGAATCCCTCCTCGTCGCGGTTTACGACCTGCTATGGATATGCCCGGCCCGATTGGCCGTCAATTAACCACCCGTTCACCCGCGCGACAGCATCAGCGCGCGCCCGTCACCACCGTGGCCGGAAAGCGTTTCGTATCGGCAAAATACTGCACCAAAGCAACGTGAAAGGCCACATCCTCGGCCGCCCCGCCCAGTTCCAGCCCCGGTTTCACCACGTCTTGCGGCCGGTGATAATCGGTGTCGAAATACTTCTCCAGCCGGGTCAGATCGCCATAGGCGCTGGTCACCATCACGGCGGGCAGGTCATGCGACATCAGCGCCCAGCCATCCTGACGACGGATGTAGCGGTTGGGTTCATCCGACATCGACAATTTGTGCCGCTGTTCGCGCGCGACCGTGGCAATCCCGGTGTCCAGCACCGTCATGCCGCGCCCGACAATCCCCACCGGCGTTCCGGCGGGCGCAATCGCCACCGAATCGAGATTGAAGGCAGCAACAATATTCTTGAGCGGAACCGGCGGATTTTCCGCAAAAGCCTCTGCCCCCAACAGGCCGATTTCCTCGCCCGTCGTAAACAGCACAATGACATCGCGCTCCATGCCCCCCGGCACCTTCATCAAGCGCCGCGCAACCTCCAGCAAGGCCGCAACCCCGCTGGCATTGTCCACCGCGCCATTACAGATCAAATGCTCGGCAGGCGGGCTGGCGCATTGGCCGAAATGATCCCAATGGGCCAGCAGCAGCACCGCGCCGGAGCCCGGCTTGCGCCCCGGAATGCGCCCGATCAGATTATGCGTGCGAATGGAGGTTTCGCGCGTCGTCGCCTCGAAACTGGCCGAGACGTCGAGCAGATGGGGGGCAAAATCGGGCCGATCCGCCTCGCGCCGCAAACTGGCCAGATTGTCCGGCACGCCTGCCAGCGCCTGCTCCAGCCCCTCGGGCGAGAGAAAACCCTCCATATCGCCGCCCAGCGCCTCGCTGGCCAGCGCATAGCCCTGACGCCGCCGCCGCTCGGCCACGCCCGCCAGCGTGCGTTGACCATCCAGCACTGTGACCACCGCCGCCGCCCCGCCTGCCAGCAAGGCATTCTGACGCCGCGACGCGTCCGGTCCATAGGGCGCCTCCTTGGCCCCCAGCCCGCCCTGATCATCGAGCAGCAGCGCCACCCGCCCCGCCAGTTCCGCACGCGGCGGCACGACATTGCCCCGCCCGACGAAATAGAGCGGCGCCCCCTGCACCAGCGCCCTTCGTCCGGAGGTGAGCAGCAGCACCTCGCCCTGATCAAAGGGCGCGACGCGCCCGCGCCGGGAGAAGCGCGCGACACTGCCCGCCGGTTCGCGCGCCACCAGTTTCACGGGCGCGTACCATGGATTGGCGGGCTGATTGGTGCCCGAAACCAGCCCCATTTCGAACAATTGCCGCCCGATATAGCGCAAGGTCTTGGCCTCGCCATCGGTGCCCGGTTCGCGCCCGCCATAATCATCGCTGGCCAGCACGCGAATATGTTCGAGCAATTGCGCCTCGATCTGTCTTTCGCTGCGGCTGTCGGGGCGGGCATGCGCGGACCCTGCGCAAAATACGGCCAGCAATGCGGCCATGGGCGGCACAAAGCTGCGCCGCCATCTGCTGTCTGTCGCTGCCCGGCCTCGTCTCATCGCGGCCCAGCCTACACAGAACCTTTTGCCCCGCAAGACTGACAATGCAGCCAAAATGGGGAAAAATCCGAAAGTTGCCTTGATGCATCATCGATCGCTTGCAAGGCGCAGCGAAAGGCCCATCTAGAACGGCGTGAAACAGGGACAGTTTTATGCGGCTTGACGATTTCGACCCCAATGACGTGGATATCGAGGATCAGCGCGGGCGGGGCGGTCTGGGCGGCTTTGGCTTTGGCGGGGGCGGTCAGGGGCTGCAACTGGGCGGCGGCGGATTGGGGATCGGCACCATCGCGCTGCTGATGGTGGGCGCGTGGATGCTCGGCTTCAACCCGCTCAGCGTGCTGGGTCTGGCAGGCGGCGGACAGGTCGGCGCGCCCGTGGCCCAGCGCCCCGCGGCCAGCGGCAGCGATGCGGCCAGCAGCTGCACCGTGGACGCGGCAAGCCGGGAGAGCTGCAACGCGCTCTCCTCGCTCAACAAGACATGGCGCGGCCTGTTCGATGGGCGGGGGCATAATTTCGCCCGCCCTCGCCTCGTCTTCTATTCCTCGCGCGGATCGTCGGGTTGCGGCGCGGCTCAGAGTGCGATGGGTCCGTTCTACTGTCCCGCCGATCATGGCATTTACCTCGACACCGATTTCTATCGCCAGATGGACTCCGAACTGGGCGCCACCGGACAATTTGCCCGCGATTATGTGATCGCGCATGAATATGGCCATCATATCCAGAGCCTGCTGGGCACATCGGCCAAGGTTCAGGCCCAGCAGGAGCGTAATCCCGATGCGGCCAACGCGCTTTCGGTGCGGCTGGAGCTTCAGGCCGATTGCTACGCCGGCGTCTGGGCAGCGCGCAACCGTGACCGGCTGGAAAAGGGCGATATGGAAAGCGGGCTGAATGCGGCGCACCAGATCGGCGATGATACGCTGATGAAATCGGCGGGCCGCACCCCTGTCGAGGCCTCCTTCACCCATGGCTCTTCGGCCCAGCGCATGGAATGGCTGCGCCGGGGGATGGAAACCGGCGACCCGGCACAATGCAATACTTTCGCGGCCATGAAAGGCTGACGCCACCTTTTCGCGTCTCGCGCATTGCAGTCCCAGAGAGGAGTGCAAGCGCGATGACCCTTTGCCGATTGATGACGATAGCCCTGATCCCCCTTTTGCTGACCCCGCGTGTGGTTCAGGCGCAAACGCCCGCGCCCGTCACCCGCGCCGCGCCCAGCGCCGAGGATGTCGCCACCACCCCGCTGAGCGATCTCAACCTGCGCAAGAGCAAAATCCCGGCGATCCTTTTGCAGGCACAGCGCGCGCCCTACAGCCTGGCCGGCATGAGCCGTTGTCCGTCGCTGCAGAAAGAAGTCGGGCAGCTTAATGCGGTGCTGGGCGAGGACGTCGATGCGGCAAGGCGCAAGGGCAAGGCGGTCATTCCGGGCAAGGTCGCGCAGGATTTGGTCGGCGGCCTGATCCCGTTTCGCGGCATTGTGCGCGAGATCAGCGGCGCCAATGCGAACAATCGCGAGTTGCAGCAGGCCATCTATGCCGGATTTGCCCGTCGCGCCTTTTTGAAAGGCGTTGGGCTGCAGAAGGGCTGTCGCTATCCGGCGCGGCCCGTATGACCAATTGGGGGCAATGACGAGCGGCGAGGCATGAAAATTCTGGCGCTTGATTTTGGAATTGTCGGTCGGAGCCGTGCAGGTGGCAATAACCCTATAGCCTTCAAAACGTTGAAAAAACCACCTATCTCACTGCAATAATGCCATACGCCAAGAGCAGAAATCGGCCCGTAAACCTTTCGGTTGTCGGGCCTTTCTTCGCGTGAGACACCCGCGATGGCGATGCGTCCTTCACCCCTTCGGCAGACACAAAAAAAGCCGGAGGCGATATGCCCCCGGCTCTTTGCACTTCGACCCAAGGCAGGCGTTTTAGTAAACGCGCTTCTTCGGCTTGATGTATTCCACATCGTCGGTCAGCGTATATTCGTGGACCGGGCGATAGTCGAGCTTGACGTTGCCGCCCTTGCCACCCCAGCCGTCGAACCAGCCCACGGTGTGCTTCATCCATTCCGCATCGTTGCGGTCGGGGAAGTCCTCGTGAGCATGGGCGCCGCGCGATTCCTTGCGGGCGTGGGCGCCATGCAGCGTGACCGACGCCTGCGAGATCAGGTTGTCGAGTTCAAGCGTCTCGATCAGATCCGAGTTCCAGATCAGCGAGCGATCCTTGATCGCGATGTCCTGCATCTTGTCATAGGTCACGGCCAGCTTGGCCTTGCCTTCGGCCATCAGTTCGTCGGTGCGGAACACCGCAGCGTGGCCCGACATGGTGCGCTGCATCTCGGTGCGGATTTCCGCCGTCGAGCTGCCGCCCTTGGCGTGGCGGAAGTGGTCCAGACGGGTCAGCGCCAGATCGGCCGAATCGGCGGGCAGTTCGCCATGCGCCATGCCCGGCTTCACGATTTCCTTCAGGCGGTGGCCGGTGGCGCGGCCAAACACCACAAGGTCGATCAGCGAGTTCGAGCCAAGGCGGTTCGCACCATGGACCGACACGCAGGCCGCTTCGCCCACAGCGAACAGGCCGGGAACCACGGTGTCCGGATTGCCGTCCGCCCCGATGGTCACGACTTCGCCGTGATAGTTACACGGAATGCCGCCCATATTGTAGTGAACGGTCGGCACCACCGGCAGAGGCTGGCGGGTCAGATCGACACCGGCAAAGATCTTGCCGCTCTCGGTGATGCCCGGCAGACGCTCGGCCAGCACCTTGGGATCGATGTGATCAAGGTGCAGATAGATGTGGTCGCCATGCGGCCCAACGCCGCGCCCTTCACGGATTTCCAGCGCCATCGAGCGCGACACCACGTCACGCGAGGCCAGATCCTTGGCCGAGGGAGCATAGCGTTCCATGAAACGCTCGCCCTGCGAGTTGGTCAGATAACCGCCCTCGCCGCGCGCGCCTTCGGTGATCAGCACGCCCGCGCCGTAAATGCCGGTCGGGTGGAACTGCACGAATTCCATATCCTGCAAAGGCAGGCCCGCGCGCAGCACCATGCCGCCGCCGTCGCCGGTGCAGGTATGGGCGGAAGTGGCCGTGAAATACGAACGGCCATAGCCGCCCGTGGCCAGCACCACCGCATGCGAGCGGAAGCGATGGATCGTGCCGTCATCCATGCAGATGGCGATCACGCCGACGCATTTGCCATTGTCCATGATGAGGTCGATGGCGAAATATTCGATGAAGAAATCGGCGTCATACTTGAGCGACTGCTGATACAGCGCATGGAGCATGGCGTGGCCGGTACGGTCGGCTGCGGCGCAGGTGCGCTGGACCGGCGGGCCTTCGCCCATGTTCTGCATGTGGCCGCCGAACGGGCGCTGATAGATCGTGCCGTCGGCGTTACGGCTGAAGGGCACGCCCGCGTGCTCCAGTTCGTAAACGGCCGCAGGCGCTTCACGCACCATATATTCAATGGCGTCCTGGTCGCCCAGCCAGTCCGACCCCTTGACGGTGTCGTACATGTGCCAGGTCCAGTGATCGGGCGTGTTGTTCTTGAGGCTGGCCGCGATGCCGCCCTGCGCCGCCACGGTGTGGCTGCGTGTGGGGAACACCTTGGTGATGCAGGCGGTCTTGAGACCGGCTTCTGCGCTGCCCATGGTGGCGCGGAGGCCCGAGCCGCCAGCGCCGACAACCACGGTGTCGTAGGTATGATCGATGATCTTGTAAGCAGGCGCGGACATTATCTTATGCTCCCAGCGCGAGACGGAGGATGCTGAACAGGCCATAGGCCACGCCGCCAAAGGCGGCCAGGTTCAGCGCGGTCATGGCGGCGAACTTGGCGCCGGCCTCATGAACATAGTCTTCCACCACGACCTGAAGGCCAAGGCGCGCGTGCCAGAACGTGCTGATCACAAACAGCGCCAGACCGGTCGAGGTCACGGGGCTGACGATCCAGTCGCGCAGCGTGATGTAAGAGAAATTCGGCAGCGCCATGAACGACACGGCCAGCCAGCTGGTCAGCACCAGATTGCCGATTGCGGTAAAGCGCTGAAGCAGCCAGTGATGCGAGCCCGAGTGGGCCGAGCCAAGGCCGCGCACGCGGCCGACGGAAGTTCCGTTACCCATCTTCCTATCCCCTTAACGGGCCAGCAGGCAGGCCCAGAAGGCCGCCGTCAGCAAGATGCCAATGACCGGGCAAAGCGCCGACCAGAAATTGTTGCTCTTCACTTCAAAGCCCGCGCCGATGTCGAGCAGGAAGTGACGGATGCCCGAAACGGCATGATTAAAGACCGACCAGCTGATACCGATCAGCACGATGCGGCCATACCAGGTGCCAGCCTGCGCCAGAAACAGCGCATAGGCGTCAGGACCTGCGGCCAGAGTGCCGAGCCAGCAGAGCAGCAGGCCAAGCCCGGCAAACGACGCGGCGCTGCCCGTGGCACGGTGCAAAATCGAGACAGCCATAGCTGGTCCCCAGCGCCAGATCTGCAAATGCGGTGAAAGCGGCCGCGCTTTGCGGGCTTGCGAGGCTTGAGCCATTGCGACGAATCCCCCTTGGGCTGGTTCATGTTGCGTTGCGGGACAGTCCCGCGCGAAAATCCCCTTAGCCAAATCCTTGTCGCGTGCAAGCTTCACAATGAGGCATTGCCGCTAAAGTCGCAATTGGGCGGCCAAAGTCGCGATCACGGCTCAGGCCGATGACCATCGCGCGACCCCTTGGCTTTGGCCGGGCTTGGGCCTATCTGCGCCGACATGACCGAGCCCCATGACAGCCCTGAATCCACCGAAAACTGGAAAATCATCGTTTTCGGGCCCCGTAATCAGATCGAAGCGGCGCTGATTGCGCATGAAGACGCTTTTGACTGGGATTTCGAGATCGTGCTGTCGGGCTGTGAAGTGGCCAAGGACAAGCCGGAGGAATGGGTGCTGGAGGCCTATCTGCCGCGCAAGCCGCGCAAGGCGGATAAAAATGCGGTTATGGCGCTATTTGCCGATGCGACTCCGGAACTGATCATCGAGCGCCTGCCCGATATCGACTGGATCACCGCCAGCCAGGAGGGCCTCGAACCGATCGTGGCGGGGCGATTCTGCGTCCACACGCCCGATCACGCCCCTGTGCCGGGTCTGATCCCGTTCGAAATTCCCGCCAGTCGCGCCTTTGGCACCGGCCATCATGAAACCACCGCCGGTTGCCTGACCATGCTGGGCCATATGAAGGATCAGGGCGTGATGGCGCGCAATGTCGCCGACATCGGAACGGGCACGGGCCTGCTGGCCTTTGCCGCGCTGGAATTGTGGCCGCGCGCCTTTGCCACGGCCAGCGACATCGATGCCGCCTGCGTTGGCGTGGTCGAGCATAATTGCGCGGTCAACGGCTTTCCCATGGGCGCACGCGCGGGTGAGGTCACGATGGTCGTGGCCGATGGCATGGACGACCCGGTTTTGCAGGCGCGCGGGCCTTACGACCTGCTAATCGCCAATATTCTGGCCGGGCCGTTGATCTCGCTGGCGCCTGATTTTGCCAAATCGCTGGTGCCGGGCGGGCATCTGCTGCTGGCGGGACTGCTGGAAACGCAAGAGGCGCAAGTGCGCGCCGCCTGCCGCCGGGCGGGGATGCGCCTTGCCGCGCGGATGGTTTCGGGCGACTGGTCGATCCTGTGGCTGCGCAAGCGGCGGTTTGCGCGGGTGCATGCTTCGCAGGTCGGGGCTTTGGCGGAGTGGTCGAAGAAGTGGTGAAAGGATGATGCGAGGGACCCGTCCCTCGCGCCCCCATTTCTGTATGCGTTGCGCCATGGGTTCGGCCAATGGCTGTCGGACGCACCGTTAGAAATTGAAAGCCTGTGGCGCTATCCGGCATAAGCCCTCCGCGCCGCAGGCATTCCAAAATCATGTCGCAATCTGGCCCCCGCCACCCCATTAACGGGATTGCCAAGGGACGAGTCCCTTGGCCCGCCGGAGGCAAAATCCTTTACTTGGTAAATTTCAGCAAAAACTGATCCGTCTTGTCATGCAGATCGAACACCTTCTTGGTGTGATCGTCCTCTCCATTGGCCAAAGCCTTGCTTTCCCCGGCAAATTTGAAACCTGCCTTGACCACCTCGGCCTTGACCAGTTCGGGGTCAATGCGATGCAGCGCGTCCGTATCGGCGGTGCCGGACCCCAACTTGGCCGCATGGTCGCTGACCAGATAAGTCCCGCCCGGCTTCAGCGCGGCCAGCGCGGCGGCATTGGTCGGCTCGGGGCTTTTGCCCGTGTGATGCAGGTCGTGATAGTTCTGCGTGGTCCAGATCAGATCGACCTTTTCGGGCGGCGCGATCTGTTCGCTCACCAACAGCTTCACATTAGAATAGGCCGGGTTTTTCAGGATCGTATCGAGTCGCGCCAGACGCTCGGGCGACGTTCCGGCGGGCATCCAGATATAGACCACACCCTTGGGACCGACCGCCTTGGACAAAATCCGCGTGAAATAGCCGCCGCCGGGCAGCAATTCGCCCACCTTCATCCCCGGCTTGACCCCGGCAAAGGCCAGCAATTCGCCCGGCTTGCGCCCGGCATCGCGCGAAACATCGGCCTCGGGGCGTTCCTTGTCGGCCAAAGCCGCCGCGATGGCCGCTTTGTTACCCTGCGCCAGCACCGGAACGGGCGTCATCGCCGCGCCAGCCAATGCCAGCGCGCCTGCGATCATCCACGCCTTCGACATATCTGAAACTCCCCACCTGTTATGAGATAGGGTGAACCTACCCTAACGCCGGGGAATGCCAAGGGGCGCGAATGTAAGATTTTGTATGGCGGGCACTATCCGGCCCGCGCAACAATCTCTGCCCACTCCGCCTCGGTGATCACCGCGATGCCCAGCTTTTCGGCCTGCGCCAGTTTCGAACCCGCCCCCGGCCCGGCGACCACCAGATCGGTCTTCGCACTGACCGACCCGGCCGAGCGCGCGCCCAGACGTTCGGCCTGCGCCTTGGCTTCATCGCGGCTCATGGTTTCCAGCTTGCCGGTGAACACCACCGTCTTGCCCGCCACCTCGCTGGCCTTGGTCTCGACAATGTAGTCGGGCGGGCTGACCTCGCTGAGCAGATCCTCCCACACCGCGACATTATGCGCCTCGTGGAAGAAATCACCCAAAGCCTCGACCACCGCAGGGCCGATTCCGTCGATACCCACCAGTTCAGCCCGCGCATCGGCCACTTCGGGCAGCTCGGCCGCGCCTGCATCCTCATCTGTGCGCAGCTGGTTGGCCTTTTGCGCCACTTCGCGCAGCGCGGGCAGGGTCACGAAACGCTTGCACAGATCGCGCGCCGTCACCGCGCCGACATGCCGAATGCCAAGCCCGAACAGCAACCGTGCCGCATCGGGCCGGCGTTTGGCCTCAATGGCATTCAACAGGTTATCCACAGACTTATCCTGCCACCCCTCGCGCCCGACAATATCGGCGCGGCGATGGCGCAGGCGGAAAATGTCCGCCGGACTTTCCAGCCAGCCCAGGTTGAAAAACTCTTGGATCGTTTTTTCACCCAATCCTTCAATATCTAATGCGCCCCTGCTGACAAAATGCTTGAGGCGCTCGGTCCGCTGGGCCGGACAGATCAACCCCCCGGTGCAGCGCACATCGACCTCCCCCTCCTCGGCCACAGCTTCGCTGCCGCATTCGGGGCAATGGTCGGGGAAATCAAAGGCGGGACGCTCCGCCTCGCGCGTCAGGTTTTCCACCACCTGAGGGATCACATCGCCCGCACGCTGCAACACCACCCGGTCGCCGATACGCACGCCCAGACGCGCAATCTCATCCCGGTTATGCAGCGTCACATTCGTCACCGTCACGCCACCCACCAGCACCGGCGCAAGACGCCCCACCGGCGTCAGTTTGCCCGTGCGGCCCACCTGAATGTCGATGGCCTCCAGCGTGGTTTCGGCCCGCTCGGCGGGGAATTTGCGCGCAATGGCCCAGCGTGGCGCCTTGGCGACAAAACCGAGGCGATCCTGAAGGGAAAACTCGTCCACCTTGTAGACAACACCATCAATTTCATAAGGAAGTTCAGGACGTTCTGCCTGTATCCTGCGATACTGGTCGAGCATGGCCGCCAGATCATCGCAGCGCCGCAGCCAAGGCGAAACCGGCACGCCCCAAGCTGCAATCTGCTCCATCATTGCCCATTGGCTGGCCGCTGGAATGTTGCTGGCCGCGCCCCAGCCATGCGCGAGAAAGCGCAGCGGCCGCGATGCCGTCACCCGAGCATCCTTTTGCCGCAAAGACCCTGCCGCCGCGTTGCGCGGATTGGCAAAGGTCTTTTCCCCTGCCTGCTCCTGCCGCTCGTTCAGCGCGGCAAAAGCGGCGCGCTCCATATAAACTTCGCCGCGAATTTCAAAAACATCGGGTGCCTCGCCGCGCAATTCCTGCGGAATGTCCGGAATATGCGCAACATTGGCGGTGACATCCTCGCCCACCTGCCCGTCGCCGCGCGTGGCGGCGCGCACCAAATTGCCCTGTTCATAGCGCAGCGAGAGCGAAAGGCCGTCGATTTTGTCCTCGGCGGTAAAGGCCACCGGCGCGTCCTCGGCAAGGTTCAAAAACCGGCGAACGCGCGCGGCGAATTCGGCCACTTCCTCATCGGTGAACGCATTGTCGAGGCTCATCATCCGCACCTCATGCGCCACCTTGCGCAAGGGCGACGCGGCCACCTCATGACCCACTTTGTTGGTCGCGCTGTCGGCGCGGATCAGATGCGGATAGGCCGCCTCAAGCTCGGCATTGCGCCGCACCAACGCGTCATATTCGGCGTCCGGAATTTCGGGCGCGTCATTGAGATGATAGGCCTTGTTCGCCCGGTTGATCTTGCGGGCAAGGCGCATCAGTTCATTGGCAGCTTCGGCTTCGTTGGGCAGGGATATCGTCATGACACCCTCTTAGCCCAGCGTCAGCACGCTCGCTACCATCGGGCGCCGAATGGCGAAACCCAATTGTTCATAAAGTGCGATCGCGCCTGCATTCCCGGCCCAGGAATGCAGATAGGCCCGGTCGCCCCGCGCCGCCAGATCGGCCATCACCCGAAGAATCAACCGCCGCGCCAGCCCGCGCCCGCGATAATCGGGATCGGTACAGACCCCGCTGACCTCGGCCCAACCTTCACCGGGGCGAGCGCGCTCACCCGCCATGGCGATCAGGCGGGTGCCGTCGAATATGCCGTAAAACTGCCCGTAAAGCCGGGTCTTTGGCCCCCATGGTCCGGGCTTTGTCGCCATGGCCAGCGCCGCCATCTGATCGGCATGGGTTTCATCGAGAGGGACGATCCCGGCGAAATCAGCCTCGGGCGGCGGGGTTTCCGATACCATCTGGACCAAAGGCGCCGTCAATTTGGGCACCAGACCGGGGGCCGAAACTTCCTCCGGCTCGACCAGCCAGATTTCATCCTGCGGCCCGGACAGCAAGCCCGCCAGCGCCCCCTCATGCCCCGGCGCGGCATTGGCGAAAGGGCCGTAATCGGCATCGATTCGCACAGCCGTTTGCGCCGCGTTCCAGCGTGCAAGGTGGGATTGGCGGGTGTTGAGGGCGGTCCAGAAGGGACGATCAAGAGGATGCATATAGGGGTAGATAAGGTGGAAAATGCCGGGGTCCAGCCCCTCGCGCTCCCGTTACTGTCTTTGTTGCGCAATGGGTTCAACGCCGGGCGTCGGACGCAGCAATTGAAATTGAAAGCCTGCGGCGCATTTTGCGTAACCTCACCGCACCGCAGGCTTTAAGAATCATCGTCGTTCGCCCCATAGCGCCACCCCATTTATGGGATTGCAAAGGGACCGAGTCCCTTTGCCCGCCGGAGGCATAGCCTGTTTTAAACCCGCTCCAGCAACCGATCCGCCTGCGCCCTTGCCTCCGGCGTAATTTCCGCCCCCGAGAGCATCCGCGCAATCTCCTCCTGCCGCCCGCCACCATCAAGCAGCACAACACCCGTCCGCGTCACCAGTCCATCGGAGGATTTGGCGATGAAATAATGCTGTCCCCCGCGCGCGGCCACCTGCGGGCTGTGCGTCACGGCCAGCAATTGGCCGGAGGAAGCAAGGCGCGCCAGACGCTCACCAATGGCCTGGGCCACAGCGCCGCCAACGCCCCGGTCGATTTCGTCAAAGATCATCGTCGCGGCCCCGCCCTCTTCGGCAAGAGCGACCTTTAACGCAAGGATAAAGCGGGACAATTCGCCGCCCGATGCGATCTTGGCCAGGGGTGCGAAATCCGCGCCGGGATTGGTGGCGATCATGAATTCAACGCGGTCCATGCCCGAGGCACCCCATTGCCCCTCGTCCAGCCGGGCCACATCGGTACGAAACCGCGCCGCGTCCAGTTTCAACGGTGCAAGCTCAGCCTTGACCGCCGCGTCCAGCCGTAGCGCCGCTTCGCTGCGTGCCTTGCTCGCCGCCTCGGCCAGTTTCAGCCATGCCGCGCGCGCCTTGGCCGCCGCCTGTTCCAACGCGGCCACCTCGGCCTCGCCCCCCTCGATCGCGCTCAGGGCGCTGCGCATTTCCTCCAGCTTGGCGGGCAATTCCTCGACCGCGCAGCCATGCTTGCGCCCCGCCGCACGCAGATCGAACAGGCGCGTTTCCACCCGGTCGAGCGCCAGCGGATCAAACGCCAGCGCATCGAGCGCCCGGTTCAGCTTGTCCTCAGCGTCGTCGGCCTCGATCATCGCCCGGTCGAGCGCGGCCAATACTTCCTCCAGCAGCGCATGTTCGCCCGCGATCCGGTCGAGCCGCCGCGCCGCCACGCGCAATTCGGCCAGCGGCGAATGCGATCCGGCAAACACCTGCTGCACTGCGGCCAGATCGCCCGCCAACCGCTCGCCCTTCTGCATGGTCGCGCGCTCGCCGGCCAGTTCCTCCTCCTCGCCCGCCTGCGGGGCCAAGGCTTCGAGTTCGGCCACATGTGCCTGATAAAGTTCGCGATCCTCGGCCGCCTTGGCGATGCCCGCGCGGGTCTTGGCCAATTTGGCCTCGGCCTGTCCCCAAGCCTTCCACGCAGCCTCCATCGCGGCGGTATCGACCCGCGCATAGCGATCCAGCAAGGCGCGATGGCCGCGCGGATTGACCAGCCCGCGGTCATCATGCTGCCCATGGATTTCAACCAGATAGGGCGCAACCTCACGCAACAAAGCCACGCTGGCAGGCTGATCGTTGATGAAAGCCTTCGACCCGCCATCGGCCTTGATCTGACGCCGAATCAGGATCGGCTCGCCTGGCTCGATCTCAACCCCCGCCTCGGCCAGCGTGCGGGCCACCGCGTCATGCAGCGCTCCGGGTTCAAACGAGGCGGTTACGCTGGCCAGATCCGCCCCTGCGCGCACCAGCCCGCTGTCGGCCCTCATGCCCAGAATCAGGCCCAAGGCATCGAGCAGAATCGACTTACCCGCCCCCGTCTCGCCCGTGAGTACGCCAAGGCCCGGCGCGAAAGCGAGATCGAGCGCCTCGATCAACACGATGTTGCGAATGGAAAGATGGCTAAGCATGTTCGCGCATCGTTCTAGCCGATGCGCAGGCCCGCGTCTATGCCTTCAAGCGCGATCAAAACATCCATTGCCAAAGGGCCGAGCCGACCACCAGCAGCCATACACCGACAATCAGCCCATGCTCGATATAGAATGGCCGCTCGTCCCGATGGGCGTCGAGCAGTTCCGGCCCGTCCGGATGCAGCACGAGAGGCGGCGCGTTTTTGAGCATCTCCTGAAGAATGACCGCGCTGGCATCATCGTCGAGCCATGCGCCCTCATCCGGCCCGGAAATGTTACGCCATTCGCTCATGCTTCAACCTGCCCTTCTGTGGGCAGACTGGGCGACAGACGCCTAATACCGGGTATGAGGCGATTAAGGGTAATGCCTTATTCGGCCGCCTCGGCCTCCGGCTCTTCGGGCGGATCGGCAAATGGCGGTTCGACCATGATCGGATCGGCCAGCGTCAGCCGGTCGAGCATGGCGGCCATTTCGTCGCGCACGGCTAGCATCAGCCCGCGCAACCGGCATTCTGCCTCGGGCAGGCAATTGGCGCAATGCTCGTGGGCAAACCGGCTCGCGCAGGGTACCAGCGCCAGACTGCCCCGCGTCAATCGGATGATGTCGCCATAGCGGATGTCGCATGGCGCCAGCGCCAGTTCATAGCCGCCTTCGCGGCCGCGATGGCTGATCACCAGCCCTTCGCGCACCATTTCCGACAGGATGACGGTGAGGAATTTGCGCGGGATATTCTGCGCCTCGGCAATCGCGTCGAGCCGAATCGGACCTTGCTGCCACAGGTCAGCGAGGTGCTGAAGTGCGCGGATCGTATAGCGGGTTTTCTGCGATAGCATGGCGGCGGCATAACAGCGCCCATCCGAAGAAAATGTCAATCTCCGGGTTAGACATTCCACGGTGTCGTGCACAGATAAGCCGCCGAGCCCCCAAAGCAAAAGGCCCGCACCATCGCTGGCGCGGGCCTTTGCCAGTTTTCGGGCTGAAAAATCAGCTGACCTTGGTGCCGGGGGCGTATTTGCCCATCATGGCATAGGCCTTCTCATACCACTCGCTGCCCGGATAATTGGCGCCCAGCACGGCGGCATATTTCTGTGCCTCAACCGGAATACCCAGCGCCAGATTGGTTTCCACCAGACGGAACAGCGCCTCGGCGGTGTGGCTGGTGGTCTGATACTTGTCGATCACGTTGCGAAAGCGGATGTCGGCGGCCAGCCAGCGGCCCGAACGCTCGTAAAAGCGGCCAATGTCCATTTCCTTGCCGGCCAGATGGTCGTTGACCAGATCGATCTTGAGCCGGGCATCGGTGGCATAACGCGTGTTGGGATAGCGGCGCACAACGTCATTGAGCGCCGAGAGCGCCTGAAGCGTGATCTTCTGGTCGCGGCTGACATCGCTGATCTGCTCGTAATAGCACATGGCGATCAGGTAATAGGCGTAAGGCGCATCCTTGTTGCCCGGATGGATCGACAGGAAGCGCTGGGCCGATTGCACCGACTTGGCGTAATCGCGCGCCGAATAATAGGAAAAGGCGCTCATCAACTGGGCGCGGCGGGCCCAGGGGCTGTAGGGGTGCTGGCGCTCAACCTCGTCAAACAGCGCGGCGGCCGTCTTGTCCTCGCCCTGATCCAGACGCTTCTTCGCCTCCAGATAGAGCGAATCAACGTCGCGCGCGACATAGGCGGTATCCTTGGGCTTCTTGCCCCGCCCGGCGCAACCGCCGGTTATCGCCATCGCGCCAACGGCACAGGCAAGGAGGACAACACGCGGCGACAGGCTGATGCTGGGCTTAGACATGGTTTGGCCTATAACCAGCGTCGGGCTGAACGCCAAGTGAAAGCGCAAGGCCGCGCGTCGCAATTCATGGGGCATCCGTCCTTTATTTCGCGCCGCGCTGGCTTGCCTGCATCAAGCGGCGCAACAATTGCGCATAATGGCGCGAAACCGCCTCGATCTCCTGATCGGGCCGGACGGCGACACGAAACAGGCGCGGGGCCATCACCACGCTGGCCAGCAGCACCGTGGCCCAGACTTCGGCGTCATGCGCTCCGCCCGCCCCTGGGCCGCCCTTGCCCTCTTCGGGCCGGGCCACATGGGGCGATCGCGAAGCCAGTTCGACCAGCTCATCCCAGCGCGGGAAATTGTTATGGATCGGGGCGTGATTGACCAGATCCATCACCCATTCATGCATCAGTTCAGGGTTGCGAAGAGAAAACTGCACGGCTTTTTCCAGCCACATCTGCGAATCGCCGGGGGCCACCATCATCTCGCTGAGCCGCGCGCCAAACCACCCCTTGGCGGCCGAGAGCAGCGCCTCGCGGCTGTCGAAATGGTAATAGACGGTCGACCGGTTCATTCTGGCGTCGCGGGCAAGTGAAGCGACGGTCAAGGCATCAACACCCTCGCGCCCAATCAAACCCACCGCCCGCTCCACGAGCTGACGATGTGTTTCCTCATAATTGCGATTGCGACGCTGTTCTAAACTCTGGCCCGTTTCCGACATCTCCCTTGGCAATTCCAGTTTCATGGGGAAATCAAGTTGTTTAATCTGTTTTCCCTCTACAAGGGCGAATTTATGCAGGAACCGTTCACCAAGTTTGAACAATCGATATCATTTCGTCGGAAATCGCACTTGCCCGCCGCTTTGCTGCGTTGGTGGCTCGCTGAAGATATGTACCTAGATTCGCAATTGGTTAGCGACGGTTTAAATGCAAACCGCACTGCTGATCCGGCCTGCGCCCCTCAATCCCAATAGGCGACGGCGCGCAATTCGATGCTGGCGCGCGTCTGGGCATGAGGCAGGCTGGTGTCGTGAAACGCGGTATGCGGACAGCGCCAGGTCCGCGCATGATCGCTGTCGTGGAATTTGAACAAGAGCACATCGTCGCGCTCCATGTTCGAGAAATACCACCAGCGATGCGCCGGACTGTGGCGGAAAATGGTGGCCGCGATCATCTGATCCTCGCCCTCGACCGGCGCGGTCAAGGCCTCTCCGACAGGAAATTCGTTAACGACAAACAAGGTATTGGCCACGCCCTCGCTGTCGGCCACAGAGCGCCCGTCGCACACCGCCAGCGGCCAGTCCTGAGGCCCGGGCGAAAATGTCCGCCACAGCGAAACGCAGCAAAAGCGGCGATAACCATCGCGTGATCCGAAATGCTGCTCGTGCATCCGCGCGGCGGCCCTTTGTCCGGTCAGCGTGTTGTAATCGACATGGGCTTCACCGGCGGGCGGCTGGATGCCCCCGGCGTGCTGATAGTTCTCGATCTTTTCCTGCGCCCGCTGTGACAGATCGGCGCTGGTGCGGATCATCCAGCCCTGCGTCGCCACGCGGTCGGCTCCGGTCAGGTTGCGGATAATCTGCGCGGCCTCGTCGTGATATTTCGCCTCCACCTCATCGCGGTTCCAAAAGTCCTCAATCGCGCTGGGGCCTTTGCCGATCATGAAACCATGGGTGTCAAAGGCAAAGTGATCGCGGATCGGCATGCCGTCGCGCACCACCGCCTTGTAATCGCGATATTCGCCGGTGTTGATCTCGACCCCGGCGCGAACATAGCGGCGCGTGACGAAATCGCCGGGGGCCAGATAGCGGATCAAGGCCGGAGCCTGACGCTGCTGATCTTCCATGGCATCATGGGCGGCATCTTGCGTGATGGTGGCCATCATCTGCTCCTCTCTCGAATTTGCGCTCTTCGGCGGCGCGAGAGGATGATAACGGATGTTAGTAAATTACACAAGTGTGTAATGGACGGAGGGACGATGCGGGGGTCATAACCCCCGCGCTCCCATGACGGTCTTTGGTGCGCACCGGGTTGGGCCAAAGGGGTCAGACGCGCCGTTTCAAATTTAAAGCTTGGGGCGCGATCATCCCGGCGGCGATGGCCATGAAAAAGGGCGGCCCCGCCGCACACGCAACGAAGCCGCCCAAACCCAATTATGGGGATTGCCCGCCGGAGAGTCTTTAAACGCCCGCCGGCGGCAAACCTTACTTAATCAAACCGGCATGCACCAAGGCCGCATCCACCGCCTTGCGGGCGCCCTCATTGCAGGCCACCAGCGGCAAGCGCAATTCCTCGCGGAAGCCTTCAACCACCTTGGACAAGGCATATTTCACCGGCCCCGGCGAGGCGTCCTCGAACATGGCATAGTGCAGCGGATAGAGCATATCATTCAACCGGCGCGCCTCGGCCAGATCGCCCGCCGCGCAGGCCGCCTGAAAATCGGCGCACAGGCGCGGCGCCACATTGGCCGTCACCGAAATGCAGCCGACCCCGCCCGCCGCGCTAAAGGGCAGCGCCAGTTCATCATCGCCCGAAAGCTGGCAAAAGTCCTTGTCGATGCCCATGCGGTGGTCGGTCACGCGCGAGAGATCGCCGCTGGCGTCCTTGATGCCGACAATCTTGCCGGGGAACCGCCGGGCCAGTTCGATCACCGTTTCCGGCTTGATATCCGTCACCGTGCGCGCAGGCACATTGTACAACACGATCGGCAGATCAATCTTTTCGGCCAGATAGGAGAAATGGGCAAGCAACCCTTCCTGCGACGGACGGTTATAGTAGGGCGCGACGAGCAGCGCGGCCGCGGCCCCGCATTTTTTGGAAAAAGTCATGTGCAACAACGCGTTTTGCGTATCATTGCTGCCGCAACCGGCGATCACCGGCACGCGCCCTGCGGCCTGCTCGATGCAGACCTCGATCACGCGGTGGTGTTCGGCATTCGACAGGGTGGAATTTTCCCCCGTCGTCCCGCAAGGCACCAAGGCGCTCGAACCGTTCTCGATCTGCCAGTCCACCAAACGGCGGAAAGTCGGCTCGTCAAACGCTCCATCGCGAAAAGGTGTCACCAGAGCGGGTATGGAACCGGAAAACATCGACTTTATCCTCTTTCATCGCCCACCTATAGGCGGCATGGCAAATCTGCCAGCCGCGCCATGGGCCGGCGCCTACTATCGCAACGCCTGATAAGGAGCCATAGGCCATCGTGTCCAGCACCATGATGCCCCGTTCGAAATCCAGTTCCCAGCGCCGTCGGCGCCGGATCGCCTCGCTGGCGCTGTTGGCGACGGTGGTGCTCTCCGCGCCCGCGCAATGCCAGGAAGGGGCCGAATGGGACCGCGCCCGTGCCGAATTGAAGGCCACTGCCCCGGGCGCCGTGGCCCCGGCCATTGCCCGGTGGAAATCGTTGGTGGGCACGGAAAATCAGGGATTTGATGCCTATGCAGGCTTTGTTCTGGCATGGCCGGGCTTTCCTTTGGAGGAAAGCCTGCGCCGCGCGGCGGAGAAATCGCTGGCGATACAGAATGTGCCTTCGGCGCGGATTGTCGCGCTGTTTGACCGCTTTCCCCCGCTGACCAATCCAGCCCGGGCGCAATATGCGCTGGCGCTGGCGGCGGAGGGGCGTGCGCGTGATGCCGGGGATGTGGCGCGCGCGGCATGGCGCGGGGGCGCTATGAGTGATGCGGCCGAGGCGGCGATTCTCTCGCGTTGGGGCGACAGATTCGCGCAGACCGATCATGATTCGCGGCTGGAGGCCCTGCTCTGGGATGGTTCGACCGCGCAGGCCGCGCGCGCCCTGCCCCGCGCCTCGCAGGCTCGCTGGGCCGTGGCGCAGGCGCGTCTGGCCATCCAGCAGGGTGTGGGCGTCGATACGCCGATCTCCGGCACAGATGCAGCCGATCAAGGCGGATCGGGCGCACGCAATGCCGATGAACAGGCCGAAATGGCGCGGGTGACGGCGATGGCCAATCCCGGTCTGGCGGCCTCGGTCGTCACAACGCCCACCCCGGCCCCGGCATTGACGACGGCAACGCCGGAAATGCTGGCCGATCCGGGCTATCTGGTTGATCGTGCGCGCTATCTGCTGCGGCGTGGGCGCGGGGCCGATGCGGCCAACCTGCTGGCCACTCGTCCGCCGCTGGTCCGCCCCGCGCTGGATCCGCGGCGCTGGACGGCGGTGCTGCTGGCCGCGGCGCGGGCGGGCGGGCCGACCGATTCGCTGCGTATCGCCCAAGGCGCCGCTGAAGGCTTTCCCGAAGGCAGCGAGATCGCGCAAATGGCCTTTGGCGTGCGTGATGATTACACCTCGCTGATGTGGCTGGGCGGGACGACGGCGCTCTGGCAAATGCGCGATGCGACTTCTGCCGCGCGATTGTTCTATAATTACGCCCACGCGGCCCGCACCCCGATGACTCGGGCCAAGGGCTATTATTGGGCGGGCCGCGCGCTGGACAGTGTGGGGCAAAGCAACGGTGCGTTTGAATATTACCGTTGGGCCGCGCAGTTCCCCGATCAGTTCCACGGGCTTTTGGCGCTCGAACGGCTGGGCCTGCCGATCCCGCCGCTGCATGACGGACGCCGCGCGATCCCCACCCATGCTCAGGCCCGCGACTTTGCCGCCCGCCCGATCACGCAGGCCGTGCGCGAGGTGGCCCGCGATGCCGAATGGCAGACGACGATCCGCTTCTTCCGCGAAATCGCCAATCAGGCCAAGGTCGAGGCCGATTTCACGCTGGTGGCCGATCTGGCCCGCGCGCTGGGGCGGCGCGATCTGGCGGTGATCGTGGGACAGGCGGCGGAGAATGCGGGCTTCAACAATTTCCGCGATTCCGCCTTTCCCATCGCCCCTACCCCCTCGGGCAGCGATTGGACCTGGATCCACGCCATCGCGCGGCAGGAGAGCCAATTCAGCCAGAACGCCATTTCGCGTACCGGCGCGCGCGGCCTGATGCAATTGATGCCCGGCACGGCCGCCGAACAGGCGCGCCGCCTTGGCCTGCCCTCGTCGACCCAGGCGCTGATCGACGATCCGCTGTATAACACCACGCTGGGCAATGCCTATTTCCAGCGGCTGGTGACCTCTTATCGCGGCTCCTATCCGCTGGCGGTGGCGGCCTATAATGCGGGGCCGGGCAATGTGAACAAATGGATCGCCGCGCGGGGCGATCCGCGTATGCCGGGCGGGCCGGAATGGGTTGAATGGATCGAGAAGATCCCTTTCAGCGAGACCCGCTCCTATGTCGCCCATGTGCTGGAAAATGCCGTCACCTATGAGGCGATGTATCCCGACCATGCGGCCTATAAGGGTGCCAATCCGCTCAGCCATTATCTGAAGGACCCGCGCCCCGCCCCGCCGCCGCCGGTCGCGCCATCGACATCCGGGGTGCCGGTGGCCACACCCGCGCCCAGCTATGGTCCTCAGCCCAGTTTCACCTCATCGCCGATGGTTCAGCCGGTTCGGCCGGGGCCGTAAGAAACACCGGCATATCGCTGTTCTCCATGCTGATGCCCGCCGCGTTCAGCATGGCGACGATATGACCTCGGTGATAGGTGGCATGATTGACAATATGCATGAGAATGGCGGCGCGGGTCATCGCGCCCGAGCCGCCGCCAATGAAGGTGAACGGGACCACCTGCGATTGCGCCTCGGCATCCAGCGCGGCGCCATAGCCAAGGAACCATGCGTCCAGCGCGGCCAGTTCCCCGGCGATCTGCGCCATAGACGGCGGATTTCCGGGGTCGCGGCTGGTGTAGCCATGGGCGCGACCCAGCAGATGCGCCTGCCACACCTGAGCAATCACCAGCAGATGGTGATAGGTCCGTCGGATCGAGCCGAACACCACCGGCTGCGGCGCATCCAGCAGCGTATCAGGCAGGTCCGCAAGGCGATCGATCAGGATCCGGTTGGCCCATTGGCCATAGGCAAGATAGGTGTTGAGCATGGCGCCCTGTTTGCCCGCCCCCGACACCATCGGCAAGAGGCTCAGAAATTGGCCTTTATTTCCAGCGTGGCGACATTGTCGTTGGTATCCTTGGCCCCGGGCACAAAGCCGTGCTGGTTGAGATAGCCCAACTCCAGCGTCACCCGCCGATTGAGCGGCATGTTGAAGCCCAGAGAATTGCGCATCCGCTCCTCGCCGCCCAAGCGCTGAAAACCGTTGCGGTTGGCATCGATAAAGCTTTCATGCGCGGCCACCAGCATCACCTTGCCCGCAATCGGCATGGCGGCCTTGATATAGGGGCGCAGACGCCACGCCGTCCCGCTGATGCCTTCGCGCCAGCGCTGCTCGACCCGCACGCGCCCCGAAAACCGCACCGGCCCCACCTGCATCAGGCGATCAAGGCTGATCTGCTGGCGAAAGCGATGCTCCATGATGGTGAAATTGCCATGGGCATATTGCGGGTCATGGGTATAGCCCAGATAAACCACCAACCCGGGCGGCCCGCCCTTGTCGCCGATCTCATGGCCCACCATGAGGTTTTGCTCCAGCTCGTAAAAGCCGCGCGTCTGGCTGAAGCGGGTGATGTTTTCCGCCGAGGCGCGCCAGCCATCGCCCAGATTGGCGGTGGCGGTCAGGATCTCCCAATGCTGGGCATCGCTGGCCATGGCGGCGGCGGGGGCGAGCAAAGCCACCACCCCAAGCGCCTTGGCCGCCCCCCCGGCCATGGCATGAAATCTGTTGCGCATTGCTCTGGTCGACCCCGAATATGACAATTCGGGGTCAACTATGACGATATGATGACAGTTTTATGTCAGTCGTTTGTCATAAATGCCGATGTCATTGAGCGGGAATGCGCAAGTCGTGGAGAAAATGTGACAAATGCATTGTCACATTTCTCGTATTTTGACCTGCGCGGAGCATGATGTCATGCCTTTGCCATGAACGAATCGCCCACCTTCACCGACCAGACGATCGAAGATATTGCGCTGGGCATGATCGAATGCCACCTGCCCAAGGAGCGCTGGACACATGGCGCACATTGGGCGGCGGCGCTGTGGCTGCTGCGCTATCGCCCTGAAATTGCTGAACCGCAAGCGATGGGAGCGGCGATCCGCGCCTATAATGAGTCGGTGGGCGGGGTGAATGATGACACCTCGGGCTATCATGAAACGATCACCATCGCCTCGCTGCGCGCCGCGCGGGCCGAGTTGGTGCGCCATGACGCTGACACACCGCTGTCACAAATCCTTGCCGCCCTGCTGGCGGGCGATCTGGGGCGCAGCGATTGGCCGATGGCCTTTTGGCGGCGCGATACGCTGTTCAGCGTGGCGGCGCGGCGCGGATGGGTGGCGCCCGATCTGGGGGAATTGCCGTTCTGAACCCTTGCCTTGGGCGCAGGCCAACCCCTATGCCCGCCCCATGAGAAACATGCGCCCCGCCCCCAAGCCTGCCGCCCCGAAAGCCCCAGGCGAAGGCCCGCCCATCACCCCTGCGGGCATGGCGGCGCTGCGCGCGCGTTACGATCATCTGCTGGGCACAGAGCGCCCCGCGATTGTCGAAATCGTCAGTTGGGCCGCGGGCAATGGCGACCGCAGCGAGAACGGCGACTATCTCTATGGCCGCAAGCGGATGCGCGAGATTGACCGCGAACTGGCCCATCTGGCGCGGCGGATGAAGGCATGCCGGGTGGTGGATCCCGCCCGGCAGGAGGACCGGGGCCGCGTCTGGTTCGGCGCCAGCGTCGAAATTGCCGACGAGGATGACAATCGCAAGCACCTGACCTTTGTGGGTGATGATGAACAGGATGCGAGCAAGGGGCTGATCGGGTGGTCGGCGCCGATTGCGCGGGCGCTGCGCGGGGCAGGTTTGGGCGATTTGCGCCGTGTGGCCCTGCCGGGTGGGGAAAAAGAGTGGGAAGTGATGGCGATAGATTATCCCCCTGCTCCATAGAGTGCAGGAAAAGTAACAAACTCTCTCCATTTTCGCACTTGCGCGCAGGAAACTTTCGCATCTAAGGCGCTTTGCGGAGGAAAGCGCCGGGATCGGATGGCGCTGGCTTAGGAGAGATACCATGCGCCATCGGCCGACCGGCCTTTGGGCAAAGCATTTGCGCAGCCTTGTTGCGGTTGCCTTGCTCTGCCCCACCCCTGTTTTGGCCCAGACTGCGGCCCCCTTGGCGGGCGGGGCGAATGCTGCCGATACGGTATGGATCCTGATCTCCAGCGCGCTGGTGCTGTTGATGTGCCTGCCGGGCCTGTCGCTGTTTTACGGCGGTCTTGTGCGTGCCAAGAATTTCCTGTCGGTGATGGTGCAGGTGGGGGTCATCACGGCGGTGGCCTCGCTGCTGTGGGTGCTGGCGGGCTATGCGCTGGCCTTTGGGCCGGTGAGCAATGGCTGGATCGGTGGCCTGTCGGGCCTTGGTCTGGCGCATCTGGCGCCGGTGCGGTCGGGCACGACGCTGCCGGAAAACACCTTTGCGCTGTTCCAGCTCTGCTTTGCCGCGATCACGCCCGCGCTGATGGCGGGCGCATGGGTGGACCGGGCGCGCTTTGGCTGGGTCGTGGCGTTTTGCGGGGCTTGGGGCCTGCTGGTCTATGCCCCGGTGGCGCACTGGATCTGGGGCGGCGGCTGGATGAGCAGCGGCTATGGCACGCTCGATTTTGCGGGCGGCATTGTCGTTCATACCACGGCGGGCGTTTCGGCGCTGGTGGCGGCATGGGTGCTGGGCGCGCGGACGGGCTTTCCCAAAACGCTGATGCTGCCTCATTCGCCCGCGTTGACCATGTTGGGCGCAGGGTTGCTGTGGGTTGGCTGGTTCGGCTTTAACGGCGGCAGCGCATTGACCGGCAGCGCGGCGGCGGCCAGCGCGATTTTGAATACCCATACGGCGGCCTGTGCGGCGGCGCTGGTATGGATCGGCATCGAGGCGGCCCATGTCGGCAAGCCGACCAGCGTGGGCTTTGCCACCGGCGCGGTGGCGGGTCTGGCGACGGTTACACCTGCGGCGGGCATGATCGCGACGGGCAGCGCGGCCGTGTTCGGGCTGGCGGGCTCCTGCGTGTGTTATGGCATGATCCAGTTGGTCAAGCAGCGCTGGAAGATCGACGATTCGCTCGACGTATTTGCCGTGCATGGCGTGGGCGGGATGATCGGCTCGCTCGGCCTTGCGGTGGCGATGAGCCCGGCGCTGGGCGGCATCGGCTATGCCGCAGGGGGCAGCATGGGCCATCAATTCATCGCGCAGGCCGTAGGCGTGGGCGTAACGGCGGCATGGTCGGCGGTGGCGTCCTATGTTCTGGCGGTTGGGCTGGGCAAGATCATGCCGATGCGCGCCAGCGAGGATGACGAGCGCGAGGGCCTCGACATTACCTCGCATGGCGAGCGGGCCTGGGAATTGGACTGACGTAACTGGACTGACGCAACTGGATTGATCCGGTATCGGCGGATGATTAAAGAAGGCCGGGTGATGAAACGCCCGGCCTTTTTTCTTTGCCTGCTCGCTCTGACCGCCGCGCCTGCGCAGGCCCGCGATGCGCTGGGCATGTTTGGGGCATGGGGCGCGTTTCGCGATGCGGGCATTCCGCGCTGCTATGCCATTGCCATGCCCGAAAAGACCACCAGGGCCGAGGGCAATGCCTATGCCGATGTCGGCCTTTGGCCCAAAAAGGGCGTTCGCGGACAGGTCCATTTCCGCCTTTCACACCGGATCCAGCCGGGAGCGGCGGTGCAACTGTCGCTGGCGGGGCAACGCTATCGCATGATCGCGGGCGGGATCGATGCATGGGCGGCCGATGCGCGGATGGAGGCCGCCATTCTGGCCGCAATGCGATCGGGCGAAACGATGACCATATCCGCGCGCGACGGCGCGGGGCGGGTGTTCAGCGACCAATATACGCTGCCCGGCGCGGCCACGGCCATTGATGCGGCGGCCTTGGCCTGCGCGCGCGGGCGATAGGGTAGCATTTTGCCCGATTCGCCGCTATGGGCGCGACTATGGACACCCCCCTTCCCACCTCTCCCCTGCCCACGTCGATGCCGATTGCGGGCCATATCGACCCCGTCGTCACCGCGCGCGACATTACCCCGCGCGCCGATGGCCGCGTCGATCTGCTGGGCCTGCCGCGCCCGCGTATCGTCGAAATCTTTGCCGAGGCGGGGCTTGAGCCCAAGCAGGCCAAGCTGCGCGCCAAGCAGGTCTATCACTGGATCTATCATCGCGGCGTCACCGATTTTGACGCGATGACCGATATTGCCAAGACCATGCGCCCCTGGCTGGCCGAGCGGTTTGTGATCGGTCGCCCGGAAATCGTCGTATCCCAGCATAGCGAGGACGGCACGCGCAAATGGCTGCTGCGCACCGATGACGGGCATGAGTTCGAAATGGTGTTCATCCCCGACGCGGATCGCGGCACGCTTTGCGTTTCCTCGCAGGTCGGCTGCACGCTCAATTGCCGCTTCTGCCACACCGGCACGATGCGTCTGGTGCGCAATCTGACGCCGGGCGAGATCGTTGGGCAGGTCATGCTGGCGCGCGATGCTCTGGGCGAATGGCCCAAGGCGGGTCAGGCCGATCTGGCCGCGCTGACCGATGAGCTGGTCGATGATGATGGCGGCTATTCGCCCGACGGCCGTTTGCTGACCAACATCGTGATGATGGGCATGGGCGAACCGCTGTATAATTTCGACAATGTGAAGGGCGCGCTCAAGCTGGTGATGGATGGCGATGGGCTGGCCTTGTCCAAGCGCCGCATTACCCTTTCCACCAGCGGCGTGGTGCCGATGATGGAGAAATGCGGCGAGGAAATCGGCGTCAATCTGGCCGTTTCGCTCCACGCCGTGACCAAGGAGGTGCGCGACGAGATCGTGCCGATCAACCGCAAATATGGCATTGAGGAACTGCTTCAGGCCTGTGCGGATTATCCCGGCGCATCCAATTCGCGCCGCATCACGTTTGAATATGTGATGCTGAAAGACAAGAACGACACCGACGAGCATGCCCATGAACTGGTGCGCCTGCTGCGTCAGTACAATCTTCCGGCCAAGGTGAACCTTATCCCGTTCAACCCCTGGCCCGGCGCGATTTACGAATGCAGCACGCCCGAGCGCATCCGCCAGTTTTCAAACATCATTTTCGAGGCGGGCATTTCAGCCCCGGTGCGCACCCCGCGCGGACGCGACATTGATGCGGCCTGCGGGCAATTGAAGACATCAGCGCAGAAAATGTCGCGCGCGGAACTCGATCGTCTGGCGGAGGAAAAGCAGGCTGCTCTGGGATAATTCCGTGGGAGTGATCCCGGTTGGCGGCTGGATGACCCCGCCCGACATGCTGGCTCTGGCCAGTCGGGTGGGGCATCAACTGGCCAGCGAATGCGAGATCCGCAGCCAGCGCGGCAAGACATTCCGCGAGGCCTTCATGGCCGCCAGTTTTGCCCAGCATCGCCATGCCGAGGCGGTGCGGTTGCTGCCCGAGACGGGAAAGCCCACGCCCGATTTCGAGATCCGGCTGCATGGGCAAGAACTGGTTTTCGAAAATACCGAGGCGGACAATCCGCTGGTTCATCGCAACACGGCCTATGAAACGACGTGTCGGCAATTCGAACTGGGCGCGCCTTATGTTTCCCCCGCGCCGGTGATGATTGCGCCCGAGGCCTATGCCGCCGAAATCGCGCGGCTGATCGCCAAGAAATGCGCGAAACGGTATGAGCGCTGCGATGGCTTGCTGCTCCGCTCCAACACGACCTGGATCGAGGGGTTGAGCGATCCGCCGCTGGAATGGTGGCGGGCGGCATGCGCGCAGGCGGCGCAGCATTTCGATGAGGTCTGGGTGTTTCACCATCGCCGGTTTTTTGCGGTCTTTGGCGGCCCCGCATCCGGGGCCTAGGCGCCGCCCCGGCCGATTGGGCCGAGGCGCGCCGTCAGGATCATGCGCTGTTACTGGTAATCAAGATTGAGGCCGACAATGGCGCCTGCGGTAATCGCGGTCGTATCATTGTCCGCCGCGCCGCCGGTCAGCGCATAGGCAATGCCGGTCGAGAAATAGAGGCCGTTGGCCCATGCCGCACTGGCGCCAAGGCTGGCGCCGGGTGCAAGGGCCAGCGTTTTGACCGGCACGTCCGTGCCCACAGTGGGCGCGCTCGCCTTGTTGTAGAGCTTGAGATAAATTACTGAAGCCGTTGTATTATGGGCCTGAATGGCAAACAGATCGCCCGCCCCCGCCTTGGCCAAGGTGGCATTGGTGGAGGCCGCGCTTGATGGCATCCGGCTGACCGTGCAGGCCTTTTTCTGGCGGTCCCATGTGCTGCCGTTGAACAGAAATCCGCGCGTCATCGACAGGACGGACTGGACCGTATTCGTCTGGGCATCGGCCATCGCGCCATTGATGCCGGTCACAAAACTGCCGTTCCATTGGAGGCGCACGGCCAGTGCGCCGTTAACGTCGGTCTGAAGCTGGGCGGTCTGACCGTTGGTCAGCGTGGGAGCGGTGGCATTATAGATGCCCTGCACCGGCACAGCGCCCTGATCGCTGGCCAAGATGACCGGGAGGCTCGACGCCGCGGTTTTCTGGCCGAGGCTGGCGGGGAGCTTGGCCAGCAGGCGCTTGAACAGGGCAATCAGGCTGGCCGAGGCCGTGTCCGAAGCCGCAGCCGGGTCGCTCATCGCCCCCATCGACGCGAGCGCGCCATCGCCCAGCGCCACCGGCATAGGCGCGCCGGAGGAAACCGTGGCGGCGGATCCATCGGCATTGGCAAAGGCGACGGCATAGACCGGGGCATGGGCGGCGGGGTAAACAACCTTGGGATTGGGCATGTCAGTCTCCATCACTGAGCGGAATGCTATGCGATGGGATATCCAAATGGGTTAGTGTAGGAAATACACTTATCCTAAAATCACTCCGACGACAGTTCGCCCCCCGCGCTCACCGCGCGCACCTCCCCGCCGATCCAGACGCCTTCGGTATCGCGTGAGACATAGACGCGGCCATCGGCGCCAACCTTGCGACCCTGTGCCGCGACATAATCACCCGTGGCCAGCCCGCTCTCATACAAATAAATCGCCGCCCCGGCGTTTAGACTGCCGGTGACGGGATCCTCAACCAAAACGCCGCCCGGTCCGGTGAAAAATCCGCGAATTTCCCAATCGATGCCGGATGCGTCCGAAGGCGCAATCAGACCGAGATCGACCACTTCCCGCGCCGTCGCCTCCGGCGAAACCGCCAGCACGGCCTGCGCGCTGCTCAGCCGCAGCAATTGCCAAGGCGGACCATTATCGACATGCACTGCCTCGATCACATCGCCGGGCGCGAGGCGCAACTGGGCCAGCGCCGCCGCCAATTCGACCTCCGACAGCGGCCCGCTGCGCCGCAAAGGAGGAGCGCGAAAGGCAAGCCTGCCCTGCTCCGCGCGCACCGGCACCAATCCGACCCCGCATTCCTGCATGATCCGCGCGCCCTTGGCCACGCCCCCCGCCGCGCGCCATGCATAGGCGCTGCCCAGCGTGGGATGGCCCGCAAAGGGCAGCTCGAGCGTAGGGGTAAAAATACGGACGCGATAATCAGCCTCGGGATGCGTGGGGGTCAGCAGGAAAGTGGTTTCCGAAAAACCGATCCAACGCGCCAGCGACTGCATCGCCTCGCCGCTCAACCCATCGGCGCCATGCACCACCGCCAGAGGATTGCCCGAAAGCGCGCCATTCACAAAGACGTCGACCAGATCCAACCGCATCGCCATTTCCTTTCAGAAACATAGCATAGCGGCAAAGCGCTGCCCCTCAAGCCGCCTTCCCACGGCTTGCGCTTTATGCTTGATGGGGGCATGACCCGGCCTACCCTGCTTATCACCGGCGGCGCCAAGCGTATTGGCGCGCGCATTGCTCATCGTTTTGGCGCGGCGGGATGGCATGTCGTGATCCACTATGGCCAAAGCCGAGCCGATGCCGAGGCGCTGGCCGCGCAATTGCCCAGCGCGGAATGTGTGGGATGCGATCTGGCCGATCCCGATGCGGGCGTGGCGATGGTGGAGGATTTGGCCCGGCGGCTGGGCGATTGGCGCATTTTGGTCAATTCGGCCGCCGTGTTTCGTTATGACGATGCCCGCGCGATGGACGCCGATGTGTTTGCCGAAGCGATGACCGTTAATGCACAAACCCCCACCCGCATGGCGCAGGCCTTTCTCGCCCATGCGCGGGCGCAGACGGGGCGGCGTGTGATCGCCATCACCGACATGAAACTGGCCAATCCCAACCCCGATTTCTTCAGCTACACCATGGCCAAACACGCGCTTTCATCCACGGTGCGGATGCTGGCGATGGGAGCGGCGGGGCCGCAGGACCGCGTCTATGCCATCGCGCCGGGCGCCATGCTGCCCAGCTATGACCAACAACCGCATGAGCATGAAACTTCCGGGCGGATGAACCTGCTTGGCCGCCTGACCGATCCGGCCGAGATTGCCGACGCCGCGCTGTTCCTTGCCGATGGCTGGCTGGCCAGCGGGGAAACTCTGTTTGTCGATTCCGGCCAGCATCTGCTGGCCCAGCCGCGCGATGTTCTCTATCTGGCGCGGGGCGGATAGGGGCCCAAACGCTTGCCCCCCGGCCCATGCCCTGCTAGGCGCGGCGCAATTTCCTCTCACTCATGCGGAGCGCCCCATGTCAGACATCAAGCGCGTCGTTCTCGCCTATTCGGGCGGGCTTGACACCTCGGTCATCCTCAAGTGGCTGCAAGTCACCTATAATTGCGAAGTGGTGACCTTCACCGCCGATCTGGGTCAGGGCGAAGAACTGGCCCCGGCCCGCGCCAAGGCCGAGCTGATGGGTGTGAAGCCCGAGCATATCTATATCGACGACCTGCGCGAGGAATTCGTGCGCGATTTCGTCTTCCCGATGATGCGCGCCAATGCCCGCTATGAAGGCGACTATCTGTTGGGCACCTCGATCGCGCGCCCGCTGATTTCCAAGCGTCTGATTGAAATCGCCCGCGAAACCGGCGCGGACGCCGTTTCGCATGGCGCCACCGGCAAGGGCAACGATCAGGTTCGCTTCGAACTCTCGGCCTATGCTCTCGAACCCGGTATCAAGGTCATTGCACCGTGGCGCGAATGGGATCTGACCAGCCGCACCGCGTTGATCAAGTGGGCCGAAGAGCACCAGATCCCCGTCCCCAAGGACAAGCGCGGCGAAAGCCCGTTCAGCACCGACGCCAACCTGCTGCACACCTCGTCGGAAGGCAAGGTTCTGGAAGATCCCTGGCAGGAAACTCCGGATTATGTGTACAGCCGCACGGTTAATCCCGAGGACGCGCCGGACGCCCCGGAATATATCGAAATCGAGTTCGAAAAGGGCGATGGCGTTGCTCTGAACGGCGAGGCGATGAGCCCCGCGACGCTGCTGGCCGCTCTCAATGATCTGGGCCGCAAGCATGGCATCGGTCGTCTCGATCTGGTCGAAAACCGCTTTGTCGGCATGAAGTCGCGCGGCATGTACGAAACGCCCGGTGGCGAGATCTATGCCCGCGCGCATCGCGGCATCGAATCGATCACGCTGGATCGCGGCGCGGCTCATCTCAAGGATGAGATCATGCCCAAGTATGCCGAACTGATCTACAACGGCTTCTGGTTCAGCCCCGAGCGCGAAATGCTGCAGGCCGCCATCGACCATTCGCAAGCCAAGGTCTCGGGCACGGTGCGGTTGAAGCTCTATAAGGGCGGCGCCTATGTCGTGGGCCGTAAGTCGCCCTACTCGCTCTATTCCGAACGCCATGTGACCTTCGAAGATGACGCGGGCGCCTATGACCAGAAGGACGCCGCCGGCTTCATCAAGCTGAACGCGCTGCGTCTGAAGCTGTTGGCGAACCAGAAGTAAGGTTTCGCGGATCAGCTGAATTCAAGGATGCCGGGGGCCGCGAGGTCTCCGGCATTCTTGTTTTTGGGGTTTGGGAAAGTGTGCCTCCGGCGGGCAAAGGGCGAGGGCCCTTTGCAATCCCATTTTTGGATGGCGCGAAGTTTGCCGGGAAGCGCCATTCCGCGAAGCGGTTTATAAAGCCTGCGGCGCATCAACGTCACGCGACAATGCCTCAGGGCGCGACAAAGACAGTATCGGGATTGCAAAGGGACTAAGTCCCTTTGCCCGCCGGAGGCAAACCCCTCTAACGCAACCCCGCCAACTCCGTCCGCGCCGCCGCAACCTGAACCGCCAAACGCGGATCGGCCAACAAACGCTCGGCCACCACCATTGCCGCGCCCCGGCTGGCTGACGTGTCGCTGGGATAATGCACCCCGCAAAACCAGCGCCCCATCGCATAATCATCCGCCCGCGCCAGCACCGCCTCAGCCCGCTGCGGCGCCAGACGCGCCAGTGCCCAGCCCATGGAATAACCCACGCCGGCGTGGCCGCTGGGATAGGAACGCTGGCTCTTGCCCTGTTTCACAGTCTTGCAGGTCGGCATCGTCGGGTCGGACTGATAGGGCCGAGGCCGCGCAAATTCATCCTTGCCCGCAGCGACCACCGCGTTGGTCTCCTCCTCAATCGTGACCAACAGGTTCCATGTGGCCGGCATCTGACCCAAATCGCGGCCCAGCGCGACGCTGTAGATTGCGGGCGTCTCATCCTCGCCATCAGCACGGGCACGCACAATCCGGTCTGCGGGCGTCACCGCGATCAGGCGGTGGAGGAAATCCAGTTCCTGACGCGTCATCCCTTCGCCCGGCGGCGGAGCGAAAATCAGGCGCGGCGCGACTTCGGCGGGGTTGAGGTAGTGGATCTGCGGCGGATCGGCCATTTCGCGCAAAGGCGCCTCGGCATGGGCGATGCCGCACAATCCCAAAGCCATCAGCCCCAATGCCGTCAAACGCATAGCTACCGCTCCATGAAAGGCGCCCTGCTATCGCACGACAATGACAATCTTGGGACAAAACCGGGACAGAGGGGCGGTGAAGGGCCAACATGGCGCAAATGCCATGTTCGCCCCGACGCTAGTCCGTCAGATCGCGATAGATCGCTGCCATCCACCAGACCAGAACAGCCACACCCGCAACCACCACCACCGCCTGTTGCCAATCAGCCTCAGACGCCGGCGCCAAAAACTTGGTTGCAACCACAATCCAGACCCACATCGCCGCCCATGGCATCAACCGCCGACGACGCCAGCGCCACCGGGCCGAAGGAAAAGACAACATGCCATCGATCTTTGACCAGAATGCCCAGTCGACAACAACAATCAGCGGCAATATCAGAACCGCCCAGATCACCGCTTCAGCAACGGCTTCAAATACCCCCCCGTAAAGCTGGCCTTGTTCGCCGCTACCTGTTCCGGCGTGCCCTCGGCCACGACCATGCCGCCGCGCACGCCGCCCTCCGGCCCCATGTCGATGATCCAGTCAGCCGTCTTGATGACATCCAGATTATGCTCGATCACCACCACCGAATTGCCCTGATCAACAAGGCGGTGCAGCACTTCGAGCAGCTTGCGCACATCCTCGAAATGCAGACCCGTGGTCGGTTCGTCCAGCACATAGAGCGTCTTGCCGGTCGAGCGCCGCGCCAGTTCCTTGGCCAGTTTCACCCGCTGCGCCTCGCCGCCCGACAGGGTCGTGGCCTGCTGGCCCACCTTGACATAGCCAAGGCCGACCTCGTTCAACATATGCATCCGATCGCGGATCGGCGGCACATTGGCAAAGAAACTCTCGGCGTCCTCAATGGTCATATCCAGCACATCAGCGATGGAATGACCTTTGAACTTCACCTCCAAAGTCTCGCGATTATAACGCTTTCCGCCACATTCCTCGCAGGTCACGTAAACGTCGGGCAGGAAGTGCATCTCGATTTTGATCAGCCCATCGCCCTGACACGCCTCGCACCGCCCGCCCTTGACGTTGAAGCTGAACCGCCCCGCCTTATACCCGCGCGCCTGCGCCTCGGGCAGCCCGGCGAACCAATCGCGAATCTGACCAAACGCGCCGGTATAGGTCGCCGGATTGGATCGCGGCGTGCGACCGATCGGGCTCTGATCAATCTCGATCACCTTGTCGCAATGCTCAAGGCCGGTAATCCGATCATGCGCCCCGGCAATCACCCGCGCGCCGTTCAGAACGCGGCTCGCGCCCGCCTGCAACGTATCAAGCGTCAGCGTCGATTTGCCCGACCCCGACACGCCTGTTACACAACAGAACGTCCCCAAGGGGAACCGCGCCGTCACACCTTTGAGGTTATTGGCTCGTGCATTTTCAACGACAATCGCCTTGCCATTGCCTGCGCGCCGCTCGCTCGGCACCTCAATCCGCCGCTCGCCGGTCAGATATTGCCCAGTCACGCTGTCGGGATTGGCCAGAATATCCTCCAGCGTCCCCTCGGCCACAATACTGCCGCCATGCACGCCCGCGCCCGGCCCCAGATCGACGATGTAATCGGCGGTGCGGATCGCATCCTCGTCATGCTCAACCACAATCACCGTATTGCCCAAATCTCGCAGCCGCTTGAGCGTTTCCAGCAAGCGGTCATTGTCGCGCTGGTGCAGACCGATGGAAGGCTCGTCCAGCACATACAGTACGCCCGACAGTCCCGAGCCGATCTGCGAAGCCAGACGAATACGCTGGCTTTCTCCGCCCGACAAAGTGCCGCTGGTGCGATCCAGATTCAAATAATCCAGACCCACATTGTTCAGGAAACCAAGCCTCTCGTTGATCTCCTTGAGGATCGCCTTGGCAATCTGGCGCTGCTGATCCGTCAGCTTTTCATCCAGCGTCGAAAACCACGCCAGCGCATCCGAAACGCTCAACCGGGTCGCGCTGGAAATATCGCTCTGCGCCACTTTGACGCACAGAGCTTCCGGCTTCAAACGCTTGCCCTCGCACACTTCGCAAGGTTGTGAGGTCTGGAACTTGCCCAGCTCCTCCTTCATCCACGCGCTCTCGGTCTGGAGCATGCGGCGATTGAGATTGCCAATCACCCCCTCAAACGGCTTGGTGACGGTGTAGGCCTTCTTGCCGTCAATAAAGGTCAGCGGCACCGGCGTCTTGCCCGTGCCGTACAGCACGACGATCTTCACCTCGGTCGGCAGATCAGCCCAAGGCGTTTCCAGACTGAACCCGTAATGCCCGCCCAGCGAGGCCAGCACCTGCATATAATAGGGCGAAGGCGGGTTCGATTTGGCCCACGGCACCACCGCCCCTTCCTTGATGCTCAACGCCTCATTCGGCACCACAAGTTGCGGATCAAACAGCAGTTTCTCGCCCAAACCATCGCAGGCCGGACAGGCGCCCTGCGGCGCGTTGAACGAAAACAGGCGCGGTTCGACCGCCTCCAGCGTGAAGCCCGAGACCGGACAGGCGAATTTCTCGGAAAACACGATGCGGTTGGCCGGAACCCCGGCGCCCTTCAACTGCGCGCCCTTCTTCTTCGAACCCGTCGAAACCTCCGCCTCGCGCCCCGGCACCACACCGTCGGCCAGATCGACAAAGGCCAACCCCTCGGCCAATTTCAACGCCTGTTCAAACGAATCCGCCAGACGCGATTCGATGCCCGACTTCACTGCGATGCGGTCAACCACCACCTCGATGTCATGCTTCAACTTCTTGTCGAGCGCCGGCACATCCTCGATCGCCATCAACTCGCCATCCACGCGCAGACGGGTATAGCCCGCCTTCTGCCACTCGGCGATTTCCTTGCGATATTCACCCTTTCGCCCGCGCACCGCCGGGGCCAGCAGATAGGCGCGCGTCCCCTCGGGCAGCGCCATCACCCGGTCCACCATCTGCGACACGGTCTGCGCCGCAATCGGCAATCCGGTCGCGGGCGAATAGGGAATGCCCACCCGCGCCCAGAGCAGGCGCATATAGTCGTAAATCTCGGTCACCGTGGCCACGGTCGAACGCGGATTGCGGCTGGTAGTCTTCTGCTCGATGGAGATCGCGGGGCTCAGCCCATCGATATGCTCGACATCGGGCTTTTGCATCATTTCAAGGAACTGGCGCGCATAGGCCGACAGGCTCTCGACATAGCGCCGCTGCCCCTCGGCATAGATCGTATCGAAGGCCAGCGACGACTTGCCCGACCCCGACAGGCCGGTGATGACGATCAGGCTGTCCCTCGGCAGAGAGATGTCGATGCCTTTGAGATTATGCTCGCGCGCGCCGCGCACAGTGATATGGGTCAGACTCATAGTGTCGGTGTTCCAGATTTGTTCGCGGGATGCAAGCCTCATTCCCCGCTAGACAAAGCCGGTTCGTCGATCAAGTTCCCCTGGGGGCGCGTGCTCTGGCTCTTGCGCTGCGCATGCCGCCCATTGCCTCCAGCCCCGCGCCCATCCGCACCGGCAAGGCCCAGCCGTAGCGCGGCACCGGCATCGCGGCCAGATCAAGCACGCCATCCTTGGCCCCCATCTCGGCGGTGGGATCCAGCCAATAGACCCGCCCGGCAATCTGCGCCCGCACGATCACATGGTCAAAGCCCGTCACGCTGGGCAAACGGCGATCCATCCCCTCGCCCCCCTGCGTCGCCACCAGCGCGGCCTCGGCCTTGATCCCCAACCCATCCAGCAGGCCCAGCAACAGCGCCGTCTTGCCCTTGCAATCGGCAAAACCGCGCAGCCACACCTGATCGGCGGGCATGGGCTTCAGATTGCCCTGCCCCAGCCCGACATAGAGATAGCGCACATCGCGCCGCGCAATGGTCAGCGCCATGGCCGCCTGCGCCAAGGGATCGCCGGTGGCGGCGCGAATATCGGCAATCTGCCCGCGCAGGGGCGAATCAGGCCCCACCCGCCGCGCGGCATCAAACAAAGGAGCAAACACCCCCGCCACATCGGCCCATTGCGCAAAATCCGACAGTTCCAGCACCCGCGCCGCCTTGCTCTCGGCCAAGGCGTCCGTCACCATCGCCACGCGCCCCGGCCCGCGTTCCAGCGCGGCGGGCAGATTGGCCGCCGCCACCCCCATCGGCCGGGCCGCATCCCAGCGCGCCGCCAGCGCAAGCCGGTCGATCACACCATGGCTGCCCGCATCGAGCGCCACCTCGTGATGCCCGCCCAGCAAAGGCTCGGTGCGGTCGATGGTCCATGCGATCTCGATCACATCGCCCACCGCCATGCCCGCAATCGGCAGTCCCAGCGAACGCTGACCATCCACCCGCAAACCGCCCAGATTGCTCCCTTTATGCGCCAGCACCTCCTGCACCGAGGGCAGCAGATCATTGGCCCTGTTGCCCCGCGTCAGGCGAAAGGCGTGGATGGTCAAACGATCCGTCTCGGGCCGCCATTGCACCGACAGGCGCGCCATGCCCTGAATGCCCTCGGGCTGATCAATACGCAGGATGCGGCGTTGATAGAAACTGGTCGTGCCGCCGTGAAACCACACCTGCTGGTCCTGCATCACCATATGCAGCGGCGCCTGGCCCGCAGGCTGCACCGTGGCGGGCATGGCCACCGGCACCACCCATGCGGGCGCAGCCTCTGCCCGCGGCAATTCATCGGCGCGCACGGGGACTGCCATCAGGGCGAACAGAGCGAGAAGAGGCAAACCTTTGTTCATGGCGCCAAGAGAACCGCAATCGGCGCCCCTTGTCCATTCGGTTAACCCGCATTTTACCATGCCGTTTCCATTTGGCACATTACAGGATACCCGTCACAGACTAAGCGCCCGCACGCCCTCCGGTCCCAGCCAGCTTGCGTTGACACCCCATACGCGGGCTATCACCGCCTCGCTCAAAGCCTCGCCCGGCGGTCCATCGGCCACCACCCGGCCAGCCTCCATCACCACCACGCGGTCGGCATGGTTCATCGCCATGGCCAGATCATGCAGCACAAGGCACACGCCCACCCCTTGCTCCGCCTGTTGGCGCAGCGCGGCCAGCAAGCGCAACCCATGCCCCAGATCGAGGCTGGCCAAAGGCTCGTCCGCCAGCACCCAGCGCGGACGCCCCGCCAGCACCCGCGCCAGCAAGGCCCGCGCCCGCTCGCCCCCCGACAGGCGCGAGAGCGGGCGTTCGATCAGGTGTTCAAGGTCCATCGCCGCGATGGCCTCTGCCACCGCCTCGCGATCCTGCGCGCGATCCGCATGGGCGCGGTGCATGGGCGCGGCCTGCCACGGCAAACGGCCCAGTTCGACCAGCGTTTGCACGCTGATGTCCCACGCCGCCTCGCCCCCTTGCGGCAGATAGCCCAGCAGGCGCGCCCTTTCGCGCGGGGGCATGTCAATCATATCGCGCCCATCGAGCCGCAACCCGCCCGCCACCGGCAAGACCCCGGCCATGGCGGCAACAAGGCTGGATTTGCCCGCGCCGTTAGGGCCGCAGATCGCCGTCACCCGCCCCGGCAAAAGGTCGAGCGAAACATCGCCCAGCCGCCCGCTCAGCGTCAGATTGCGCGCGCAAAGCATCATCGCCCCCCCCCGTCCCGCATCCGCCAGAGCAGCGCCAGAAAGAAGGGCGCGCCAAGCAGCGACAGCGCAATCCCCAGCCGCAATTCGCCCCCCGCCAGCGGCAGGATGCGGCACAGACTGTCGCCTACCACCAGCAGCAAGGCCCCGCCCAGCGCCGATGGCACGATCAGCGAGGACGGCCGCCGGTCGGTCAAGGGACGCAGCAAATGCGGCACGACAAGGCCGACAAAGCCAATGATCCCGGCCACCGCCACGCTGCCCCCGACCGTTGCCCCGACGCCAAGAATCAGCAAAACCTGCAACCGGCGCGGATCAACGCCCAGCGAGCGCGCCGCCGCCTCGCCCAGCGTGAGCGCATCGAGCGAACGGGCGGCAACCAAAAACGCGCCCAGCCCAACCGCCATCAAAGGCGCGGCAATCCACACATCCCGCCATGAACGATCCGCCAGCGCGCCCATCAGCCAGGTCACGATTTCCGAAAGCGCAAAGGGCGAAGGCGAAAGGCTGATGGCAAGGCTCATCAAGGCGCCCGACAGGCTGGCGATCATCATCCCCGCCAGCGTGAACAGCGCCACGCCCCCCGACGAACGCCCCGCGATCAGCCCCAAGAGCGCCATCGCCCCGCCCGCGCCGACGAGCGCGAAGACGGGCAGCGCCCATGGGCCAAGCGCAAAGCCATAGGAACCCAGCCAGATGCTGAGCACCGCGCCGAGCGCCGCACTGGGCGCAATTCCGAACAGGCCCGGATCGGCCAGAGGATTGCGCAAATAGGCCTGCATCGCCGCCCCCGCCGCGCCCAGCCCGCCGCCCACAAGCACCGCCAGAAGGCTGCGCGGCAGGCGCAATTGCATCAGGATCAGGCCCGCGCCCGGGACATCGGGATGGAACGGATCAATCCACACCCGCCCCGCCAGCAAGGACATGGCAAACGCCAGCGCCAGCGCGGCGAGAAGACCTGCATTCAGGCGCGTCATGGGTGGACCTCCCGGCGGATCTGCGCCAATCGTTGCGCGGCGCGGATGATGGTGGGGCCGCCGCAATATTCGAGGCTGGCGTCAAAATCAAAGCGCTGCATGGTGCGCAATTGCGCCAGCACCGGATGGCCCAGCACCCGTCGCCCCTCGCGCCCGCCATCGGCGTCACCATGACCTATCACCAGCAACACCCGCGGCGGATCGACCACCATCCGTTCAAGCGGCAGAAACTGCGACTGCCCCATGCCCCGGATCGCGGCAAAGGGCGTGAAACCTGTGCGGCGCAGCAGATCGGACACCAAAGTCTCGCCCCCCACGACCAGCCCGCCGCCTTGCCAGATCAGCGCGGGCAAGGGCTTGGCCCCGTGCAGGGGCGAGGCCTCGCGCATGGTCTGATCAATCCGCGCAATCATCGCCTCGCCCCTTTCGGGATGGCCCAGCAGGGCGGCCATGCGGCGGATCTGACCCTCGCTCTCCTCCACCGTGGCGGCCATGGAAAATTCCTCAAGCCGCAAGCCCATGCGCGCATAGGCGGCGCGGGTCGCGGCCGGGGTAAAGCTGCCCGAAACCACCAGCGACGGCTGGGAGGCGACCACTTCCTCCATTGTGCCGAGGGTGAAAGGATAGGTCCGCGCGCGGCCCACATCCATCGAGCTTTGCGACGGATCGCGGCTATAGGAGGACAGCGCCCCGATCTGGTCGCGGTCGGCCAATTCGACCAGCAGCGCGTCGGTGCAAGGATTAAGGCTGATGATGCGGGAGGGCTGAACCTTGGGCGCAGCGGGAGCGCAGGCCCCCACCAGCAAGGCACCAAGCAGGGCCAGCCCCCCGCGCATCAATTACAGCTTTGCCCGCATTACAGCTTGGCTCTCAGGCCCATCGATGCGGTGCGGCCATAGGAATTGTAATCCTTGACCACGGCATAGCGTTCATTCGTCAGGTTTTCGATGCGGCCAAAGATTTCCGCATGATCGCCCACCGGCATGCTGGCGCGCAGGCCCACCAGCGCATAGCCCGCCAGACGATTGGTGTTGGTGGGATTGTCATAGCTGGAGGAGACGACGCGAATGTCGCCGCCGATGGCAAGGCCCGCGAGCGGGGTTTTCCAATCGGCCGACCATGTGACCATATGGCGCGGGCGGCGCGCCAAATCCTTGCCGAAGGCGCTGCTTCCGGCGGTCTGGTTGGTGCTTTTCACAAAGGTGTAGAGCGCGCGCAGTTGCAGCGCATCGACCGGGCGCAGGCCGGTTTCAAACTCCAGCCCCTCGGCCCGCGTGCGGCCCAGATTGGCATAGGTCGAGGTGGACAGGTCATAGTCGATCTGGTTGTTGATGTCGCGGTGGAACCATGTGACCGCGCCATAGAGCTTGCCGTTACGGTCGCCCTTTTCAAGGCCGACGTCATAGGACTTGCTGGTTTCCGCCTTCAGCCCGGTGTTGCCCGAATAGGGATCGAAAAGCTGATAAAGCGAGGGCGCGCGAAAGCCCTCGCCATAGGAGGCGCGCAGGCGGACATCGTCGATCAGGATATAGGTGCCGTTCGCGCCAAAAGTGGTGTGGGTGCCAAAGGTGGAATGGCTGTCCACGCGCAGGCCGCCCGACAGGCTGAGACCGAATGCGCGCCAGCCCAGCAGGCCGTAACCGCTGGCGATATTGGCGTCATTCACCGCGCCGGGCGTGAAATAGTAATTGCGCGCATGGTTCCACATCGCCTCGCCGCCCACATCGGCGGAAAAGAAATAGGGCAGATCGGCATGGGCCGCACCGTCAATGCGCGTGCTGCGGCCAAGGTAGGAGCTGTATTCCGTGCTCTGGACCGTGGGGTCGATATAGCCGCGGCGCAGCGAGGACTGGCTGATGCCCAGACGCGCCGAATATTTGTCGGCCGCATATTCAAGGCCCACGCGGCCCGAAACCTGCTCGCTCGACTGCTGCTCGCCCCGGTTCACATAGCCCAGCACCCAGTCATAGGAGTCCACCCCCACCTTGCCATTGGCATAGCGCGCCGTGGCCACAAGGTTCAGCCCCTGGGCCAGACGCAGACGGGCGCGGGTGGACAGGCGGGTCTGATGAAAGCCGTTGTTGCGCGTGTCGGTGATGCGCGTCGGGATGCCATCGGTGCTGATATAGCCGCCGTTGAGCGTGATGGCATAGGCATCGCGCGCAACGCCCAGCGTCGCGCCCGCGTCAAAGGTGTTGTTGCTGCCGCCTTCGAAATTCAATTCCGCGCCGTTCAACTCGCGGCTGGTGATGGCGATAACGCCGCCGATGGCATTGCTGCCCCACACCACGCTGTTCGATCCGCGCAGCAATTCGATGCGGCCCACGCCGCCGCTGACCAGATTGGCAAAATCATAGCCGCCCGAGGGGGCCGCCGTGTCCTCGACTTTCACCCCGTCGATCATCACAAGCGTCTGTTCGGAATTGGCGCCGCGCACGAAAAAGCTGGTGGTGGCGCCAAGGCCGCCCGCGCGGGCAAAGGAAACGCCAGGCAGGCGGGTCAGCACGCGGGTCAGGTCCGGCCCCTGAATCGACTGGATCTCGGCCAGATCGACCACACTGATCGACTGACCGCTTTCATCGACCGGCTGGCTGTTGCCGGTGGCCAGCACAGTGATCGTTCCGGCATCCTCGGCGGCCATGGCAGGCGCACACAAAGCGAGCGAGATCATCGACGAAGCGGCGGCAAAATAACGGATGTTCATAGCTCTTTCCCTCACGAAGGCTATTTGCCGTTCGTGGCGGGAGAGGCCGCCCCACACGCCCCTTGCGCATGGAAACAGACGGCATCGCGCTGCATCCGGTCTTCCCCGCCCGGCGCTGAACGACAACCATCGGCAGGTCTCCTGGCTATCCGGGGTCATCGCGCATCCGCCGCCTTCCCAGACCGATCGGCCCAGTGGCATAAGACGGTACGCTCGCCCGGAAACAGTTGCGGGGGCAGCTTTGCATCCATCCTTGCGCGGGCAAGAACGGGCAAATTCCCTTTTCAGCCCCCGCAAGGGGGCACCGTTGGCGTGGCCGACGCCCTAGCCTCCCATGCCCAAAGGTGCAAGGGGCGAGGCAGCCATGGTGCGGGCAAGGCAATTTTAACCCTGATCAGGGGCGCGAAATTAAGGCGTTAAGGATTATCCGCCCCATCCGTGCCGCAATGAGACGGCCTCAATTCGGCAGGTGCAGCCCCGGCGATTGTATGTTTTGCCATGATCGCCCGCTTTGCCAAAGGCCGAGAAGTCAGGATGAAAAACCCGCGTGCCTCCCTTGCGTTCGACGCCCTGTTTTCCGCCCCGCCCGCGCGCGATGAAGGGCGGCCGGATCATACGACGCGGCGGCGCCGGGATGATGGCATGAAGATCAATGCCTTGCGCCACGCCGAAATGCGCCGCGCGACGATGCAGCGTTTGCTGGCGGTGGCCTGCGCCTTGCTGGCGATGCTGGCGGTGCAGGCGTGGCGCGGACAGGGCACCGGCGCGATGGCGCTGGCCGCCACCACCGCGCATGAGGAGGCCGATCCGGTCGATGGCCAGAGCAGCACGGCCCCGATGCCCTTTGAACAACCGGGCGACAGTTGGCCGGGCGCGGCCTATTATTATGTCAGCCGCGAGGTCGAGCAACCCGCCCAGCCGACCGGCTGGCGCGGAGCACTGGCCGCGATGGCGCCGGGGCTGCATTGGGATGGCGGCGCGGCGGCAAAGAGCGATGATGAAGCCCCCCTGCCCGGATCTGGCCCTGCGGCGCGGGCGCTTTCGGGGTTGGCCAATGCGGTGGACCGGGAACGTGCGCTTTCATGCCTGACAGCGGCGGTCTATTACGAGGCCGCGAGCGAACCCGATGACGGCCAGCGCGCCGTGGCGCAGGTCGTGCTCAACCGTATGGCCCACCCCGCCTATCCCAAGAGCGTATGCGGCGTGGTGTTTCAGGGTTCGGAACGCGCCACCGGGTGCCAGTTCACCTTTACCTGCGACGGGGCGCTGATGCGCAAGCCAAGCCGCTACTTCTGGAGCCGCGCCGAAGCCGTCGCGCGGGCCGCGCTGGGCGGCTATGTCTATGCGCCCGTCGGCCTTGCCACGCATTATCATACATTTGCCGTCCATCCCTACTGGGCCGACAGCCTGAACTTTATCGGCCAGATCGGCGCGCATCGATTTTATCGCATGCATGGCCCGGCCGGCGATTCCGGCGCCTTCCGCTTTGTGCACGCGATCAGCGAGCCCCTGCCCGTGCCGCATCAACGCGTGGCTTTTGCAAATCGCGAACTGGTGGATGACCCCATCGCCATCGAGCGCGCCTATGCCGCCAAATTGGCGCCCGGCTTTGGCTCTGCTCCGCGTGGAGGCATCGCAACCGCCGCGCCCGCCGCCGCGCCGCAATATACCGCCGAGGCGCTTCGCCATGGCGGCGACAGTGCCTATCGCGCCGCCAATCTGCCCGGCAGCGATAACATCCGCCCCGAATATCAGAACAGCGGGCGCTGGATCAGCGATCCGGAATAAACGCCGCTTTATGGTTCAACCCTGTCCTACGCGCCCGCTCCCATGGCGAAAATAGAGCCATTTTAGCGCCCGGAATGTCCAAGATGGGTGCAAACGCGGTTAATCGACGGCAGGGATATGATAACCACGGCAAATCACAAAGGCTTAGCCCCCTTGTGCTAGACCAGTGCTGATATTCAATCGAGATTGAGGGATTTTCAGGCATGTCGATCCGATTTGCAGCCGCCGGTGCGGGTGAATGCGGCGCTGTGGCGCGCGTGTTGCGCCGCCCCCGACTGCGCGCGCCGGCCAATGATCACGAGAACGGCGCCGAAACCGACACCTTGCTGCAAAGCGCCCTGCAACATTTCGCCCGCCACGGGCTTGGCGCGGCCGAACGCGCGCGCAACATCGCCCTGCGCGCCTTTTTCGAAGGCGACCGTGATCAATATCGCCACTGGCTGGGCATTTGCCGCAAGCTCGACCGGCAAATGGCCAACCGGCTGAGTTTGGCGCATCGTTCGGTGGAGGATTTTGAAACGCTGGCCTCGCCTGACTGAGGGACTGGACTGGGGGGCCTGACTGAGGGGCCCGGCATGGCGGTGGTGGCGGCGCGATTTTTGTATAAATACGACAAATATTGAACTTTCGCGCCTGCCGTTAACCATTCTGTGACGAGTTCTCCCCTAGCTTACCGCTATCCAACGGGAGTTGTCCGATCCGCCCTTTCTTAGACACGTTGCGGGTTTTGTTTAAAACCCATGCTGCTGATGACCGGGCAAGAGCCATTCTGGTCACCACGCTCTATACGCAACCGTCGTCTCTGGCGATCGGCGCCTTGTGCGGGATTCTGACCAGCGCGACCGCCGCGATTGAATCGGGCAACCGCGAAATTACCATCGCGGCGTGGATCATGTCGGCCATCGCGCTGATGCGCGTGGCCAGCGCGACCGTGCTGCCGCGATGGCTGGCCCACCGGGCGCATGCGCTTGAAGTCATTTATGAATTGGGCGCGTTTTCCTATTCGATCATGGCCGGGATGATCGCGGCCCTGACTTTTTTCCATCCCGTACCGGGGCCGGTGCGCACGCTGATGGTGGGCAATGCGATTGCCTATTCGGTGGGCATTGCCGCAAGAAACGCCGGACGCCCGGCGATTGCCATCGGTCAGTTGGCGCTGGCGCTGTTGCCCGTCATCTTCGCTGCCGGGGTTCAGCAGGACCTCGCCAGCAGGCTGCTGGCTTTCACGCTGTTCCTCGTTCTGCCCGCGATGATGTCGATCACGCTCAATGTGTTCCGCACCCTGCGCGATTCGATTGCCAGCGCCGAAACCAGCCAACGCCTTGCCGAAAAGATGCAGCATCTGGCGCGCACGGATATTGTTACCGGATTGCTGAACCGTGCAGGGCTCAATCACCATCTGGTCGAACGCCTCGTGGCAATCCCGGATGGCAACAAACTGGCGATCCTGTGGCTGGATCTGGACCGGTTCAAGGAAATCAACGACACGCTGGGCCATCAGGTGGGCGACCGCTGTCTGGTCGAGGTGGCCGCGCGCCTGCGCCGCAGCGCCCCGGTCGGCGCGGGTATCGGCCGTTTTGGCGGAGACGAGTTCATCATCGCCTTTGAAGCGGCGTCCGATAACGAGATTCAGGGCGTGGCCGACACGATCCTGACCGACATCCTGCGCCCCATACGCATTGATGATGATCGGCTGGAAATCGGCTGCTCGATCGGCATCGCGATCCTGCCCGAACATGGCACCGATCTTGAGGCTGTGCTGCAGGGGGCCGATCTGGCGCTCAACCACGCCAAGCTGAATGGGCGCAAGCAGATCGTCAGCTTCAATCCGGCGATGACGCGCGATCTGATCCGCCGCAAGGAAATCGAGGCCGAACTGCGCCTCGCCCTGCAGCGCGATGAGCTTTCGGTCCATTTCCAGCCGCTGGTCGATCTGGAAACCGGGCGTATCCGCGCGTTTGAGGCGCTGGTGCGCTGGTTCCATCCGGAAAAGGGCGAATTGCGGCCGGACGAATTCATCCCCGTGGCCGAGGAAAGCGGGGCGATCATCACGCTGGGCAACTGGATCACCGCCAAGGCGGCGCGCGTCGCCGCCGAATGGCCGGAGGATGTGACGCTGGCGGTCAACCTCTCCCCGCTCCAGATCCGGGCGCCGGGCGCGGCGCTGGGCATTCTCAATGCCTTGCGCGAGGCCAAACTGGCGCCCAGCCGACTGGAACTGGAAATTACCGAAACCACGCTGCTTGACCACAGCCCCAATACCTCGGCCTTCATCAATGAACTGGCCGGGGCCGGTGTGCGATTTGCGCTGGACGATTTCGGCACCGGCTATTCGTCCCTCGGTTATCTGGATCGTTACCCCTTCAAGAAGATCAAGATCGACCGCAGCTTCATCTCGGGCCTGAGCGCCGGGACCACCAGCCACGCGATCATTTGCGCCGTGGCGGCGATGGGCAAGACGCTGGGGATGGAAATCGTGGCCGAGGGGCTGGAAACGCTGGAGCAGGTGCAGGCGGTGCGCGACACCGGCTGCACGCTGGGTCAGGGGTGGTATTTCAGCCGCGCGGTGCCCGACTATCTGGCCGCAATGCTGCTGGCTCAGGAGCGTCGTCGGATCGGGATCGACAGCCCCCCTGCGACTCCTCAACATGAGTCGCCGCTGCTGCGCAGGCACGGCTGAACAGCTGTTCATCCAGCATGGTTACGTATGCCAAACCGAAAATGGCTTAGTTATACCATTTTTATTGCCATATCGGTTATAGCGCCAAGCCTTTCCGCTATTGCGAATTAGTCGCGCAAACTCTTTCGTCTGATATGCTTTTCCCGCCTTGCAATGCGGCAAAGACAGGAATAGGGCCACCCCCAATTCGGTTAAGGGCCACCTGCGCGCTTGCGGGACTGCGTATGATGGTCGGTGAAACACTCGCTATCCTGCGGCCACATTTCGGCCAAGGGGAAGCCCCGCAAGTAGGGAAGGATTGGTTCATGGCTCGCAAGAAGATTGCCCTGATCGGCGCCGGCAACATCGGCGGCACGCTCGCTCATCTGGCAGCGCAGAAGGAACTGGGCGACATCGTCCTGTTCGACGTTGTCGATGGCGTGCCTCAGGGCAAGGCTCTTGACCTGTCGCAGTGCGGCCCGGTCGAAGGCTTTGACGCCAAGATCACTGGTACGAATGATTATGCCGATCTGGCCGGCGCCGATGTGGTGATCGTCACCGCGGGCGTCCCGCGCAAGCCCGGCATGAGCCGCGACGACCTGCTCGGCATCAACCTCAAGGTGATGAAGGCTGTCGGCGAAGGCATCAAGAACAACTGCCCCGACGCTTTCGTGATCTGCATCACCAACCCGCTCGACGCGATGGTCTGGGCTCTGCGCGAATTCTCAGGGCTCCCCGCGAACAAGGTTGTCGGCATGGCCGGCGTGCTCGACTCGGCCCGCTTCACCACGTTCCTCGCCTGGGAATTTGGCGTGTCGGTGCGCGACGTGAACACCTTCGTGCTGGGCGGCCACGGCGACACGATGGTGCCGGTGGTGCAGTATTCGACCGTCAACGGCATCCCCGTTCCCGACCTGATCAAGATGGGCCTCTCGACCCAGGAAAAGATCGACGCCATCGTGGCCCGCACCCGTTCGGGCGGCGGCGAGATCGTCGGCCTGCTCAAGACCGGTTCGGCTTTCTATGCTCCGGCCGCCTCGGCGATCGCCATGGCCGAAGCCTATCTCAATGACCAGAAGCGCATCCTGCCTTCGGCCGCCTATGTGAACGGCGAATATGGCGTGAACGACCTTTATGTGGGCGTTCCGGTCATGATCGGCGCCGGCGGCGTGGAAAAGGTCATCGAGATCGAGCTGGACGAAGAAGCCCAGGCCAACCTGAACGTCTCGGTCGAGGCGGTGAAGGAACTGCTGGTGGCGTGCAAGGGCATCGACCCCTCGCTGGCCTGAAACCAATGAAACAGGCCCCGGCGCCGCGCCGGGGCCTGCATGATAAGACGACCTCCTCCCCATCTCGGAGAATCCCATGTCGATCCTGATTGACAAGAATACCAAGGTCATCACCCAGGGGATGACCGGCAAGACCGGCACTTTCCACACGCAGCAGGCGCTGGCCTATGGCACGCAGATGGTTGGCGGCGTCACCCCCGGCAAGGGCGGCACGATCCATGCCGACACCAACCTGCCCATCTGGGACACGGTTGCCGAAGCCAAGGCCGTTTCGGGCGCGACCGCTTCGGTCATCTACGTTCCGCCGCCATTCGCCGCCGACTCGATCCTCGAAGCCATCGACGCTGAAATCGAGCTGATCGTCGCGATCACCGAAGGCATCCCCGTGGCCGACATGGTCCGCGTGAAGCGCGCCCTCTCGGGTTCGAAGTCGCGCCTGATCGGCCCGAACTGCCCCGGCGTGCTGACGCCGAACCAGTGCAAGATCGGCATCATGCCCGGTTCGATCTTCAAGGAAGGCTCCGTCGGCGTGGTCTCGCGCTCGGGCACGCTGACCTATGAAGCGGTGTTCCAGACCACCAACATCGGCCTGGGCCAGACCACCGCAGTCGGCATCGGCGGCGACCCGGTCAACGGCACCAACTTCATCGACGTGCTCGAACTGTTCCTGGCCGACGAAGCCACCAAGTCGATCATCATGATCGGCGAAATCGGCGGCGATGCGGAAGAACAGGCCGCGCAGTTCCTGATCGACGAAGCCAAGAAGGGCCGCAAGAAGCCGATGGCCGGCTTCATCGCGGGCCGCACGGCGCCTCCGGGCCGCCGCATGGGCCACGCCGGCGCGATCGTGTCGGGCGGCAAGGGCGATGCGGAAAGCAAGATCGCCGCGATGGAAGCCGCCGGCATCCGCGTCTCGGCCAGCCCCAGCCTGCTCGGCGAAACCCTCGCCGAAGCGCTGAAGGGCTGAAATTAAGTTCAATACCGGGCGTGGTTGGCCAGCCAAGGTTAACCCCGCCCGGTGTTAGAAGAATGCCATGTGCCGGCCATTCCTCCCCGGGGCCAGAGGCTCTTTCGGAACCAGCCGCCACAATAAACCCCCACCAGCGCCATAACGCGCCGGTGCGAAAATAGGTGAAGCCATGGGTAGCGAAAGCCAAGATTTTCTTTCCGACCCAGCACAGGACGGGCCGCAGCCCGGGCCTAGCTGGCAGCGACGCAACTGGCCGCAAGTGGGCGGCGCAGCGGAGGACGAGCTGACCCGCGCGCTCGACCCCACCACGCTGAGGGAAGGGATCAAGGCGGCGGCGAAAAAGGCCGGTGCGCCGGTGAGCGAAGCCGCGATCGAAGAAGCCGCCAACGACACGCTGCGCGCGATCATGTTGATCCGCACCTATCGCGTGCGTGGCCATCTGGCCGCCGACCTCGATCCGCTCGGGCTTCACCATTCCGATCTGCCCGCCGATATGACGCCGGAATATTACGGTTTCACCGGCGCCGCGCTGGATCGCAAGATTTACCTTGGCGGCACGATGGGCCTGCAATGGGCCACGGTGCGCGAACTGGTCGCCATCCTGCGCGCAAACTATTGCGGCAAGGTCGGCCTTGAATACATGCACATCACCGATGTGGAGGAACGCCGCTTCCTGCAGGACCGCATGGAAGGCGCCGACAAGCACATCGAATTTTCCGCCGAGGGCAAGAAGGCCATTCTGGGCGCCGTGGTTCGCGGCGAGCAGTGGGAAAAGTTCTGCGGCAAGAAGTATGTCGGCACCAAGCGCTTTGGCCTTGATGGCGGCGAGTCGATGATCCCTGCCCTCGAAGCTGTCATCAAGTATGGCGGCCAGTTGGGCGTGAAGGAAATCGTGTACGGCATGGCCCACCGCGGCCGCCTGAACGTGTTGGCCAACGTGATGGCCAAGCCTTACAAGGTGATCTTCCACGAATTTTCGGGCGGCACCGCCAATCCCGAAGACGTGGGCGGCTCGGGCGACGTCAAGTATCACCTTGGCACCAGCACCGACCGCGATTTCGACGGGATCAAGGTTCACATGAGCCTGATGCCGAACCCTTCGCACCTTGAAACGGTGGACCCCATCGTTCTGGGCAAGGTTCGCGCCTATCAGCAGATCCGCGACGACATCGGCACCGACATCGGGCCGGGCGCCAAGCACAAGCAGGTGCTGCCGGTTCTGATCCACGGTGACGCGGCATTCGCCGGTCAGGGCATCGTTTGGGAATGCTTCGGCCTTTCGGGCGTGAAGGGTTACAACACCGGCGGTTGCATCCACTTCATCATCAACAACCAGATCGGCTTCACCACCAGCCCGCAGTTCTCGCGTGGCTCGCCATATCCGTCGGACGTGGCCAAGGGCATTCAGTGCCCCGTGCTGCACGTCAATGGCGATGATCCGGAAGCTGTGACCTTCGCGTGCAAGCTGGCGATCGACTATCGCCAGACCTTTGGCCGCGACATCGTGATCGACATGTGGTGCTATCGCCGCTTTGGCCACAACGAAGGCGACGAGCCCGGTTTCACCCAGCCGCTGATGTATCAGAAGATCCGCGCGCATAAGCCCGTCTCGGAGCTCTATGCTGAGCGTCTGCAGCGCGAGGGCGTGATCCCGGCCGGTTTCCTTGGCGAACAGGTTGCCGCCTTCAACGCCCATCTGGAAGAGCACTTCGACGCCGCCAAGACCTATAAGGCCAATCAGGCCGACTGGTTCGGTGGCCGCTGGAGCGGTTTCAACCAGCCGATGGACCCCGAAAGCGCGCGCCGCAACGTGCCGACCGGCATCGAGCAAAAGCTGTTCGACAGCCTTGGCCGCACGCTGACCTCGGTTCCGGGCGATCTGACGATCCACAAGACGCTGGGCCGCGTGCTGGATGCCAAGCGCGAAATGTTCAGCTCGGGTCAGGGCTTTGACTGGGCCACGGCCGAGGCGCTGGCCTTTGGCTCGCTGCTCTCGGAGGGCTATTCGGTCCGTCTGTCGGGTCAGGATTGCGGGCGCGGCACCTTCAGCCATCGCCATGCCGTCTGGGTCGATCAGACCAACGAAGAAAAGTACGTCCCGCTCAAGACCGTGCCGCATGGCTTCTTTGAAGTCTATGACAGCCCGCTCTCGGAATATGGCGTGCTGGGCTATGAATATGGCTATGCCAGCGCCGACCCCAAGACGCTCGTCCTGTGGGAAGGCCAGTTTGGCGACTTCGCCAATGGCGCCCAGATCGTGATCGACCAGTACATCGCTTCTTCGGAATCGAAGTGGCTGCGCGCCAATGGTCTCGTGCTGCTGCTGCCGCATGGCTATGAAGGTCAGGGTCCGGAGCACTCGTCGGCCCGTCTGGAGCGCTATCTCCAGCTCTGCGCCGAAGACAACATGCAGGTGTGCAACATCACCAGCCCGGCCAACTACTTCCACGTCCTGCGTCGCCAGATGCACCGCAGCTTCCGCAAGCCGCTCATCATCATGAGCCCGAAGAGCCTGCTGCGTCATCCTCTGGCCAAGTCGAACGCCGAGGAATTTGTGGGTGAAGGTCACTTCATGCGCATTCTCTCGGACATCAACGGCGCCGCCGACAAGGATACGCGCCGCGTGATCCTGTGTTCGGGCAAGGTTGCCTACGATCTGTTCGAATCGCGCGACAAGAACGAGATCAAGGATACGCAGATCATCCGTATCGAGCAGATCTACCCCTTCCCCGGCGAACCGCTGCGCGAACGTCTGGCCAAGATGCCCAATCTGGAAGAGGTCGTCTGGTGTCAGGAAGAACCCAAGAACAACGGTTCCTGGTTCTTTGTCGAACCGCTGATCGAGGAAGCGCTGGCCAATGCCAAGGCCAAGGTGTCGCGCGCTCGCTATGCGGGTCGTCACGCTTCGGCCTCGCCCGCCACGGGCAGCGCCAAGCGCCACACGCTTGAACAAGGCGCTCTGGTGGCCGACGCGCTGGGTCTTTCGGCCCGCACCGAAATCCGCCGTCAGCAAAAGGGCTAACCCCTCGCTCTCCTCCCAATTTCTCTAGGATAAGCAAGTCATGTCCACGGAAGTCAAAGTCCCCACTCTGGGTGAATCGGTGAGCGAGGCCACGATCGGCCAGTGGCTCAAGCAGCCGGGCGAAGCGGTCGCTCTGGACGAACCCATTGCCAGCCTCGAAACCGACAAGGTCGCGATCGAAGTCAATGCGCCCGTCGCGGGCGTGCTCGGCCAGCAGCTTGCCGCCGTCGGCGACACGGTGACGGTCAGCGCGATCATCGCCGTGATCGAAGAAGGCGCGGCCGCTGCTGCTGCGCCCAAGGCGGCGGCTCCGGTTGCTGCGGCTGTGGCCCCTGCCCCTGTGGTGGCGGCCCCGGCGGCGGCCGAGAGCAGCGATCCGGCGGTTCTGAGCCCGGCGGTTCGCCGCGCGGTGCTGGAATATGGCATCGACCCGGCCACCATCAAGGGCACCGGCAAGGATGGCCGCATCACCAAGGAAGACGTGGTGGCGGCGGCTCAGACCAAGGCCGCCAGCGGCGCGCCGACGGTTCCGGCCGCGGTTGCCGCGCCTGCCAACGAGCGTCGCGAAGAGCGCGTCAAGATGACCCGTCTGCGTCAGACCATCGCCAAGCGTCTGAAGAGCGCGCAGGAAAATGCCGCTCTGCTCACCACCTTCAACGACGTTGATATGTCGGCGGTGATGGAAGCGCGCAACCGCTTCAAGGACTCGTTCGAAAAGAAGCATGGCGTGAAGCTGGGCTTCATGTCCTTCTTTGCGAAGGCTTCGGTGCTGGCGCTCAAGGACATCCCGGCGGTCAACGCCCAGATCCAGGGCGATGAAATCGTCTATCACGACTATGTCGATATTTCGGTCGCCGTTTCGGCCCCGAACGGCCTGGTCGTGCCGGTGGTGCGCGATGTCGACAAGATGTCGTTTGCGGGTATCGAAAAGGCGATTGCCGACTATGGCAAGAAGGCCAAGGAAGGTTCGCTGACCATGGCCGACATGACGGGCGGCACGTTCACCATCTCGAATGGCGGCGTGTTCGGCGGTCTGATGTCGACCCCGATCATCAACCCGCCCCAGTCGGCCGTGCTTGGCCTGCACCGTATCGAGGACCGCCCGGTGGTCCGCAATGGTCAGATCGTGATCCGCCCGATGATGTATATCGCCCTGTCCTATGACCACCGCATCATCGACGGTCGCGAAGCCGTGACGGCGCTCAAGACCATCAAGGAAGCGATCGAGGATCCCACGCGTCTGCTGATCGACCTTTGATCGGATAGGGGACAGAACAATGGCTGAATACAATTACGACGTCCTCGTCATCGGCGCTGGTCCCGGTGGTTATGTCGCGGCAATCCGCGCGGCGCAGTTGGGCATGAAGGTCGCCTGCGCCGAGGGTCGCGCCACGCTGGGCGGCACCTGCCTCAACGTGGGCTGCATTCCTTCCAAGGCTCTGCTGCATGGCTCGGAGCTGTTCGAGGAAGCCGCGCATGGCACGCTGGCCAAGTTTGGCGTCAAGACCGGCCCGGTCGAGCTCGACCTGCCCGTGCTGCAAGGCGAAAAGGCTACCGCCGTCAAGGAATTGACCGGCGGCATCGAGTTCCTCTTCAAGAAGAACAAGGTCGACTGGAAGAAGGGCTACGCCAAGTTCAAGGACGCCCACACGGTTGAAGTTGGCGGCGAAACCGTCACCGCCAAGCATATCGTGATCGCCACCGGTTCGTCGGTGACGCCGCTGCCCACCGTGCCGGTGGACAATGACGCGGGCATCATCGTGGACTCGACCGGCGCTCTCGCGCTCGACCGCGTGCCCAGCCACCTCGTCGTCATCGGCGGCGGCGTGATCGGTCTGGAGCTTGGCTCGGTGTGGCGCCGTCTGGGCGCCAAGGTCACCGTGGTCGAATTCCTTGACCAGTTGCTGCCCGGCATGGACGGCGAAGTGCGCAAGGAAGCGGCTAAGATCTTCAAGAAGCAGGGCATGGAGCTCAAGCTTTCGACGAAGGTCACGGGCGCTATCGTTGAAGGCGGCAAGGCCACCCTCACCCTCGAACCTGCTGCGGGCGGCGAAGCATCGACGCTGGAAGCCGATTGCGTGCTGGTGGCCATCGGTCGCCGTCCCAATGTCGACGGTCTGGGTCTGGAAAACATCGGTCTGGCGCTCAATGCGCGCGGCCAGATCGAAACCGACCACGATTTCCGCACCGCTGTTGACGGCGTGTGGGCGATTGGCGACGTGATCCCCGGCCCGATGCTGGCGCACAAGGCCGAGGACGAAGGCATTGCGGTGGCGGAAAACATCGCGGGCCTGACCGGTATTGTGAACCATGACGTGATCCCGGGCGTGGTTTACACGACGCCGGAATTCGCGGGCGTAGGCCTGACCGAGGAAGCCGCCAAGGAACGCGGCCCCATCAAGGTCGGCAAGTTCCCCATGCTGGCCAACAGCCGCGCCAAGACCAACCGCGAGCCGGACGGCTTCGTCAAGGTCATTGCCGACGCCGCGACCGACCGCGTTCTGGGCGTGTGGTGCATTGCCAGCGTGGCAGGCACCATGATCGCACAGGCCGCGCAGGCCATGGAATTTGGCGCCAAGAGCGAAGACATCGCTTATACTTGCCACGCTCACCCGACCCATTCGGAAGCGATCAAGGAAGCCGCGATGGCTGTGCTGGGCAAGCCGATCCATATGTGATCGGCCTGCCAAGGGCAAAAAAGGGGCGGGAAGGCATTGCGCTTTCCCGCCCTTTTTTGTGGCGTCAGGTCAATCAGGCGGGCGCGGCGACCCGCCCCAAAGCGCTGCCGCGCACAACAAGGCGCACCGGCACGCGATCTTGTGGCCCTTCCTCGCCATCGACCAAGGCCTGAAGGCGATCGACCAGCGCTTTACCGGCCACTGCAAAATCCGGCTCGATGGTGGTGAGCGGCGGCACGCTGAATTGCCCCGCCTTCACGCCGTCAAAGCCCACCACGCCGACATCCCCCGGCACACTGATCCCGCGCTCCTCAAGCAAAGCCATGGCACCCAGCGCAATATCATCACAGGCGGTGAACAGCCCGTCGAAAGGCTCGCCTGCCTCCAGCAAGGCCGCCGCCGCCCGCCGCCCTTGTTCATGGCGCGAATGGCCCGGCTCCAGCGTCATGATGCGCGGCGCAAGTCCGGCGGCCTGAAGCGTTTCGGCATAGGCGTCATAGCGTTCGGCAAATTGCCGCTGCGGGCAATCGGCCTCGCCGACATAGACGATGCGGCGATAGCCATGGTCGAGCAGATGTTCGACCGCCGCCCGCGCGCCGCCGTGATTGTCGGCGCGCACCCATGGCAATTCATGCGCAGGCGCAGGCGCGCCCCAGCACACGACATGGCAGCCATCATCGGCTGAGGCCTGAAAATAGTCCCACGCGGCGCGATTCTCGCTGGTGCCGAACACGATCATGCCGATGGCGCGACGGCTGCGTTCGAAATGATCGTCCAGCCGGTCGGGCGCGCCCTGAAACGAAACGATGGTTTCCATGCCCCGCGCCGAGGCCGCCGCGCAAATCCCGCCCAGCAGCGCGTAATGGAACGGGTTGAACGCGCGCACGTCCTCATCCTCGGGACAGATCACCACCACGGCAATCGTGTTCAAACGCCCGCTGCGCATGCGCGAGGCGGAGGAATCGATGTGATAATTAAGCTGCCTCGCCGCCTCCAGAATGCGTTCCCGCGTAGCCGCCGCGACGATGGGGTCGCCGCTCAAGGCGCGCGAGACGGTGGACTGGCTCACGCCTGCTGCTTCTGCAACGTCATAGGACGTGGCGCGAAAGCGCTGTTTCACCATGGCCTCTCCCTTCACGACCGCTTTGCAAATCTGGCCCTCTTTTGCAAAGCCCAGCCCAAAGCGCAAATGGCATGGGCATTAAATACGGTTTCAGACCTCCTCGGCCTCGCGCAGCACGGCGATTCCCGCTTTACGCTGCTCGGCCAGATCGCGCTTTAGCGCGGCCGGATCGCGGGCGATGACGAAACCGAAGGATACCCCGCCCTCCTTGCCCACCGTGGCGTGATGCAGCCGGTGCGCCTGCACCAGCCGTTTGGCATAGCCGCCGCGCGGGACGTAATGGAAATAGCGCTGATGAACGAGGCCGTCATGGATCAGCGTATAAACAATGCCATAGCACAGGATGCCAAGGCCAATCCACGTCCCCGGCTCCCACGCATGGGCGCCCATGATCAGCGGGCTGCCGATGGCGAAGGCCGAGATGCTCATCCCCGCGCCGAAAATGGCATAGAGGTCGTTCTTTTCCAGCAGCCGGTCATGGCGCTCATGATGATCGCGGTGCCAGCCCCAGCCCCAGCCATGCATGATATATTTATGCGAGGTCCAGGCGACCCCCTCCATGGCAAAGAAGGTGGCAATGACGATAGCGATGGCGGCGAAATGACTCATGACGCCTCCTATAAAGCGCAAAGAACAAATGCGCCACTGGCCCGAATGTCCATGCTGCGGGCATTCGCCTCTTGTTTTTGCCGCCCCCCATGCCTAGGTCGGTTTCACTATGACCGGACCCAAGACGCTCTACGAAAAGATCTGGGATGCCCACACTGTGGAATCCCGCGAGGATGGCACCAGCCTGATCTGGATTGACCGACACCTTGTTCATGAGGTGACCAGTCCGCAGGCTTTCGAGGCGCTGCGCGCCGCGGGGCGCAAGGTGCGCCGCCCGGACCTTACGCTGGCCGTGCCCGATCATAATTTGCCCACCACCGCGCGCCGCGATGCGGCCGGACGTCGTATTGCCATCAAAGACCCGCAAAGCGCGCAGCAATTGGCCGCGCTGGAAATCAACGCGCCTGAATTCGGCATCCGCCTGATTGGCGATGCGGATCGCGAACAGGGCATCGTCCATGTTGTCGGCCCGGAACAGGGCTTCTCGCTGCCCGGCGCGACGATTGTCTGCGGCGATTCGCACACGGCCTGCCACGGCGGTCTGGGCGCGCTGGCCTTTGGCATCGGCACGTCCGAAGTTGAGCATGTGCTGGCCACGCAGACGCTGCAGCTCAAGCGTTCCAAGACGATGGAAGTGCGCGTTGAGGGCGAACTGGGCGCGGGCGTGACGGCCAAGGATTTGGTGCTGCACATCTGCGGCACACTGGGCGCCAGCGGCGGCACGGGCTATGTGATTGAATACACCGGCTCGGCCATTCGCGGCCTGTCGATCGAAGGCCGCCTGACGGTCTCGAACATGGCAATTGAGCATGGCGCGCGCGCCGGCCTGATCGCGCCGGACGAAAAGACCTTCGCCTATGTGCAGGGCCGCCCCTATGCGCCCAAGGGCGCCGATTGGGACAAGGCCGTGGCCTGGTGGAAGAGCCTGGCCACTGATCCGGGCGCGACCTATGACAAGGTCGTGGTGATCGATGCCGCCGACATCGCCCCCACCGTGACATGGGGCACCAGCCCCGAGGACACCGTGGCGATTGGCGGCATTGTGCCCGCGCCGGAAAGCTTTGCTGATCCCAGCAAGCAGGAAGCCGCGCGCAAGAGCCTTGCCTATATGGGCCTGACGCCGGGTCAGAAGATGACCGATGTCGAGGTGCAGAACGTGTTCATCGGTTCCTGCACCAACAGCCGCATCGAGGACATGCGCGCCGCCGCCGCCATTGTGAAGGGCCGCCGCAAGGCCGACAATGTGCGCTGGGCGATTGTCGTGCCGGGCTCGGGTCTGGTCAAGGAGCAGGCCGAGGCCGAGGGTCTGGACAAGATCTTTATCGAGGCGGGCCTTGAATGGCGCGAGCCGGGCTGCTCGGCCTGTCTGGCGATGAACCCGGACAAGGTGCCGTCGGGCGAGCGTTGCGCCAGCACCTCGAACCGCAATTTCGTGGGCCGTCAGGGTCCGGGTGCGCGCACGCATCTGGTTTCCCCCGCGATGGCGGCGGCGGCGGCGGTCACGGGCAAGCTGACCGATGCGCGCGAATTTTTGGCTTAAATTTCTGGCCTGAATTTGCCTTGAACTTGAAAGGGCGATGGGATGAGCGAAGAGATCGAAAAGAAGGTATTGGGCGAGCGTTCGAGCTGGGCCGGGGTGGCGACCATTGCCGGGGCCGCAGCGATTGGTTCGGCCGCGCTGGCCGCCGCGCTGATTTTCAACAGCCGCCGCAAACCCAAGCCGACCGATGCTCCGGCTCATCCTGAAAATGCGCCTGAAACCGACTGATCCGAAAGACATTTCCCGATGAAACCGATCAACCACGTGGCCGGCACGGCGATCCCGTTTGGCGCCAAGAATGTCGATACCGACGTTATCATTCCGGCCCATTGGCTTAAAACGATCACCCGCGAGGGGCTTGGCAAGGGCGCGTTTGAAGCGATCCGGGCCGAGGAAGGCAATATTTTCGACACCGAGCGCAACAAGGGCGCACCGATCCTGATCGCGGGCGACAATTTCGGCTGCGGCTCCAGCCGCGAACATGCCGCATGGGCCTTGCTCGACATGGGCATCACCTGCGTCATCGCGCCCAGCTTTTCCGACATCTTCTCGGGCAATGCGTTCAAGAACGGCATCCTGACGGTGGTCTTGCCGCAGGAAGCGGTTGATCGCCTGCTGGAAGTCGCGGTGGATCAGCCGATCGACATCGATCTGGAAAGCCAGACCGTGACCACGCCGTTTCAGGATCGCTTCCACTTTGAAATCGACCCCTTCCGCAAGCACTGCCTGCTGGGCGGGCTGGACGAAGTGGGCCTGACGCTGTCGCGCGATGCGGCGATCAAGCAGCACGAGGCGAAGATCGCGGCCGACCTGCCGTTTCTGGCCACAGCATCGGCGGCCTGAGCACAAGAATATTTTTTCGTTTTTCAATGCATAGGTTCTCCGTTTTTGAGCGAGCGCAAAGATCATCCGCTGCCGACATGCTTAAAAAGTCCTGTCGCAGCGGAGGACGCGCCAAATCGGGGGATTGAACCGCCGCCGCTGCGACACATATACATTGGCGCGCGAACTGCATCGCGTTATGGACGGCGGGCGCAAAACGCGCCACATTGCGCCATCCATTGCAAAAAACCAGACACCTTCAAAACCATGCGGGAGACGCTACCATGACCAGCTTTCAAGATCGCGAGCGCGGCGAAGAAGCCAAGTTTGCCCATGACGAAGAGCTGGAGTTTCGCATCCACGCGCGCCGCAACCGCCTGTTGGGAACCTGGGCCGCCGAACGGATGGGCCTGTCTCCGGCGGAAACCGAAGCCTATGCCAAATCGGTGGTGCAGGCCGATTTCGAGGAAGCGGGCGACGAGGATGTAGTGCGCAAGTTGCTTGGCGATTTGGTCAGCGCGGGCGTCGATGCCGATGAAGCCGAGGTGCGCACCGCGCTCAAGGCCAAGGAAGCCGAGGCCCGCCGCGCAATGATGGGTCAGGTCTGACCCCCATTTCCGGGCGCGGGGCATAAAGGCCGCGCGCCCTTTTTGACAGGACACCCCCGATGCCCATGCCCGCCGACCAGATCGAAGCGCTGATTCGCGCCGCCATTCCCGATGCCGAGGTGACGATCACCGATCTTGCCGGGGATGGCGACCATTATGCCGCGCATGTCACCTCGCCCAGCTTTGCCGGAAAGCCGCGCATTGCCCAGCATAAGGCCGTGTTTGCCGCCTTGGGCGATCGCATGGGGGGCGAACTTCATGCCTTGCAACTGACCACCGGCATCCCCACCTGAGCGATTGACGAAACAGTTTTCCTTCGCAAGAAGGGCCTGTTTCCCCCCGTTTGGTTGCAGAAAGTTTCAAGCCATGTCCGACGTCCAGACCCGCATCGCCGATATTGTGAACACGAATGACATCGTGCTGTTCATGAAGGGTACCGCGCTGTTCCCGCAATGCGGTTTTTCCAGCCGCGCCATTGCGATCCTTGAGCATCTGGGCGCGACCTATCATACGGTTGACGTGCTTCAGGATATGGAGATCCGTCAGGGCATCAAGGCCTATTCCGATTGGCCCACGATCCCCCAGCTCTATGTGAAGGGCGAGTTTCTGGGCGGCAGCGACATCATGATGGAAATGTATGAAGCGGGCGAGCTTCAGGCCCTGCTTAAGCAGAACGGCCTGGTCGCCTAAGCGCGCTGCCTGCTGACAGCAAAAGGGCCGCTTCCCGATGGGGAGGCGGCCCTTTCGTTTGGGAAATGGTGGGGTCGGGAGACTGGGAAGACCGACCCCACCTTTGTGCTCGAACCGGGATTGAGGCGGGACCGCGGAGACCGGGAAGCAGCCCGCCTCTATTCGAGACTGCCATCAGTCCAATTGGTAATGCATGGCCCATGCCATTTTCAAAAAACGCCCGATTTCAGCTACTTTTCTTCGACGGCACAGCTGCCCCGCCTCGCGTTCTGTCAAATTCCCCGACACCTCTTGCCAAGCGATGATCGCGGCCTATCAACAGCGCATGGATTCCAGCCCGCCCTTTAACCTGCGCCCTGCGGCCACCTTGGTCATTTTTCGCCAGAGCAGCGCGCATAATCCGCCTGAATTGCTGATGGTCGAACGGTCGCAGGCGATGCGCTTTGCTGCCGGAGCTACAGTTTTTCCCGGAGGCAAGGTCGATCCGCAGGACATGGAACTGGCGCAAAGCCTGAAGGAAGCGGACCCGATCGATGCCGCCGCGCGCATCGCCGCGATCCGCGAAACGCTGGAGGAAACCGGGCTGGGTCTGGGCTTTACGCGCAAGTTGAACATGGATGAAGCGGCGGCGGCGCGGGCAATTTTGCAATCGGGCGGGGCGATGGGCGAAGTCCTCTCCCGCCTTGATCTGGCGCTCGATCTGGCGGCGCTGACGCCCTTTGCCCGCTGGCTGCGGCAGAGTGTCGGAGGATTTGACACTCGCTTTTATTTGGCCAACATCGGCACGGGCGCGGTCGATCTGGCCGTGGATGCCACGGAAAACAGCCGCCTTTTCTGGGCCAGCGCGCAAGAGAGCCTGAATGGCGCGGCGCAGGGCAGATTGAAAATCATTCTGCCCACCATGCTCAATCTGCACCGACTGGCCCAATTTGCCGATTTTGCCCAGGCGCGCGCCAATGCCGAAGCCCATCCTGTCGCGCCGATCAGCGCCCTGCGCGCAATGCGTGAAGGCGAGGAATGCCTGACGATCCCTGAAGGGCTGGGCTATCCGATCACCGCCCTTCCCCTCAGCGCAGCGCTGCGCGGCTAAACATCACCCTGCGCAAACGCCGCGCGTGCGGGCGCGATAATCCTGCACCTCGCCGCTCTTTTGCAGATGCAGGCGGCACAGGTGCTCGACAACCGGTTCATAGATCGGCCGTTCAAACTGCAAACCGCACTGGCCGCTTTCAACCCAGCGCACGGTGCAACTGATCGCCTCCAACCCGTCCAGCTTGAGCATGACCCGCGTGCCTACCGCCAGCGAGAGCGTGCGCGTGGCAATGCGACAGCCGTGCGTGGAAAGATCGCTGACCACAACGCTGTCCTGCAGCCCGCTCATCAGGCGGCAGCGGGCCGACATGGTCAGTGGCCTTCGGATGGCCTCTCGGGGGGTGGGGCGTGATCGCATGGCCTAGACAGCTTAACGGATCGCTGGTTAACCCTTCGTTTGCATTTGACGCGAGGGAGGATTTTCTCGCCCGGCCCTGCATCACGCGCGCGGTGATGAAAGATAATTCATCGGCATCCGCAAAAAGCCCCTTTGACTTTGGCCGCCAAAGCGCAAACACCATCGTCCATGGCCATGCCCATGGATTACAATCCCGGAGTATCATCTTGTCCGTAATGCTTTCCTGCCGCGCGCTGTTTCGCCTTGGCGCCGCCTCGCTTGCCCTTTGCGCTCTGCCCTTCGCGGCCCAAGCGCGCCCGGCTCCCATCACCGTTGCCCCGGCCAAGGGCGATGCCAAGGCCGGTTTTGCCACCCATGCGATGATCTCGGCGGCCAATCCGCTGGCGGTTCAGACGGGTCTGCGCATTCTGCAAAAGGGCGGCAGCGCTGTCGATGCAGCGGTCGCGGTTCAGGCTGTGCTGGGTCTGGTGGAGCCGGAAAGCTCGGGTCTTGGGGGCGGATCGTTCCTGCTCTATTACGATGCCAAGACCAAGCAGGTGACGGCCTATGACGGGCGCGAAGTGGCGCCCAAGGGGGCCAGCCCGCGCCAGTTCTACGGCCCCGACGGCAAACTGCTGCCTTTCCCCGTAGCCGTGGTGGGCGGGATCGCCACGGGCGTGCCCGGCGCGATCGCCATGCTCGAAATGGCCCAGAAAGAGCATGGCCGCCTGCAATGGAACCAGTTGTTTGGCGAGGCGCACAAACTGGCCAGCAACGGGTTTGAAGTGACCGGCAAGCTGGCCCGCGCCATCGTCAGCAACGCTCCGCAGGCCAAAGGCGCGGACGCGCAGGCCTATTTCCACAAGGCAGACGGCACGCCCTATCAGGCGGGCGAGCATATCGTGAACACGGCCTATGCCGCCACGCTGGACCGGATCGCCGCGCAAGGGTCCAAGGGCCTGCTGACGGGGCCGGTGGCCGAAAAGATCGTCGCCAAGGTGACCAGCGGCACGCTGCCCAGCACGATGACGCTGGCCGATCTGGCCGCCTACAAACCGCGCAAGACCGAAGGGCTGTGCATGCCCTATCGCACCCACCTGATCTGCACTCCGCAGGCGCCCTCGGGCGGCGTGGCGGTGCAGGAGGCGATGGGTATGCTGGCCCATACCGACATTGCCAAGCGCAATGCGCAGGACCCGATGGGCTGGCTGGAAATCGCGCAGGCAAGCCGCCTCGCCTATGCTGACCGTGACCGATATGAGGGCGATCCGGCCTTTGTGCCCTTTCCCGCCGGCCTGCTGGCGCCCGATTACATTGCCGAGCGCGCCAAGCTGATCGGCGAGACGATCCAGCCCGTCACCTTCGGCATGCCCAAGGATGCGCCCAAAGTGGGCAAGGACGCCACGCATGAGCCGGGCGGCACCACGCATATGGTGATCGTGGATACGGCGGGCAATGTCGTGTCGATGACCACCACGGTGGAGAGCATCTTTGGTTCGGGGCGGATGGTCGATGGGTTCTTCCTGAACAATCAACTCACCGATTTCTCCTTCAGCACCAACGATCCCGATGGCGCCCCCGCCGCCAATGCCGTCGCGCCGGGCAAGCGTCCGCGTTCCAGCATGGCGCCCGCCATCGTGCTGACGCCGCAGCGCAATTTCGAACTGGCGGTGGGCTCGCCGGGCGGCACCTCGATCATCGCCTATAATATCAAGGCGCTTGTCGGTATGCTCGATTGGGGGATGAAGCCGCAGGATGCGATCAGCCTGCCCAATCTGGTGGCGCGTGGCGATATGTTCAGCGCCGATGTGTTCCCCGCGCCCTTGGCCGATGCGCTGGCGTCAAAGGGTCTGCCGTTGCAGACCGCAAGGGGCGAGAATTCGGGGCTGCATGTGATCGTGCGCCGCGCCAAAGGCTATGAAGGCGGAGCCGATCCGCGCCGCGAGGGGGTTGCCCGCGGGTTCTGATGCGAAAAGGGCGGGGCCAACAACCCCGCCCTTTTTCATTTGCGGCGCATGATGAATTCTTCGTCGCGCCAATCGCCCACGGCGAATTTATACTCGCCCACAATCTCGAACCCGCGCCCGGCATAGACATGCTGGGCCTTCAGATTGCCCTGCCACACGCCGATCCAGATCGGACGGCCCCATGAGGCCAATTCGTCCAGCGCAAGGTCGAGCAATTGCTTGCCCAGCCCTGCCCCCTGCACTTCGGCGCGCAGATAGAGCTGATAAAGTTCGCCATCGCCATCCGCGCGCTCGGGATGGGGCAATTTGCTGGGCCCGACATGGACATAGGCCACCAGCGCGCCATCGCCGTCCTGCGCCACCCATGTGCGATGCGTGGGGTCGGCCAGTTCACGCGCCACGGTGGCCTCGCCATAGGAATCCGCCTCGAACACGGCCAGATCGGCGGGCGGATAGGGAATGGCAAAGCCGGTCGGCCCGAATGTCTCGCGAAAGCAATGCAATTTGAGCGCGGCCAGCGCGGGAACATCGGCGGCGGCGGCAGGGCGAATGGTGATGGTCGCAGTCATGCTCCTTGCCCTAACCCAGCGCGCGGCGCGCGGCAATCATCGCCCGATTGTAAACTGAAATTCTCACTTTGGCCCACCGCGTTAAGTAGGTTTTCGGATCAACCCATGCGGGCAAATCCTGAGGAAATAAGCGCAAAAGCATAGCCTTGCTTCATCATGTATGACGCTGGGGAGATCAGCCTTGTTGCGTATGGGTATTTCGGCCAAGTTTCTGGCCGCTTTTGCAATCCTCTTGGCGGTCATGGCCGCAATGGGATCGTTCGCCGTGGTCAAGCTGGGCGAGGTCAACGCGATCTCGACCGAATTGCGCGAACACTGGTTGCCCGGCTCGCAGGCGCTGGGCGATGTTCATGCCTTCGTCTCGCAATATCGGATCAAGCAGAGCGCGCATGTCAGCGCCAGCAGCGAAGGTATGAAGACCCGTCAGGCCAAGCTGATGCGCGCCGCGCAAGCCGCCATTGCCACCCGCATGGACGATGCTGCCAAATTGAGTCAAAGCCCGGAAGAGAAGGCCGCCTTTGCCAAGCTGAAGGGCGATTGGCAGACCTATCTGGGCCAGAACGAGCAATTGCTGAACCTGTCGAACACCGACGCGGCGGCCGCCAAGGCCATGTTCGACGGCGATTCCCTGACCGCTTTCTATGCGGTCGAGGATGACCTGCTGGCCCTGATCGACCTGAACACCAAGGGCGCCAATGCCGCCTCCGCCCGCTCGGCCGCGATCCATGATCAGGGGCGCCGGGTCATCATCGGCGCGGTGTTGGCCGGTCTGGCCGTTGCGTTGGGGCTGATGGGTCTGATGATGACCACGATCGCCCGCCCCCTTTCCCGCATCAGCGAGGCCGTCGGCAGGCTGGTCACCGGCGACATGCATGTCGAAATCCCCGCCACGGCCCGTCAGGACGAGTTGGGCAGCCTTGCCCGCGCGCTTGACAGTTTCAAGGCCCTGTTCGCCGCCGATCAGCAGCGCACCCAGGCCGAACTGGAACGCGCCCGCGAAACCCAGATCACCATCGACGCCATCGGGTCGGGCCTGTCCGAACTGGCGCGCGGCAATTTGACGCACCGCGTGCCGGAGAACGGCGCGGGCGGTCTGGGCCAGCTCCACGTCAATTTCAACGAGGCGGTCAGCCAGTTGGCCGGGGTCATGCGCGAGATCGTCGATGGTTGCGATGCCATCCGCCGCGGCACCGACGAGATCGCGGCGGCCAGCGGCGACCTTGCCCGCCGCACCGAACATCAGGCCAGCTCGATTGCCGAAACCAGCCGCACGCTCAACGAATTCAGCGGCACTGTGCGCGTGACCGCCGACAACGCGCGCCAGACCAGCGGCCGCCTTGCCGTGGCGCGCCAGACCGCCGAAGCCGCCGATCAGCAGGCCGAGCAGGCGGTCCATGGACTTCAGGCCATCGAGGCATCGAGCCGCGAAATGGCCGAGATTGTCAGCGTGATCGACGGCATCGCCTTCCAGACCAACTTGCTGGCGCTGAACGCCGGGGTTGAAGCGGCCCGCGCGGGCGATGCGGGCAAGGGCTTTGCCGTGGTCGCCAACGAGGTCCGCGCCCTGGCCCAACGCAGCGCCGATGCGGCCAAGGACATTCGCGCGCTCATCACCACATCGAACGAGCAGGTCTCGACGGGCGTGGCTTTGGCCAGCGCCAGCGGCGACGCGTTGCGCCAGATCGTAGGTGAGGTTTCGCAGATTTCCGAGCTGGTCGAACAGATCGCCGAGGCCGCGCAGAGACAGTCGTCCAATGTCGAGGAAATCTCGGCCATGATGAATTCGATGGATCAGTTCACCCAGCAGAATGCCTCGATGGTCGAGGAAAGCACCGCCAGCACGCACAGTCTTTCGGGCGAAACACAGCGGTTGGTCGAACAATTGCGGCGTTTCGAGATGAGCCGCGCCAGCGCCACGCGCGCGTCCGCCAGAGCAAACGCCCCGGCACTTCGCGAGATCCGCAGCGCGCCCGCCGCCCGTCCGGCGCCATCGGTCGGGGCAAATGCTCTGAAAATCCAGGATGACTGGTCCGAATTCTAAACGAACCGGTAAATATGCCTAAGACCATCCCAAATCATCAAAAAGCATAAAAAGCAGCCTGTTCTTATCCAATTTTCGGCAAAACTGCTGCATCGCAAAAATACTTTGGAAAGAGAAAGCCTCCCATGATCAAGACCATTGCCAAAATGTCGCTCGCCATGACGGGTGCTGTTCTTTTCAGCACTTCGGCCTTTGCCCAATCCTCGGATTGGACCCGCTCGGTTACCAACATGTTTGCCGCCAAGCAGACCTATCCCTCGACCGCCCAGATGCGCGGCGAAGAAGGCACCGCCAAGGTGAAGGTCTATATCGGCGCCGATGGTGCGGTGCAAAAGGCCGAGATCGTCTCGGGCTCCGGCTCGGCGATCCTTGACAAGGAAGCGCTTTCGGTGCCCGCCAAGGTCGGCCGCGTGCCCGCCCCGCCCGCCGGGCCGACCACGCTGACCGTGCCGATGGTATGGAAGCTGGCCTGAGCAACGCAAAATGAGCATAAAGGGGGCCGGTCGCCAAACCGGCCTTTTTTTTGCATCTGGAGCGCACATTTTGCTGCAATGCGCAAAAAACTTGGCAAAGTGATCCGGTTGCTGTATTGACCAATGCCAAGCAAGTCGGCGCGCAGCATGAGGCAGCGCGCAGGACCGGGCAGCGTGAGGGCAACCATTTATGGCCGCCCGCCCCGGATCTCACGGATTTGCAGTCCGTTTTTCGCTTCCTCCTCACGCAGGGTCGCGCTTTTTGAGCCACCTGCTTGCCGCGCCGCTTACGCTGGTGTGCGCTGTGAAGCCTGTTTGAAAGTTTCCCATGTCCTATTTTTCCGAACTTGGCCTTGCCGAACCCCTGCTGCGCGCGTTGGAGGCCAAGGGCTATAACGATCCCACGCCGATCCAGCGTCAGGCGATCCCCGCGCTGATCGAAGGGCGCGACCTGCTGGGTCTGGCCCAGACCGGCACGGGCAAGACGGCGGCCTTCGCGCTGCCCTCGCTGCACCGCCTGATCAACGATCCCAAGCCGCGCAAGCCCGCCTCGTGCCGCATGCTGGTGCTCAGCCCCACGCGCGAACTGGCCGCCCAGATTGCCGACAACATGCGCGGATATGCCAAATATGTCAGCCTGAATATCCAGTGCGTGTTCGGCGGCATCCCGGCGGGCAAGCAGGCCCGCGCGCTGGTGCCGGGCTGCGATGTGCTGGTGGCAACGCCGGGCCGCCTGCTTGACCTGATCGACCAGCGCGCGCTGACGCTGCGCGATGTGGAAATCTTCGTGCTGGACGAAGCCGACCAGATGATGGATCTGGGCTTTATCGTGCCGCTGAAGCGTGTTGCCCGCCTGTTGCCGCCCCAGCGCCAGAGCCTGTTCTTTTCGGCCACCATGCCGCAGGCGATCGAGCAATTGGGCAAGCAGTTCATCCAGAACCCCGTCAAGGTCGAGGTGGCCCCGCAATCCACCACCGCCGAACGCGTTGAGCAGCGCTCGATCTTCATCAATCAGGCCGAAAAGCAGGCCCTGCTGACGATCCTGCTGCGCGATGGTCTGGCCAAGGAAGAAGGCGATGCCGACCGCATCGACCGCACCATCGTGTTCACCCGCACCAAGCATGGCGCGGATCGTGTTGTGCGCTTCCTGACGCCTGCGGGCATTCCCGCCGCCGCCATCCACGGCGAAAAGAGCCAGTCGCAGCGCACCGCCGCCCTCAAGGGTTTCCGCGATGGCACGGTCAAAGTGCTGGTCGCCACCGACATTGCCGCGCGCGGGATCGACGTTTCGGGCGTTTCGCATGTGTTCAATTTTGAAATCCCCAATGTGGCCGAACAATATGTTCACCGCATCGGCCGCACCGCCCGCGCCGGCGCCGATGGCATCGCCATCAGCCTGATTGCCGAGGACGAACGCCCCTATATCCGCGGGATCGAGCGCCTGACCGGCGTGAAGCTGACCCCGATGCCGCTGCCGCCCGAATTCCAGAAGGAAGCCTCGCGCCTGCCCGCCCCCGCCAAGCGCGGGACCGGCGACAATGGCGCGATCAAGGCCTCGCGCCCGCAGGGCGAAGGCCGCCGCGATGGCGGTGGGCGCCGTGATGGTGGCCGAGATGGTGGACGCCGCGAGGAAGGCCGCCGCAACAATGACCGTCGCCCCAACGCGGGCCGCGACACCCCGCGCGATGGCCAGCGTTCGCGCACCCAGCGCGAAGGCGACCGCGCCCGCGCCGAGCGCCGCGAACAGCACGGCCGCGCGCGTCCTGCCGCCGCTGGTGCTTCGCAGTTCGATCCGCTGCGGGAAAATGTGGATGTGAAGGCGCGTCGTCGCTGAGGGTGGATCGGGGGCTTTAGGCCTCCGGCGGGCAAAGGGACTCGGTCCCTTTGCAATCCCGTTAACAGAGTTGGGTTCGCAGGGTTTGCTTGTGGATCATACAATGAAAGCCTGCGGCGCTATGATTGGCGCCGCAGGCTTTCACTTTTCACCGATGCGTCCGAAACCAGACGCCGAACCCATTGCGCAACGTAGACAGTAGCGGGAGCGCGAGGGTCTAGACCCTCGCATTCATGCGTTTGACCTTCAAACCGCCGCCGTCGACACGCCCAAATCGGGGATGCCGATCGACCGACGACCGCTATAATCGGTTTTGACTACGATTAGCCCGGATTTCTCCAAATGTTCGAGCAATCGGCGGATGCGTCCTGGCGAGCTGGTGCCATAGGCGCGGGCCAGTGCTTCATCATCGGGGCATGGTGCCTCGTCCATCGCGGCGCGGGCGATGACCAGAAATGGCGTCAGCAGATCGTCGGGCACAGTGCGCGACAGTTGCAGCAATGGTGCCCATTCCTCATCAGCAGGGCGATAGATTCCCGCCACGGCCAGCGCGAACCTGCGGCGGAACTGAGTGGCATCGCCAATGTGCTGCCCAATCTTCTTCATCCGGCAGCGCGTGGTAAAATCCTGAAACAGCGACGAAATGGGCTGATAGGTACAATCACGCTCGGCGGTGATGTCCTCCATGATTGCGGCCATGATTGCCTGCACCTCATCAGGCGGCAGGCTGGGCGGCGCGGGCACGCTGGCGGCGGAAAACAGATTGGGCCCGCTGTCATCGACCAGCGGTTCCTCGCCCGGCGCGGGGGCCATGACATAGGCGCCGATCTGCTCCATCAACTCGCCCGCATCCGGACGAGGCAGACCGGCCAGCAGCGGGGTTTCCTCCGCCGCCAGTTCCTCCGCGGTGGGCGCGGCATGGAGCAAGGCGTGGAGATCATCGCCTGTCACGCTGGGCGGAGGCAGCAGACCGGTGGAAACCGCCTGACTGCGCGTTTTAACCCCGCCGATGCGGACCGACAAAGGCCGCCGCGTAATCGCAGGGCCAAGCGCGAGAAACTGGCCGCGTTGCAGATCGCGGATCGTCTCGGCCTGGCGTCGATCCATGCCCAACAGGTCGGCGGCGCGCTGCATGTCAATGTCGAGAAAGGTGCGGCCCATCAGAAAGTTTGACGCCTCGGCGGCAACATTCTTGGCCAGCTTGGCCAGACGCTGGGTGGCGATGATGCCCGCAAGGCCGCGTTTGCGCCCGCGACACATCAGATTGGTCATGGCCGAGAGCGAGAGGCGGCGCACCTCATCCGTCACGTCGCCCGCAGCAGCGGGGGCAAACATCTGCGCCTCGTCCACCACAACCAGAGCGGGATACCAGATCTCGCGCGGGGCATCGAACAAAGCGTTGAGAAAGGTTGCAGCGCAACGCATCTGCGCCTCGATCTCCAGCCCGTCGAGGGCGAGAACCACACTGGCGCGATGTTGACGAACGCGATTGGCCAGGCGCACCAAGTCATTGGTATTATACGCCGCACCGTCCACCACGATATGGCCAAACGGTTCGGCCAGCGTGACGAAATCGCCCTCGGGATCAACCACGACCTGTTGCACCAGCGGGGCGGATTCCTCCAGCAAACGACGCAGCAGATGCGATTTGCCCGAGCCCGAATTGCCCTGCACCAACAGGCGCGTGGCCAGCAGTTCTTCGATATCGATCGGCACCGCTTTGCCGTTCGATTCTTCGCCTATGATGATGGATGCAGTCACGGTTGGCCTAGTAGCGCGTGGGGGGGCGGGGGCAAAGGGCTGCTCCCCTAGTTTTCCAGAAGAAAGGAGGGAAATGCGAGGTTCATAACCCTCGCGCTCACGTTACTGTCTGCCTCGCGCTATGGGTTCAGCGTTGAGCGTCGGGCGCAATGCTTCAAATTTAAAGCCTGCGGCACCTTTGACTAGCGCCGCAGGCTTTAATCCTATGATCCACAAGCAATCTCGGCAAACCCACACCCATTATCGGGATTGCAAAGGGCCTCCGCCCTTTGCCCGCCGGAGGCAAACCTTATTTCAAAACCTCTACCGCAAGCGCCTCAGCCACCTTGATCCCATCCACCGCAGCCGAGAGAATGCCGCCAGCATAGCCCGCCCCCTCGCCCGCAGGATACAGACCACGCGTGTTGAGCGACTGGAAATCCTTGCCGCGCGTGATGCGCAAGGGGCTGGAGGTGCGCGTTTCCACCCCGGTCATAATCACATCGGGATGATCATACATCGGGATCTGGCGGCCAAACACCGGCAGCGCCTCGCGGATCGCGTCCAGCACATAATCAGGCAAACAGGCCGACAGGTCGGTCAGCTTGACGCCGGGCTGATAGGACGGCTTCACCGCCCCGAATTCGCCCGACGAAGCGCGCCCGGCCAGAAAATCGCCCACCTTTTGCCCCGGCGCGCAATAATCGCCGCCGCCGGCGGCATAGGCGAGGCTTTCCCATTTGCGTTGAAATTCAATGCCCGCCAACGGGTCGGCGGGATAATCCTTGCCCGGATCGACGGTGACCACGAGGCCGGAATTGGCGTTGAATTCGGCGCGCGAATATTGGCTCATGCCGTTGGTGACGACGCGCCCCTCCTCGCTTGTGGCCGCAACGACGCGCCCGCCCGGACACATGCAGAAGCTGTAGACCGCGCGCCCGTTGCTGGCCTGATGCGAGATGGCATAGGCGGCCGCGCCCAGCACAGGATGGCCCGCGCAGGCGCCATAGCGCGCCTTGTCCACCCAGCTTTGCGGATGTTCAATGCGCACACCGATGGCGAAAGGCTTGGCCTCCATAAACACGCCGCGCTGGTGCAGGATCTCGAACGTGTCGCGGCTGGAATGGCCGGGGGCCAGGATGCAATGCTTGGCGGGCAGATAGCTTTGCGCCCCATCCTTGGTGCTGACCAGATGCAGGCCCGCCAGCGCGCCATCCTGAATGTCGAAATCGGCAACGCGGGTCTGAAACCGGTATTCCCCGCCCAGCGCCTCGATGGTTTCGCGCATGGAAATCACCATCGTCACCAGACGAAAGGTGCCGATATGGGGATGCGCCTCATAGAGGATATCATCGGGCGCGCCCGCTTTGACGAACTCGGTCAACACCTTGCGTGAAAGATGGCGCGGGTCCTTGATGCGGCTGTAGAGCTTGCCGTCGGAAAAAGTCCCGGCCCCGCCCTCGCCGAATTGCACGTTCGATTCCGGGGTCAGCTTGTTCTTGCGCCAAAGCGCCCAAGTGTCCTTGGTCCGCTCGCGCACGGCCGTGCCGCGCTCGATAATGATGGGCTTCAACCCCATCTCGGCCAAAATCAGCGCCGCCAGCAAGCCGCAAGGCCCCGCCCCGATCACCACCGGGCGCACCCCATCCCAACCCTCGGGCGCCACTACCGGCGGGCGATAGGCGGTGTCGGGCGCCGGGCGCACGTGGCTGTCGCCATCCAGCCGGGCCAGCACTTCGGCCTCATCGTCCAATTCCACATCAAAGACATAGACCAGCTTGATCGCGCCCTTTTTGCGCGCATCATTGCCGCGCCGGACCATGGTGCTGCGCAGAATGCGGTCTGGCGCCACGCCCAGCCTGCGGGCAATGGCGGCGTCAAGCGCCTCGGGCGTGTGGTCGAGCGGCAGGGCGAGGTCAGAAAGGCGGATCATTGCCGCCCCATAATCCCACGGCGATCATTTTGCCACCCCGCGCTTGCACCCGGCATCCACAGCGCTATTCTCCATAGCAAAATTGGGAGAGACGGCATGATCAAGCCTGAACTGGAATTTGTGTATGAAGCCACCGGCGAGCTGGAGCCGCCCCGCCCCATTGGCGAGACCTATGACGGCACACGGCGCATCATCCCCATCGTGGGCGGTGGGCGCGTCGAAGGGCCGCTGATCAAGGGCCGTCTGATCGGCAATGCGGCCGATTGGCAATTGACGCGCGCCGATGGCGTGACCGTGGCCGATGCGATTTATGCCATCGAGACCGACGATGGCGTCATCATCCAGATCCGCAACAAGGGCCTGCGCCACGGCCCGCCCGAGGTGATGCAAAGGCTGGCCGCGGGCGAGACGGTGGATCCGGCGGAATATTATTTCCGCACTGTGCCCGAATTCATCGCGCCCAAGGGGCCGTATGAATGGATGAACCGCTCGATCTTCATCTGCTCGGGCGCGCGCTATCCGCTGGGCATCAAATTGTGGGTGTGGCGGGTGGCGTAAGGCGTTTTGCGTTCAGGCAGCGCGAACGCAAAGCAACGCTCAATTGCCGCGCGGGCTCATCGCCAGACCCGATCCTTACGGATGGGGTCTGGCTCTAAACCGGCTCACCCGCCGCGCGGGCGCGGGTCAAAACCGCGCCCTCATCGCCCCGTACCCGCATGGCCAGCGCCACCAGCACCAGCACCAGAGGGACGGCGACAAAGTTGATCGACAGGATGGCCCGGCCCAGATCGCCATGCGTGGCGTCCGAAATCATCCCCACAATATACGGCCCCACGCCCAGCCCCGCGATGGTCATCACCACGATATAGGTCGAGGCGGTCAGCCCGCGCATCCGGGGCAGCACCTGATCATACATCACCGCATAGAGCGGCGGCATCCACATGGTCAGCACAAAGCTGTAGAGCACAAAGCGGGCATAGAACCCGGCCGCATCGGGCGCATGATAGACCCAGAACGCCAGACAGGGCGAGCCGCCCATGGCAAACATCGCCAGCAGCACGCGCCCCACGCCGGGCAATTTCTGCCCCGCCCAGTCCGTCACCGGCCCCGCCACCATCGGCCCCACCACCCCCAGCGCCGCCGAAAGCAGACCGAATTGCAGCCCGGTCTGAGCAGGCGTGAGATGATAGGTCTTCATCAGAAAGGCCGGGGTGAAGGCCATGCAACCGTAATTGATCATGCTCTGCAACGATCCCGCCGCGATGCACAGGATCAGTGAAGGGCTGCGCATGACGGCATAGGCGGGCCGGTCGGTGATGCGTACCGCCTGCACCAGATTGAGCGTGGCGAACAGGCCCAGCCCCACCACCGCCCATTGCAGCGTATGGGGCGACAGGCTGACCAGTCCAAGATTGAGCAGCGGGCGCGGGCTGAAGGCCGCCCCTGCGCGGGCCAGCGCCACCATGGCGGCGATGATCACGAATGTCGCCACCAGATTGACCATCCACACCCGCGATGAAGCCCGGCGCCGCGCGAGCATCAGCCAATTGGTGAAAGGCAGAACCGAGAGCAGCACCTCCCACGAGGCGGCAAAGGGGCGCGGATCGGGGGGCGTGGTGATGCCCTCGATCGCCCCGCGCACCGGTTCGGCCAGACGCCAGAGCAGAGCGGCCAAAGGCAGGCCCGGCACCGCCGCCAGCAGGAAAGCGAATTGCCAACCGCGCAGCCCAAAGGGTGCGCCCACACCGGCAAAGCGCCCATCCCACCAATCGGCCGCAACCCCGCCCAGCACGCTGGACAGGCCAAGACCAATGGCAATCGCAGCGGCCATGATCGCCATGGCCAGCCCCCGGCGCGCCTTGGGGAAATAGTCATAGATCAGGCTGGTGCCCGCAGGCTGGCTGGCCGCCTCGCCAATCCCGACGCCAAGGCGCGAAAGGGCGAGCAGGGCAAAGCCGCTGGCCACGCCCGCAAGCCCTGTGGCCAGCGACCAGAAGGCGATGCAGATGGAGAGCAGCCATGTCCGCCGCCAACCATCGGCCAGACGCCCCAGCGGCAGCGAAAACACCGCATAAAACAGCGCGAACACTGTTCCATAAAGCAGGCCCATTTCCGCATCGCCGATGTTCAGATCATGTTTGATGCGCGGAGATAGGATCGCCAGAATGTTGCGATCGAGCAGGCTGAGCAATTGCATCGCGCAGACCAGCAGCAGGGCATACCATCCACCCTTGGCCACGCGGGTCGTTGAGGGCGTAATTCTCCCCGTTTGCATATGCATCGCAATCCTCTCTCCCCCGGCTGGACGGTTTATCCGCTCCATCTATGTCCGGGGTTTATAGGGAAGGATAACGGGGCGACCCAGCCTTGCCTAGCAAAAAAGAGAAGTATTACTTACAATTTTTCACGCCCGGAAAACCAGCCGTTTGAGCACCGCATAATTGAGCACCACCACGGCAAAGGTCGTGACCGCCCCCGCCAGATAGGGGTCGGCGATGAAATGCGAGGCCAGTTTCAGCCCCGCCAGATTGATGAGATAATTGCCCGCATAGGAGAGCGCAAAACGCAATTTTGCCGGGCCTGCGCCGGTAAACACCCCTCGCGAATAGGTGATGTAATTGAACCCCGTGCCCAGCACATAGCCGATCGCCTGCGCCACATAGCGGTCCATCCCCAGCCAGATGAGCCCCGCATAAAGCCCATAGCCAAAGGCCGTGTTGAGCGCGCCCGCAATCAGAAAGCGCAGGATTTCAGCGGCACGATCCCGCGAGATCATCCGTAATCCTCAGGGAAATTGACCCTTTCGCGCTCAAGCACCAAAGGCGTGCCGCGCGTGCGTTCGGAAATCTGGCGGATATGGTCGCCCATCAGCCCCATAAAGCCGAAGATCAGCGCGAATTGCGCTTGAAGCACCATGCCGATCAGCCAGCCCGCAATCGGCCGCCCGGTGAAAAAGGCGATCCCCGCGCCCATCAGCATCAGCAAGGACACAACCGCCCCCAGCACGCTGAGATAAAGCGGCGCGCGCAGCAGGCGTTTGGACGAACCCGTCAGGCCCGCGATGGCAAAGTCGAGCAGGGTGAAGAAATTGTTCTTCGATTTGCCTCTCGTCCGGGGCGGGCGAACATAGTTGATCGTCTCCAGCGGAAAGCCTGTTTCAACCAGCAACCCGCGATAAAACGGCTCCGGCTCGTTCAGCGCCTTGATCGCATCGACCACGCGGCGGCTGTAGAGGCCAAAGCCCGTCGCATTGGGAATAGTTTGAAAATCGCCGAAATTCTTGGCCAGCCAATAGGACAGCGCCCGGATCGCGGTCAGCATCAGGCCCGACTTCTCCCGCTCGCGCACGCCCAGCACAATGTCGACGCCCGCCTGCCAGCGGCGCACGAAATGGGGCAACAGTTCGGGGCTGTCCTGAAAATCGGCGCACATGCCGATTACCGCCCGCCCCCGCGCGGCATAAATGCCATGGGTGGGCGAACGCATTTGCCCGAAATTGCGCGTGTTGGCAATCAGGCGGATGCGCGGATCGCGCATACACATCGCCTTGATGATGCCCACCGTGTTATCGGTCGAATGGTTGTCGATGAAGATGATGTCGAAACTGACCCCCATCGGCTCCAGTTGCGCGATCACTGCCTCGGCAATCGGCCCGGCGTTCATCTCCTCATTGTAACAGGGGATGACCACCGAAACATCAATGTCGGCACTCTTCGTCATGCATAACCTTCCCGCTCAAGAGGAGCGTTGTGCCCAGGCAATCATCTCGGCCACCTGCGTGGCCAGCGGGACGGGCGCGATGCCATGGTCGGCCAGCAGGGCGCGGTAGGCCGCATCATCGCCGTGGTAAATGTCGGCAGGGCCGGTGGTAATGTCGGCGCGCTGGACGCTGGTGCCGGTCTGGGCGGCCACCACGCCCGCGATCTCGCCCAGTTCCATCGCCTCGCCCCCGCTGTCGAAGCGCAGCACGCCCTTGGGCGGCAGCAGGGCGGCAAAGGCAAGGCTCATCAATTCGCGGATGGCGACATAGGCGCGCACGACCTTTTTGGGTGCGCGTACCTCAACCGGGCGGCCCGCGATGGCGTCGTCGATAAAGCTGGCGATGGCATAGGCGCCCGGCTTGTTGATATAGGGCCCGGTCAGCGCGAAGATCCGGGCGATGACGGCGCGTTTGCCCGTTGCATCGGCCCATGCGGCAAAGCGCTCCTCATCCTCGCGCTTGAGCGCACCATAGAGACGCATCGCCGCGCTGGCCTGCGGGTCGTCGGCCTTGGCGGCAGCCCCGCTGCTGGCCACGAAAATCGCCTCGGCGCCGATGGGGTCCAGGGCTTTGAGCACCGTCTCGCTGATCGCGCGGTTGGCGGCAACATAGGCAGCCTCATCCATCGCCTCGGCGCGATCCTTGGTCAGAAAGGCCGTATGCAGCACGATGGTCGGCTCTTTGGGCAGCCAAGCCATGTCGGCCAGCGGGCGCTGCAACACCTGCGATCCGTCGGCAAGGCGCAGCGCGCGCGTGTTCGAGCCAAAGGGGCGTACGCGCTTTTCAAACCTGTCGCCCAGCGCGGCGGCCAGCAGATCCAGCGTGGCAAGGCCGATCCAGCCCCCCGCCCCGGTGATGACGATACGCCGCCCATCCTCAACCAGCGCGCGCACCACCTCGGGCTCCAGCCCCTCAGCCATGCGCCCGCTCCATCACCGCGCGGGCCAGTTTGCCGAAACAATCATAGCTCTTGGCGGGATCAGGGCGATAATCGGGGTCGGCATAGCCATGGGTCAGGAACAGGAACGGCATGCCCCGCGCATCGGCTACGGCATGGTCCAGCTCGCTGTCGCCTACGAACAGGCAATGGTCCGGCGAGGCGCCCAGATCGGCCAGCACCAGATCGAGCAGATCGGGCGCAGGCTTGGCCGCCACGCCCGCACGCCCGCCCACCACGCTTTGAAACAGCGAGGCAAGGCCGGTATCCTCCAGCACCTTGTCGACCAGATTTTGCGGCTTGTTCGAACAGATCGAGAGCACAAAGCCCTGCGCATGCAATTCACGCAGGCTGGTGGCGACATGGTTGAACAGCGTTTCCGCCCGCGTCTGCGTCACCGCATATCGGCGGCGGAATTCGGCCAGTTCCTCCGCCGGATCGCCGCAATCATCGCCCAGCAGCGCCATCACCATCTTTTGCCCGCCATGGCTCATCCATGGGCGGGCAAATTCGGGGTCGATCTTGCGCGCATGCCCGCGCTCCGCCAGCATCCCTTCGAGGATTTCGATGCAGATCGCACAAGAGTCGACCAGCGTGCCGTCGAGATCAAAGATCAGATGGCGAAGCATGACACGTTAACGCAAGGTGGCGCAGGGCGCCATGGCAGCGGCCAGTTCCTCGTCCGTCAGGAAGGGCGAGAGATCCTCCAGCGGGGGCGAAACCATCGTGCCGTCAGGCAGACGGCGGCTCGACAGCTTGGGCTCGAACTGCTGCGCCTTGTCGATCATCACCTCGCACAATTGCGGGCCATGGCCATCCAGGGTCGCGCGGATCGCAGCGGAAAGATCGCCATCCTTTTCCGCCTTGCGCGCCGGAAAGCCGAAACCTGTGGCCAAACGCGCGAAATCGGGGAAGGTCAACCCGCTGTCCGGCCCGCAGCCGACCGAGAAGCCCTTGAAATGGGCAACCTGCGACTGGCGGATCGAGTGATAGCCGTCATTGTTGAGGACAAAGATCTTGATCGGCAATTGGCCGCCCACGATGGTCTGCAATTCCTGCAGGTTCATCATGATCGAGCCATCACCGGCAAGACAGATGATCCGACGACCGCCACCGGCATAATAGGCCCCGATCGCGCCGGGCAGGTCATAGCCCATACTGGCGCAGCCGGAGTTGGTATAAAGCCGCTGGCCCTTTTTCAGATCCGCGCATTGGAAAATCGTGACACAGGCCGTGCCATCGCCCGAGACGATGATGTCGCCTTCTTCCAGCTCGTTGAACAACGCCTCGCCAAAGACATAGGGGTTGATCGGGCCGGTCTCGCTGCGGAATTCATCGCGCACGGTGGGGTATTGCGCGGCGCGTTGACGGCTGCGTGCCAGATAGGCAGCACGGTTGTCCGCACCTTCGCCCGGCACGCCCAGCGCATCAACCGCATCGAAGAAATCGCGCAAATCCGCATGGATCGGACGATGCAGGTTAAGCGTCGGCTTGCCCAATTCGGCGCGGTCGATATCCACCATCGCCACCCGCGCATTGCGGGCAAAGCTCTGCCAATTATAGCTGATCTGACGGATATTCAGACGGCTGCCCAGCACCAGCACATAATCGGCGCCCTGTACGGCAAAATTGCCGCCGCGGTCGCCCACGCTGCCCGGGCGGCCGACATAGAGTGGGTGCGCATTGGGCAGCGCGTCATGCGCGTTCCAGCCCGTGACGACCGGCGCGCCCAGCTTTTCAATCAGAGCCAGAAACCGTTCATGCGTGTTCGACAGACGCACACCCGCGCCGACAAACACCACAGGCCGCTCTGCCGCGCAGAATTCGGCCAGCATCGCGCCAACCTCGGCCTGCAACGCATCGCCGGTCAGCGCGCCAGTTTCCGCCGCATTGTTGGGCGCGTTCCACTCGCTTGCGGTATCCACATCAGCCGCAGGGTCGAACGCCTCTAGCGCATCAGGGTCCACGGGGGCGGCCTGAACGTCGATGGGAACGTCGATCCACACCGGGCCGGGACGACCGCGCGTGGCAAGGTAGATCGCCTTTTCCACCACCTTGCGCGCCTGCGCCGGGTCTTGCAGCACCACCGCATATTTGGTGATCGGCCGCACCATGCCGACAATATCGACTTCCTGATCGCCGAGCTGGCGCAGCGGGATATGCGGGAAATTGCCCGCAATTGTCTCGCGCTTCACTTGCCCCGACACCACGATCATCGGGATCGAATCGACATAGGCGCCATAGACGCCATTGAGCGTGTTCACGCCCCCCGGACCCGTGGTGACATTCACCAGCGCAGGCTTGCCGCACAGGCGCGCATAGCTTTCCGCCGCGATGGCGCTGGCCTGCTCGTGGTGGTTGAAGATCTTGCGCAGGCCCGCTTCGCGCCCGAAAGCGTCGTTGAGGTGCATGGCCCCGCCGCCCGTCAGCATGAAGCAGTCCGAAACACCGCTTTGCACCAACAGGCGGGCGATCAGGTCCGCGACCCGGATAGTCTCAGCCATGATGGTTTACGCAGGCTCGGCGGTCTTGATGGTGGCCTGACGCGCCTCCATCATGGCGATGCGCGTGGCGTCTTCTTCGGCAATGCCGCGATAGAAATCGCGCTTGTTCTTGAGCCAGAGCAGCTCGAATTCAATCGCCAGTTCCATGCCCGCCTGTGCGCGGCCATCCTCGACCACGGCGGCGTCGAACACGACCTTGCGCGTTTCAAAGCGGTCCAGACGATGCGCGCGGGCGCCTGCCAGCAACGCCACCGAATCCGGGCTGACCCCGCCGCCCACAACCAGTTCGAGGCCGCGCTGCTGCGCCACCTTGGCCACGGCATTGACGTAATCGGCCATCGCATCGCTGTTCACGAACGAACGGTCATGGCCCAGCGAACCGGCGAAATCGACGCGGCCAAACACAAAGCCGACATTGCCCGCCTGCGCCACTTCGCCCAGCTTTTCCAGCGATTCAAACGTGGTTGCTGTTTCGACGTTGAACAGGAAGGACATGTCCGCCTGCTCGTCCTTGGGGAACACCTTGTCCTTGGCGGCGATGAATTTCGAGAGCGCATAGGGCGTCTCGACCATCGGGGCGATGATGTAATCGACCCCATACTGGCGCGCCTCGATCAGGTCGCGGATCGCCTCGCAACCGCCGATCTTGAGCGCGACCTTCAACCCGGCGCGGCGAGCCAGTTCAAGCAGGCGCAGAAATTCATCGCTGCGCGTGCCTTCGGCCTCAAACTCGGCCTTGACCGAGACAAAACCGTACTTGGCCGCGCCTTCGGCCAGAATCGCCAACATGCGTTTTTCGTATGCGTTCACGTCTAAACCTCTTCGGCTGGCTTTCCGACCCTGCCCGTAACAAACCTTGCTGCCTTAGCCCTTAGCCGATCCGTAATGATCCGCAAGGAAGACACCAATCTGCTCGGCGGTATAACTAAGGTGGTCATCCGTCAAACCCGGATAGATGCCCAACCAGAAAGTATTGGTCGTCACCAGATCGGCATTGGCCAGATCGCCCACCACGCGCACGTTGCGGCCCTTCATATAGGGCTGGTGCAAGAGGTTGCCGCCAAACAACAAACGGGTGCCGATCTTCTGCTCGGTCAGGAATTCGACCAGAGCCTCGCGGTTGATCCCGGTCTCGGGGCGGATGGTGATGGGATAGCCGAACCACGAGGGCTGCGAGCGCTCGGTCGCCTTGGGCAGGATGAAGATATCCTCCAGCGGCTTGAGCAACTGGGTCAGCTTGTCAAAATTGCGCTGGCGCGCGGCAATGAAGCCGTCGAGCCGGTCAAGCTGGGCCAGACCCACGGCGGCCTGCATGTCGGTGATCTTCAGATTATAGCCAACATGGCCATAGGTATACTTGTGGTCATAGCCATGCGGCAGCGTGCCCAGCTTGCGGTTGAAGCGCTTGCCGCAGGTGTTGTCCTGACCCGGCGCGCACCAGCAGTCGCGGCCCCAGTCGCGGATCGATTCGACCACGCGCTTCAGGCGCGGCTTGTCGGTAAACACCGCCCCGCCCTCGCCCATGGTGATATGATGCGCGGGATAAAAGGACAGCGTGCCCAGATGGCCGAACGTGCCCACCGGCTTGCCATCGAACGTCGCGCCCAGCGCGTCGCACGTATCCTCAACCACCCACAGGTTGTACTTTTCGGCAACCCGCATCACTTCTGCGATGTCGAAAGGATTGCCCAGCGTATGGGCGATCATGATCGCGCGGGTCTTGTCCGACACCGCCGCCTCGATCATCTCGGGCTTGATGTTATAGGTGGGAATGTCGCAGTCGACAAAAACCGGCACCAGCCCATATTGCAGCGAGGGATTGACCGTGGTGGGAAAACCCGTGGCGACGGTGATGACTTCATCGCCCGCTTTCAACGCATCGCCGCGATGGTAATGCGAGGTCAGCGCCGCCAGCGCCAGCAAATTGGCCGACGACCCCGAATTGGTCGTCAACGCATGGGCCACGCCCAGACGCCCCGCCAGCTTTTCCTCAAAGGCCGCGTTGTAGCGCCCCGTGGTCAGCCACATATCGAGGCTGGCATCGACAAGGTTGCGCAGCTCGCCCTCGCCCACGACCTTGCCGGAAACGGGCACCACGCTCTCGCCGGGCAGAAACGCGCGGGGGGTATGATAGCGGCGCGCATATTCCTCGGACAGGCCAAGGATCAGTTCGCGCAATTGCCCTTCATCGCTGTCCTTCACCATGCCCGCCACGGCGGAGGAAAGGTCGAGCATGGGATTATCAATCGTGGCCATAGAAACTGTCTGCCTGTAAACTGTCTTCTGAAAATTTCAGACGTGTTGAAACATTTTAGCCTTGTTGAAACAAGGCGCGATAGGCGGCCAATTGTGCAAACGAAATGGCCTGCGCATCGCCGCCTTCGGCCACGCCCCTGTGCCATTCCACGATCCGGTTCAGCGCCTCGCCCAGCCCCCAGGCCGGGCGCCAGCCCAGATAATTGCGGGCCTTGGCGCAATCGAGCTTCAGGATCTTGGCCTCATGCGGGCCGGACACCTGCTCGGGCTGGTCCCATCCGGCATCGCCCCAGCTTTGGGTGATCCGGTCGGCGATCCAGTGAACGGGCTGGGTGTCATCATCGGCCGGGCCGAAATTCCATCCCTCGGCCGCCCAGGCCTCGCCCCGCGCCAAGGCCTGCGCGATCAGCAGATAGCCGCCCAGCGCCTCAAGCACATGTTGCCACGGGCGGATCGAATGGGGTGACCGGATCAGCGGACGATCCCCGGCGATCAGCGCGCGGATGATATCGGGCACCAGCCGGTCGAGCGCCCAGTCGCCCCCGCCGATCACATTGCCCGCCCGCACCGAGGCCAGCAGCGGCGCGCCGGGCGCGGAGAAGAAACTGCGTCGATAGGCCGCGATCACCAGTTCGGCCGCGCCCTTGCTGGCCGAATAGGGATCATGCCCGCCCATCGGGTCGCTCTCGCGATAGGGCCAGACCCATTCGCGGTTCTCATAGGCCTTGTCCGAGGTGATCGCCACGATGGCGCGCAGATGCGGCGCACGGCGGCAGGCGTCCAGCACATGCACCGTCCCCTGAACATTGGTGGCAAACGTCTCCACCGGTGTTTCATAGGACAGGCGCACCAGAGGCTGGGCCGCCAGATGGAACACCACCTCGGGATCGGCCTGCGCCACGGCGGCCTCGACCACGGCCATGTCGCGAATATCGCCCTCGATATGGTTCAGCAGGCTTTCCACCCGCGCCTGACGAAACAGGCTGACATCTTCGGCAGGCAGTGAGAGGCCCGTCACCACCGCGCCCATCTGATGCAGCCAGAGCGCCAGCCAGCTCCCCTTGAAGCCGGTGTGTCCTGTCAGCAGGACCCTGCGGCCCTCCCAAAAGGATGGATCATGCACGACGGCCACGATCTTTTACCACTTCTTCCAGGGCGCGGCGCCCTGCGCCCAGAGCCGTTCAAGATGCTGCTTGTCGCGCAGCGTATCCATCGGCTGCCAGAAGCCGTCATGGCGGTAGGCCACCAGTTCGCCAGTATGGGCCAGCGTTTCGAGCGGATAATCCTCCCACACCTGATCCGGACCCGAAATCAGGTCGATCACCGAAGGATCCAGCACAAAAAAGCCGCCGTTGATCAGCCCGCCATCGCCCGCCGGCTTTTCCTTGAAGCTCGTTACCTCGTGCCCGCCTGAGCCATCGCCGAATTCCAGCGCGCCAAACCGGCCCGGAGGCGCCACGGCGGCAATCGTCGCCTTCTTGCCATGGGCGCGGTGAAAGGCCAGTTCAGCCGAAATATCAATGTCGGAAACGCCGTCGCCATAGGTGAAACAAAACGGCTCGCCGTCGGTCAGGAACCGGCGAACACCCCACAAGCGCCCGCCTGTCTGCGCCGTCGGCCCGGTGTCGACCAGAGTCACCGTCCAAGGCTCGCTCTTGGCCTCGTGAACGGTCATCTTGTTGTTGGCAAGATCAATGGTCACATCGGCGGCATGCAGGAAATAATTGGCGAAAAATTCCTTGATCACATAGCCCTTGTAACCAAGGCAGATGATGAAGTCATTGACGCCATGGGCGGCATAGATCTTCATGATATGCCACAGGATCGGCATACCCCCCACTTCGACCATCGGCTTGGGCCGGCTTGATGTTTCCTCGCCCAGCCGCGTTCCCAAACCACCCGCTAGAATTACTGCCTTGGTCAAGTGACCCCCGAATATGTTGATCAGGTAAAATCTGGACGAAAAAATTCGGCTCGGGCCATGGGCCACTTGCCCCGCAACGTCAAGCGTTCTGCCCATCGGCGTCCCAAAACGCGGCGGTCCGAGTGGCCCGCATCCATGCCGCCTTCAGGGGGTCTGGGTCAGGCGCGATCCGGCATCGGGCGCAAAGGCCAGATTGGGGATTATGGCGGTAAAACTGATCGCCGCGATGATCCAGAAAGCCAGCGCGAAATCGCGCAGTTCGGGATGCTGCACCCCATGGGCGGCGGTGCTGATCTGCAGGATTGTGGCCGCCATGCACACGCCCAGCGACAGGGTGAGCTGCTGAAACGTGGTATAGAAACTGGTCGCGCGGCTCATTTCCTCGGATGCCAGCCCGTCATAGGCGATGGTGTTATAGGCGGTGAACTGAAACGACATCAAAAACCCGGCCAGCACCAGCACGCCCCAGATCGCCCATTCCGGCCATGCGGGCGAGAAAAATCCGCACAGCGCATAGACCACCGTGCCCGCCGCTCCCATCAGGGTCAGCCCGATGCGAAAGCCCAGCCGCCGCAACACCGGCCCGGCCAGCCCCTTCATTACAATCGATCCCACCGCGGTTGCCAGCGTGATCGTGCCCGCCCGCGCGGCGGAAAAGCCAAAGCCATATTGCACCATCAGCGCCAGCAGAAAGGGCTGCGCGCCCTGAAGCAGGCGGGTGATCGAACCCGCGATCCAAGACAGGCGGAAATTGCGATGGCGCAGCAGCGCGAAATCCATGATCGGCGCGGGGTGTCGCCGCGCATGGACCCAATAGGCCAGCGCCATCACCACACCGATCCCCAGCGGCACCAGAGCCACGGCCCCGGCATGGATCGGCCCCGCCGCTTCAAACCCCACCATCAACGCCGCCAGCGCCGCCGCCGACAGCACAAAGCCCACCGCATCGAACACCGGCGGCTCCTGCGCGCGGACGTCGGGAATATAGCGCGACACCAGCACCAGCGCGAGCGCAGCCATGGGCAGATTGATCCAGAAAATCGCCCGCCAATGCATATAGGTGACGATAAAGCCCCCCAGCGGCGGCCCCAGAATGGTGCCCAACAGGCCGGGCACCAGCATCCAGCTCGTCGCGCTGACCATATCGCGCGGCGGCACCGTGCGCAGCATGACTAGACGCCCCACCGGCATCATCATCGCCCCGCCGATGCCTTGCAGGAACCGCGCCGCCGCCATCGCCTCCAACCCGTTGGTCAGCGCTGAGCCGAGCGAGCCGAGCGCGAAAACGCCGATCGCCGCGCAAAACACCCGCCGCGCGCCAAACCTGTCGGCCATATAGCCCGAGACCGGCACGAACACCGCCAGTGCCAGCAGATAGGACGTGACCGTCACCGAAAGCGCGGGAGGCCGCACCCCGAAATCGCGCGCGATGGTGGGCAGCGCCGTGGTAAGCACCGTGCCGTCGAACTGTTCCATGAACAGCGCGCAGGCGACGATCAGGCCGATCAGGCGATAGTCACCGGCCCCTTGCGCCTCGTCGGCATGGGCGCCATCGGCCATCAGAGGAGTCGTTTGCTGCATTTGCGAAGGGCTCTAGGCCGATGATCCCGGCGGGGCAAGTGCAGGGAGCGCCGATGCCCCGTCGGGCAAGGGAGGCAGCCTTGGCCGCCCCCCTCCCGCATCAATCCTGCGCGATGGGCAGCAGGACCGCGCTGGCGGCGGCCCCGCCGCGCTGGATGCTTTGCGTGGCCGCTTTGTAATCGCCGGGTTTGGCGTTGAAGATATTGGCCACATAGGTCTGCGGATTGCGGTCATAGAGCGGGAACAGGCTGGATTGCACCTGCACCATCAAGCGATGTCCGGGCAGCAGCACGTGGTTGATATGCGGCAGTTCAAAGCGGACATTTTCCACCTTGCCCGGTTTCCACGGCGCAGGCGTGGCGAAACCATGCACATAGCGGCCCCGGAAAATCTCGATGCCCAGCGGCAATTCGAAGCCGGGATTGGCAGGCTTGGCACCTTGCGATGCAGCCTCGGGCGTGGTGTCGGGGGCCACGTCGATCAGTTTCACCACCCAGTCCGCATCCGTGCCCGTGGTGGTGGCATAGAGGTCCACGCGCGGCGCGCCCTTGATATGGATCGGCTTGTCCAGCGGGGCGCTTTTATAGGTCAGCACATCGGGCCGATCCTCGACAAAGCGCTGATCATGGACCAGCCAGGTCGTCCATTGCTTGCGGTCGCTCATCGACAGCGGGCGGGGCAGGAAAGGCACCGGATGGGCCGGATCGGAGACGTAATCGTCATGCCCCACTGCGCCCGGCGCAAAGGACAGAGCGCCCCCAGCGCCCAGATAAAGCGGGGTCAGCTTCGCATCGTCCCACTTCTGCGAAATCTCCCACTGGTTGACGCCGGTGGCATAGGTCAAAACCGGGGGCGTATGCGGATCGGGCGCATCCTTAAGCCAATGGTCAAAGAAGGGCTTGAGCCACTTGACGCGGAATTCATGCGCGGTGTCGCCGGTAAACGTCACATCGCCCAGCTCATAGCCATAGTGATTGACGCCCGAATGCCGCCACGGCCCGATCACCAGCGAGAGCTTGTCATTGCCGGTATCCTTGGGCTCCAGCGCGCGATAGACCGCCGGAGCGCCATAGGAATCCTCCTGATCCCACTGACCCACGACCAGCATGGTGGGCACGGTCAGAGGCCGCGCGGCCAGCCATTTGTCCACCGCCTGCAGCGACCAGAACGGCGTGTAGGCCGGATTGTCCATCAGCTTGCGCACGCCCGGGATGGTTTCAATACCCCATTTGCGCGCGAAATCACCCGCCGATCCGGCCTCCAGATAGGCGCTGTAATCGTCGCCCGCGCCGCGCGGGATCTTGGCATCGGCATCGCCCTTGCCCACGCTCATGTCGACCATATAGTCGAAGCTGTTCACACGGAACGCGCCATTATGAAACCAGTCATCACCCATCCAGCCGTCAACCATCGGGCTTTGCGGCACGGCGGCTTTGAGCGCGGGATGCGGATTGATCAGCGCCATCAGCGAGGTGAAGCCCAGATAGGAGCTGCCGATGATGCCCACCTTGCCGTTGCTTTCGGGCACATTCTTCACCAGCCAGTCGATCGTGTCATAGGCGTCGGTGGATTCATCGATCCCGGTGTTGTTGAGCGGGCCGACGATGGGGCGGTTGAGCACCCAGTCGCCCTCGGATTTGTGCATGCCGCGAATGTCCTGATAGACGCGGATATAGCCGTCTTCGGCAAATTCGGCATCCATCGCAGGCAGGATCTCGGTGATCTTCTGGCTGGCCGTGCGCGTGACATCGCCGTGGGCGTTATAGGGGCTGCGCGAGATCAGGATGGGGGCGTTCTTCGCGCCCTTTTTGAACACGATGGCGGTGTAGAGTTTCGTGCCGTCGCGCATCGGGATCATCACCTCGCGCAAGGTGAAATCGGCATCGGCGCGCACCGCGTCATAGGATTTGACGACATCGGGCGTCATCGGCGTGACGGCATTTTGGCCTGCCGCGGATGCGGCGTTTTGGGCGCCGGCGGGCGCCGCAATGGCAAAGGCCAGCGCAAGCAAAGCGCCGGAACGAAGCAGTTTCATGGGGAAAGTCCCTTTGTGCAGATGCAATGGCAACAGCATGTCGCCAATGCGTGGCCGCTGCAAGCGGGAGCCCTATCTTTGCCCCGCCAATCAGAAACATTTTTTCACAAACCGGCACTTAACGCGCAAAACGGGTCCTCTAGATCACAATCATCCAATGGACGGGCGAATGCATGAGGAGCGACATGATCCGGGTACCTTTCATATCGGCCCATGGCCAACAGGAAACGGCGCTGATCCCCGCACCCCATTGAGCGATTTCAAACGTTCCGGCCGAAGATCCCCAAGAACCCTCCTGAGGCCGGTTCATGCCGCAGGCGCCACTCCATCCGCGCCTGCCCCCTTGCGATCGGGGCAAGAGGTCTTTACCTCGCGCCCCGATCGCCTTTACTGTGCGCCGTCCACGGCCAGGTTCATAATATCATGACAGCTAAATCCATCCTGCTTGTAGAAGACGATCCGGCGCTGCGCCTGTTGACGGCGCGGGCGCTGCGGGCCAACGGCTATGATGTGCGCACGGCCAGCACGGGCGCGGAAATGTGGGTGATGCTCGACAGCGCTCCGGCCGACCTCATCGTGCTGGACATCATGCTGCCGGGCACGACGGGCATCGAACTCTTTCGCCGCCTGCGCAAGGAATCGGACACGCCCGTCATCTTCGTTTCCGCGCGCGGCAGCGAGGAGGACCGCGTACTGGGCCTTGAACTGGGCGCGGATGATTATCTGGCCAAACCTTTCAGCACGCGTGAGCTGATCGCGCGCATCGGCGCGGTCCTGCGCCGCGGCGGCGGCGACGAGGAGCGCGCGCCGGTGCAAAAGATGCTGACCTTCGATGGCTGGTCGCTCTCGCTCTCGCGCCACGAATTGCGCTCGCCCGAAGGCGCGCTGGTGGATCTGACCGGGGCCGAGTTTGATCTGCTCGCCACCTTCCTTGGCCAGCCCCAGCGCGTGATCGGGCGTCAGCGCCTGATCGAACTGTCGCGCACGCGCCTGTCCGACAGTTCGGACCGCAGCATCGACGTTCTGGTCAGCCGCCTGCGCCGCAAACTGTCCAACCCCAGCGGTCAGGCGCCGATCGCCACCGTGCGCGGCATCGGCTATATGTTCACCGCCGAGGTTGCCCGCCATTGAAATGGCTGCATGCCCTCGGCCTGCCTGCGCGGATGCTGGCCATCCTCGCGGTCGTCATGCTGGTGGACATCGGCGCCAACGCGGTCCTGTTTGAACGCGCCAACGAATTTGCGCTGGAGGCGGAAGAAGCCGACAGTCTGGCCGATGATCTGGTGGTGGCGGCGCGCCTGTTGAACGATACGCCCTCGCCCCGGCGCGAGCTTGTTGCGCGGGAATTGAGCCGCCCCGGCCTCAGGCTGGTGTGGAAACCGCAAGGGGGCGAACGCCCGCTGGCCGCGCTCGATCTTGGCAAAATGCAGCAGCAGTTGATCACCTATCAGCCACAGTTGAACCAGTACCGCCTGCAACTGCATCTGGCCCCGCTGCATGCCCGCCATGAGGTCGATGGCTCGATGATGCTGGCGGATGCCTCGCTCGTCACCTTCCACAGCGAGGCGCGCGATATCTTCGTCCTGCGCGCCAGCTATCTGCTGCGCATCATTCTGCCCACCTTGCTGCTGGTGCCGCTGGCGTGGTTTCTGGTCTATGCCTCGCTGCGCCCGCTGCGGCGGCTGGTGCGGGCCAGTCGGCATGTCGGCACGCCCCATGCCCGCCCGATCGAAATGGACGGCCCGGCCGAGGTGCGCGAGTTGATCGGTGCGTTCAACGCGATGCAGCGGCGCATCGACGACCTGCTCGATGCCAACACCCAGACCATGCTGGCCATCGGCCATGACATGCGCACGCCGCTGGCGCGGATGCAATTGCGGCTGGACGGTGTGCCGATGGACGGCGAGGAGCGCGACGCGCTGGACGGCGATCTGTCGGAAATGCGCGATCTGCTGGCTTCGCTTCAGGATTTCGTCGCGCTGGACGAACCCGGCCCCGCCAAGGAGCCCGTCGATCTGGCCGCCATGGCGCAAACGCTGGTCGATGGGGCGCAGGATCGCGGCTATCCGGCCGAGTATGAAGGGCCCGACCGCCTGATCGTCAAGGCCCGCGCGGTCTCGCTGCGCCGGGCCATGTCGAACCTTATCGAAAACGCGCTGCATTACGGCGGCAATGTGATGGTGCGGGTCGAGATCGAAAAGGCCAGCGTCACACTGGCCGTTGAGGATGACGGCCCCGGCATTCCCGAAGAACATCTGGGCAAGGTGCTGCAACCTTTCATCCGGCTGGACAGCGCGCGGGCGCGCAACACGGCGGGCATGGGGCTGGGCCTGCCCATCGTCGTGCGCGTCCTGCGCAGCGAGGGGGCCGAACTGATCCTTTCAAACAAGCCGGAAGGCGGACTACGCGCCCTCATCCGCCTGCCCCAGCCGCCGATGTAGGCGCCGATGTCGGCGCCGACATCGGCAGGGCGGCGCGACCGTTTTTCAGCAACACTTCCTTACATAACGGCGCGGTCATAGCAAACTCGGACACATAGATTGATCCCATTGGCCAGTCCCACAGGCGGATGGCAACAGATCAAAAGGTGTGACCATGAACGAACTGATTGGCCGCGTATTCAGCTTTGAAAAGACCACTTTTCCGGCCAGTGGCGAGCTGTTCAACAAGTTGACCACCCACGGACAGAGCCCCAAGGCGCTGATGGTGTCCTGCGCGGACTCGCGCATCGTGCCCGAACAGATCCTGCAGGCCCAGCCCGGCGACCTTTTCGTCTGCCGCAACGCGGGCAACATGGTGCCCAGCTATGGCACCCAGCTTGGCGGCGTTTCGGCCACGGTCGAATATGCGGTGATGGCGCTGGGCGTGCGCGACATTATCGTTTGCGGCCATTCGGACTGCGGCGCGATGAAGGCGCTGGCCAATCCGGTCGGGCTGGAGGCCATGCCCAATGTCAAGGCGTGGCTGGGCCATGGCGCGGCGGCCGAACATATCGTGTCGAGCTGCAAAGGCCATCTGAAGGATGGTGACCGCGTGCGCGCCGTGACGCTGGAAAACATCATCGCCCAGATCGCCCACCTGCGCACCCACCCCTCGGTGGCCGCCGCCATTGCCCGCGGTGAAATGGCGCTCCACGGCTGGTTTGTCGATATTCATGCCGGTCAGGTGCTGGGCCTTGACGGCGACACCGGCCATTTCGTGCCGCTGCGTGAAGACACCCCCCTGCCCGTCGCGCTGCCCGCTTCGAACCGGATGGCCGACGAAACCCCGATCGCGGAGGCGGCTGAATGAGCCAGACGGCGCAAAAGAGCGGGATCGGCGCGTTTCTCGCGCGCGATTTCACCGCCTCCATAGTCGTCTTTCTCGTGGCGATGCCCCTTTGCATGGGCATCGCCATTGCCTCGGGCGTGCCGCCGGAAAAAGGCCTGGTAACGGGCCTGATCGGCGGCATCATCGTGGGCGCGCTGGCCGGTTCGCCCTTGCAGGTGTCGGGCCCGGCGGCGGGTCTGGCGGTGATCGTTTTCGAATTCGTGCGCGATCACGGGCTCTCGGCCCTCGGGCCGATGCTGGTGCTGGCCGGCGCGATCCAGCTGGTGGCCGGTATCGCCAAGCTGGGCGGCCTGTTCCGCTCGATCAGCCCGGCTGTGGTCCATGGCATGTTGGCGGGCATCGGCGCGCTGATCGTGCTGGGGCAATTCCACATCCTGTTTGACGCCAAGCCGATGTCCAACGGGCTGGCCAATCTGGCGGCCATTCCCGGGCGCGTGCTGGGCCTCTCGCCCGACATCCGCTCGACCGAAATGGCGCTGGGTCTTGGCCTCACCACGATTCTGGTCATGCTGGGCTGGGAAAAGTGGCGCCCGAAGAAGCTCGCTCTGGTTCCCGGCGCGCTGCTGGGCGTGGGCGCGGCCACGATCATCGCGGCCAGCTTTGGGCTGAACGTCACGCGCATCGCTGTGCCCGAATCGCTGGCCGCCGCCTTTGGCACGCCGGGCGCGGGCTTCTTTGCCCCGCTGGGCAACACCGCGATTATCACCGCCGCCATTGCCATCGCCTTTATTGCCAGCGCCGAAACGCTGCTTTCCGCCGCGGCGGTGGACCGTATGCATGATGGCGTGCGCACCGACTATAACAAGGAACTGCGCGCGCAGGGCATCGGCAACATGCTGTGCGGCGCGGTGGGCGCCTTGCCGATGACGGGCGTGATCGTGCGTTCCTCGGCCAATGTGCAGGCGGGCGCGATGACGCGGCTGTCGGCGATCCTGCATGGCGTGTGGATCCTGGCCTTTGTCGCGCTGCTGCCCTGGCTGCTGCGCGAAGTGCCGATGGCGGCGCTGGGCGGCGTGCTGGTCGTGACCGGCTGGCGTCTGGTCAGCCTCAAGCATGTCACGCATCTGTTCCACAACTATGGCGTGATCCCGGCCGCGATCTGGGTCGTCACTTTCGCGCTGGTGGTGGGCAAGGATCTGCTGACGGGCGTGATCGCGGGCCTGCTGCTCTCGCTGGTGGAACTGATCCCGCTGGCCAAGGGTCTGCGACTGGGCGTGGAGGAAAAGCATACCGACGATGGGCATCATGTCGCCCTTCAGGGTTCGGCCACTTTCCTCAGCCTGACCAAGCTGACCAATCGTCTGGAAAGCGTGCCTGCCGATCGCCCGGTCCATCTGGACCTGAAGGATGTGCATGGCATCGACCACACTACGGCCGAAATGCTGGGCGAATGGATCGCCCGGCGGCGGCGCGGCGGGGCGGCGGTTCGGCTGAGCGGGCCGGATCCCATCCTCAACACTCTGGCCGCCTGATTTCCCCGGTCGGCTTTGAGACGCCCCTCTTGGAGCAATCCAAGGGGGGCGTTTTCGTTTGATTTGGGGGAGAATGCGTTCCGCAGCTTTGCGGCGCGGCTGCGCAATGCTAGAGACGGCCCAAAGGGCGCTCGGGATGAAGCGCCTGTCTTCGCAGTGTAAAGGTGGGGCGGACTTGTCCAGACCAGTATTTTTCGATCCCTCGGGGCGCCGTCGGCGCTGGACGCGGCGGTTGACCTTCTTCGGCCTGATCGCGCTGGTGATCGCGGCCATCGCCTTTGCGACGACCGTGGTGCATATCCCGGCGCCCTCGCCGCTGCCGCTGGGGTTTGAACGGCGCACGGCCTTGCCCATGCGCACGCAGGTGTCGCGCCTGTCGCATTCCTTCTCGCGCATGTTCAGCACGCCGCCCAAACAGCGCGCGAACAGCAAGGGGCAGACGATCACCGTCGCCTTCTATTCGAACTGGTCGGATGCCTCGGCGCCCTCGTTGCTGCGCCATATCAACCAGATCGACTGGGTCGCGCCCACCTCGCTCAACATCGACATGGCGGGCAATCTGCATGTCAGCGAGGACCGCCCACTGCGGCGCATCCTGCTTTCCGCGCTGCATCGCCCGCTGGTGGTGCCGGTGCTGCAGAATGTCGATGACAAGGGCTTTTCGCGCCCCGCCGCCATCGCGCTGTTCGCCAGCAAGGCCAAGCGCAAGGCGTTGATCGGGCAATTGCTCGATTACCTGAAAAAGTCGGGCGATGCAGGCATCATCTTCGACTTTGAAGACCTGCGCCCCAGCGACATTCCCGCCTATCGCGCGATGATCGCCGAGGTGGAAAAGGCGCTTGATCCCACAGGGCAGGTCGTTGCCGTCACGCTGCCGATGGAGGGCGATGGCTGGTCGCCTTCGCAATTTGCGGCCGTGGCCGACAAGATCATCCTGATGGCCTATGACGAGCATTGGGCCAGCGGACAGCCCGGCCCCATCGCGTCCAATGACTGGTTCGCCTCCAAGGTGCGCAAGGCCATCGGCAATATGCCCGCCGACAAGGTCATCGTCGCGCTCGGATCCTATGCCTATGACTGGCACCCCGGCCCCGATGGCAAAAATGGCGCCGAAAGCCTGACCGTCGAAGAAGCATGGCTTTCGGCCCACGATTCCTCGGCCACGCCCACCTATGACAAGGCCAGCGGCAACACCGGCTTCTCCTTTCTGGAAGATGGCAAACGCCATGACGTGTGGATTGTCGATGCGGCGGCCAGTTGGAACCAGATGCGGATCCTCTCGCAACTGGGCGTGGGCAATATCGCGCTGTGGCGCCTCGGCACCGAGGATCCCGGTTTCTGGCAGGCGCTGCAAAGCTGGCGCAGTGGGGGCAGGCAGAACCCTTTTCCCGATCTGAGCCACATCGCCCAGACCGCGAACGCGGACGTTGAGGGCGCGGGCGAAATCCTGCGCATCACCTCGACCCCGCGTGAGGGCGACCGCAAACTGACCTTCGACCCCAAGACCGGGCTGGTTTCAGGCATGACCTATGACAGCCTGCCCACGCCCTATAAGGTCCAGCGCACCGGCTATGCCGAAAAGAAGGTTGCGCTGACCTTTGACGACGGGCCGGATGCGGTCTGGACGCCCAAGATTCTCTCTATCCTTGAACAATATAAGGTGCCCGCCACCTTTTTTGTCATTGGCGAAAACGGGGTGTCGAACCGAGCGATCCTGCAACGGATGGTCGCCTCCGGCATGGAGATCGGCAACCATTCGTACACCCACCCCAACATGGCCAATTCTTCGGAAACCGGCATCAGGCTGGAGCTGAACGCAACCCAGCGGCTGGTCGAGGCCTATACAGGGCGCTCGATGCGCCTGTTCCGCGCGCCCTATTTCGGCGACGCCGAGCCGACCACCGCCGACGAACTGGTGCCCGCGCAGATCGCACAGGAGCATGGCTATACGATCGTGGGCCTGCATGTGGACCCGGACGACTGGATGCGCCCCGGCGTGCAGCATATCGTCGATTCCACGCTGGCGCAGGTCAAGGAAGGCCGCCCCGGCTATTCGGGCAACATCATCCTGCTGCACGATGGCGGCGGCGACCGCGAGCAGACCGTGACCGCCCTGCCCGGCATTATCGTCGCGCTGCGCCAGCAGGGGTACAAATTCGTGTCGGTGGCCGAACTGGCCGGACTGACGCCCGATCAGGTGATGCCGCCGGTCAAGGGCTATGATCTGCTGGCCGTGCGGGCCGACGTGTTTGCCTTCACCACCATCGGCGTGATGATCGTGGTGCTCAACTGGTCGTTCTTCTTCGCCATCGCGCTGGGCGTGCTGCGCTCGGTCACACTGGTGGCGCTGGCCATGCTGCCCGCCAAGCGCAAGGCGCCCACCCCCGATGCCACCTTCCGGCCCAAGGTCACCGTCATCATCCCGTGCTTCAACGAGGAGAAGGTGATCGAGAGCAGCGTGAAGCGCATTCTCGAATCGACCTATCCCTATCTCGACGTGATCGTGGTGGACGATGGATCGAAAGACCGCACCAGTGCCATCGTCACCGAGAAATTCGGCGACAATCCGCGCGTGCGTCTGATGACCCTGCCCAATGGCGGCAAGGCAAGCGCGCTGAACAAGGCACTGAAAGAGGCACCCGGCGAGATCATCGTCGCGCTGGACGCCGATACGCAGTTTGAAAAAGAGACGATCCTGCGCCTTGTCCGCTGGTTCATCGATCCGAAAATCGGCGCGGTGGCGGGCAATGCCAAGGTGGGCAACCGGGTCAATCTGGTCACCCGCTGGCAGGCGGTGGAATATACCACGGCCCAGAATATCGAACGCCGCGCATTGACCCGCTTTGACGCGATCATGGTGGTGCCGGGGGCGGTGGGCGCTTGGCGACGCACGGCTCTTGAAAGCGTGGGCGGCTATCCCGAAGACACGCTGGCCGAGGATCAGGATCTGACCATCGCCATCCAGCGCAAGAAGTGGAAGGTCGCTTATGACGAGGAAGCCGTGGCATGGACCGAGGCGCCCGAAAGCTTTGGCGCGCTGTCCAAGCAGCGTTTCCGCTGGTCCTACGGGACACTGCAATGCCTGTGGAAGCATCGCAAGATCATGCGCCGGGGCAAGCCGGGGGGCCTGGCCTTCATCGGCGTGCCGCAGGCCTGGGTGTTCCAGATCCTCTTCGCCGTCATTTCGCCTACCATCGATCTGGCGCTGGTGGTCTCGATTCTTGGCACGATCACCCGCGTGATCCAGCATGGCTGGGCCCAGACCCAGACCGACGTGCTGCGCATGGGCGTCTATTGGGCGGCGTTTTCGTTGATCGACCTTGTCTGCGGCTGGATCGCCTATCGCATGGATGTGCGCGACAAGAAGTTCCGCCCGTTTCTGCTGCTGGCCCAGCGGTTCGTGTATCGCCAGTTGATGTATTCGGTGGTGATCCGCGCGGTGGCTGCGGCCGTGCGCGGCGTTGGCACCGGCTGGGGCAAGCTGGAGCGGACCGGCCGCGTTTCGGCGCCCGAAGGCGGCGTCTGATGCATGGGGCGGGGTTTAGGCCCCGCCCTCTCGCGGCAGGCTGCGCATGCCCTTGGTCCGGCTGGTCAGATGATACTGGCGACAGATCGCGCAGCGGTAGGGGCGCAGGGTAATGGCCGCCTTTAGCGCGGCGGCCACGGCCTCGGCTTCATTGGCATAGCGCCGCTTGCGCGCACATATGCCCGGGCGGGTGCGCATGATCGCCCCGCCCTTTATGCTTTAGCCGCCGATCTTGGCTTCAAGCGCGGCCAGCTTTTCCTTCAGCACTTCAACTTCCTCGCGGGCCGTGGCGGCCATCGCCTTAACCGCATCAAATTCCTCGCGGCTGACGAAATCGAGACCGCCAAACGCCTCGCGGAAACGCTCGCGGGCGGCATCACGCGCCTCGCGCGTGGCCCCGGCAAAGGTTCCGGCGGCGCTGTTCATCAGCTTCACGAAATCGGCAAGGAAGGGGTTTTCGCTCTGCATGGCGCGGCTTTCGTCTTGTAATCCTGCGGCCCCCTGTCCCCATGACAAGGGGGTCCGATGCCCGCCTAGATGGCGCGCATGGCCGCAAGGATCAAGGGCCGGATCGAAATTCTAGAGCTGGATATGCACCGCCGCGGGCGCTTCTGCGCCATCGGCCTCGGGGTTCAACTGGATGAACTGCCAGTTCAACATGCTGGCAAACAGCACCCAGGCCAGATAAGGCAACATCAGCCCCGCCGCGACCGGCCGCACCCGCCAGAACAGCGCGATGACCGCCATCAGCGAAACCGCCATCGCGATAATGATGCCCAGCGCCAGCGCCATGCGGTGCAGCCCGAAGAACACCGGCGACCAGGCCAGATTAAGCACGAGATGCGCGGCAAACAGCGCGATCGCCGCCCCGCGCCCCGGCGCCGAACGCGCCGAAACCACAATGGCCAGCGCCACACCCATCAAAATATAGAGCGTGGTCCACACCAGCGGAAAGGCCAGCGGCGGCGGATAGATCGCCGGCTTGACCAGCGCCGCGAACCAGGGATTGCTCGGCCCCGAGAGCGACACACTGGCCGACAGGAAGCCGAGCAGGTTGATGCCGGGAACCAGCACCAAAATCCAGCGCAGCAGTCCCGCCCGCAATTGACCCGAGGAGGCAATTTCCGTCATCTTCGTCCAGAACCCCGTCTGCATCCCGCCGCGCCAAGTGCCGCGCCGCATCACCTTTATAGCGCGGAGCGATGGCGCTCAACCAGCCCGGCCAGGCCCTTTATGAGCCATACGGGTGAAATGACTGGTTAACGCGGCATCGCGATTCGTCCGGCCTTGGCGCTTTGTGGCCGCGCCCGATCCAACGCGCAATGGGCCAATCTCGGCTGCTGCCAAAACGGAGGCAATCGCGCCAACAGGGTTAACCGATGACCTCCGGCCGCGCCGCGCCCTCGCGCCATGCCGAGATCAGGAATTCGACATTGCCCTCCGGCCCGGTGATCGGGCTTTCGACAATGCCCTGCACCGCAAAGCCCAGCCCCTCGACCCAGCCACGCACCTCGTCGCAGACGCGCGCATGCAGGGCGGGATCGCGCACCACGCCGCCCTTGCCCACTTCGCCGCGCCCGACCTCGAATTGCGGCTTGATCAGCGCCACCAAACGGCATTGCGGCGCGGCAAGCCGCAGCGGCACCTCCAGCACCTTGGCCAGCCCGATGAAGGACGCATCGCACACCACCCAGCCGCAGGGCGCATCGATCTCGTTCTCGGTCAGGATCCTTGCCGAGGTCTGCTCCAGCACGGTGACGCGCGGGTCCTGCCGCAATTTCCACGCCAACTGGTTGGTGCCGGAATCGACCGCAAACACCCGCTCGGCCCCATGGGTCAGCAGCACGTCGGTAAAGCCGCCCGTCGAGCTGCCGATGTCCATCGCCGTCGCGCCCGCCGGGTCCAGCCCGAAATGCGCAATCGCATGGGCCAGCTTGATCCCCCCGCGCGACACCCACGGATGATCGCGCCCGCGCGTTTCCAGCGGCGCGTCGGCGGCAATCGCCTGCCCCGGCTTGGCGATCTTCGTCTCGCCGCTGAACACAAGACCCGCCAGAACCAGCGCGCTGGCCCGGCTGCGGCTCTCGGCAAGGCCGCGATCAACCAGCAGTTGATCGACACGGATTTTGGCGGGCTTTTTCGCGGCAGGCGCCTTGGCACCATCAAGGGGAGCATCCGGGCGGTTTTTGGAACTGTTCATCGTCTCGGTTCTGTTTGGCGGCTTGTCTTGGGCGATCCCCCATTCCATAGGGAGGCGATGATGGCAATCGCGCGCGCGCCTTTCTTCGCCAAACGGCGCCCTTTGACCCGATCCGGTTTCTATGGCCCCGGTTTGTATAGTCCCCGTTTGCATGGTTTGGTCCTGTGTTCCGGACTCGCCTTGCTGATGGCGGGCTGTGCGCCCATTCCCCCTGCGGCCACGCCCGTGCCCGCGCCGGTGGCAAAACCGGCGCCGCGCCCGGCCCCCGCCCCCATGGCCGCGCCCACCGATTGGCGAGATCTGCCGATCACACCGGGCACATGGCGCTGGAGCCTGTCGGGGGGCGTTTCAGAGGCAGTCTATGCCGGGCAAAACGGCGCGCCCCAGATCACCATGGCCTGTCAGGGCAGTTACGTGCGCCTGAGCGTGCCCGGCGGGACCGGCGGCCTGATCCAGATCACCACCGCCACCCAGACGAGGCAAGGCACCGCGCAGGGCGATGCCGCAGGCGCGGCGCTGGCGCTGGCCGCCAATGACCGACTGCTCGACGCCATCGCCTTTACGCGCGGTCGCTGGCAGGTGGAGGTGACGGGGCATGCCCCTTTGCTGCTGCCCGCCGACCCATCGGCCTCGCGCGTGATCGAGGATTGCCGCGCGCCGCGCTAAAAAGGCTCACAAAATCGGGTGATAAAATTGGCGCGACTCAGGCCTGCGCAGTCTTTGCCGGGGATAAGCCGCGCACCACGCGCCGCCCGTTCCCGCCGATGACGCCAATATGACGGATTTTCCGGGAATTCCTCAGACTCACCCGCCCGGGGAGCCAAGATTGTGACAGCAATTTTTTCCATTTCAAGACTTGTTGTGCGGCGCAAAATACACCACCTTTGATGCAAGGCGAGTGTGGTTGAACAGACCCTCGCCCCGTCGTCTGGATTGGGTATTGCGCCCCCCGGCGGCTTCCTATGGCTCAACAGCGCGAAAGGAGGTGATCCGATGTCTCATGGTTCAGCAGAGAGGTCGGCAATCCGTATCGCGAGGCATTATCGCTGAGTTTAACGATTAGGCGATAGAGGCTTCGTGAGCGGCACTTTTGCGGCCGCTGACCATGCGAAGGGCTGCGACGGCTTGGGCTGTCGTGGCCCTTCTCATTTCTGGGCCTTCATTTCTGCGGCTGCGGCGTGGCAGGCCTCAGCTCGCCCCCGGTATCGCGCCAACCCTCGACGCCCTCGGCCAGCCAATAGACATCGCCGACGCCTTCGCGCGCCAGACGCCGGGCCGCGTTCCACCCCATCCAGCAATCCGTCCGGCAAAACAGCACCACCGGCCCGCCCGGATGGCCGCGCCGCCATGCCGCAATCGTCCCGCGCAATCCGGCCCACAGCGCGGGATCGACGCCGGGCCGCCCGACCTCCGGCCGCCAGATTGCGCCCGCGATCGTCTCGTGCGTTTCGGTCTGAACCCATTGCCCGGCGTTGCGGCCCAGCGGCAGCGCGTCGATGAACAGGGCATCGCGCCCCGGTCGCAAATCCCGCGCCGCGGCCAAAGCAATATGCGCGGCAGGCCAAGGATCACGATCAACCGGCGCGCGATAGGAGGCCGCGCGATAGCCATCGGCGTCGAACAGGCCCGGCTGGGCCGCCGCCAGAAAGATGCCCGCAATTGCCCCCAGCATACCCTTCTCCTTGTGCCAAGGTAGCATATACCGGCCAGCAAATGGGTGCATAGTCGCCCTTGGTATGATGCGCAAAGCAGCCCTGACGGTTTTGACCTCCCTCCTTCTGCCCGCCTGTGCCTGGGCGGCGCCTGCCCTGCCAAGGGATCCTTTGGGTTCGCCCATGTGGACCTATCATGCGGCCCGCCTGTTCAAGGGGGCGCCCGTGGTGTTCGACCCGCGGGTGCGGCTGCAGGTGCCGATGATCGCCGAAAACCAGCATCAGTTCCCCGTCACCGTGGACGCGCGCACTGTTCCCGGCGCATCACGGATCATCATCTTTGCCGATCTAAACCCCTTGACCCAGGCGGTCGATTTCCGCCTTCCCCACGCCGCGCCCTTCCTCTCGCTGCGCATCAAGCTGGACCAGCGCACCCCGGTGCGCGCGGCGGTGATGGGGGCCGATGGGGCGTGGCATGTGTCGGGCGTCTGGGTCGATGCGGCGGGGGGCGGCTGCTCGGCCCCGCCCGTCAGCCGGGCCAAGGGCGACTGGGCGCTGCATCTGGGCGAAATGCGGGGGAGCGCGTGGAAAGAGGCCGACGATCTGCGCCTGCGCGTATCGATACGCCATCCGATGGACACCGGCCTTGTGGAAAATATTCCCAGCTTTCATATCGAAACCATCCACCTGCGCGATGCCGCCGGGGTAGAACTGGGCAGCATGACGGTCGAGGGCTCGGTCAGCGAGGATCCCGCCTTCACGTTCCTTTTGCGCCCCACCCGCGAAGGCCCGATCAAGCTGCAGGCACGCGACAGCGAGGGGCGCGAGTATCAGGGCGTGATCGGCCCGCAGAGCCGCCCGCGTGGTTGAGCTTCTGACCCGGCGCGCCATGATCGGCGCGATGCTGGCCGCGCCTTTGGCCGCGCACGCGGCGCAGCGCTATAAGCTCAAACCCGATCTGGTCGCCCCCGGCGTCTGGGTGGTGCGCGGTGCGGATGAGGCGATTGCCTTTGCCAATGGCGGGGCGATTGCCAATTGCACGATATTGGCGGCAAAGGGCGGCGCGATCCTGTGCGATTGCGGGCCGTCGCTGGCCTATGGTCAGGCTTTGGCCGAATTGGCGCAGAAACTGAGCGGGGGGCCGGTGTTGCGGGTACTGATCACGCATCTGCACCCCGATCACGCGATGGGGGCTGCTGCGTTTGATCCGGCGATCATCGCCGCCCTGCCCGAAACGCGCCAGGAATTGGAGCGCGACGGGCGCGGCTTTTCCGATGGCATGTATCGCCTGTTGGCCGATTGGATGACGGGCACGAATGTCGTGCTGCCGGGGATGGATGTGGTGCCGGGGCCGTTGGAAATCGGCGGGCGGGCGCTGGAGGCCATTGCGCTGTCGGGCCATTCGGGGGGTGATCTGGCGATCATGGATCGGGCCAGCGGAACCTTGATCGCGGGCGATCTGGTGTTTCACAACCGCGCGCCCGCCACGCCCGATGCCGATCTGGCGGCGTGGCGGCGCAGTCTCGATACGCTCGACAGGCGGGAGTTTGCGCAACTGATCCCCGGCCATGGCCCGGTGGACGCCACCCATGGCGCTATTGCCCAGACGCGCGACTGGCTGACCTGGCTGGAGGGCGCGCTGGCCGATGCGGTGGCGCGTGGGCTGGATATGGGCGAGGCGGGCGACATCGCGATCCCCGAGCGTTTTTCGGGCGTGGCGATAGCGCGCTATGAATTGCAGCGCTCGGTTTCCCATTTTTACGCCCGGCTTGAGTCCAGCGAATTGCCCCGCATCGACAATTGATGGGTTTCAGGCGGTTTTCCCGCGCCGACAACCGTGCTATCAGCCGATACACAAACGGGTCTTGCGATTTTTAATTTCAAGACCCTTGCCTTGTGCGTAATTTTCGTTCAAAGGCAACCGCATTCACCCCATGAGGAGTCGTGTATCATGGCGACCATCGCCGAGCCTGTCCTGTCCTTCACCCGCCTGCCCCACCCTGCCCCCGTGGCCGATGCGGTGCGCGAGGGGATTCTGGCCGCGCCCGGCTTCGGCACCCAGTTTACCGACCATATGGTGGTGATCGAATGGACCGAAGGAAAGGGCTGGCACGATGCCACGCTTGGCCCGCGCGGCCCCATCCCGCTCGATCCGGCGGCCAGCGTGCTGCATTATGCGCAGGAGATCTTTGAGGGTTTGAAGGCGTATAAGCACGCCGACGGCTCCATCGCGCTGTTTCGGCCCGATGCCAATGCCCAGCGTTTCAACGCCAGCGCGGCCCGTCTGGCCATGCCCGAATTGCCCGAAGAGGTCTTTGTCGAGGCGGTGCGCCAACTGGTGCTGGCCGATCAGGCGTGGATCCCGGAGCAGGAAGGCGCTTCGCTTTATCTGCGCCCCTTCATGATCGCCACCGAGCCCTTCCTTGGCGTGCGTTCGGCCAAGCAGTACAAGTTCATCGTGATCGCCAGCCCCGCCGGCAACTATTTCAAGAGCGGCGCGCCCGCCGTGTCGATCTGGGTTTCGGAATATACCCGGGCGGCGCCGGGCGGCACGGGCGCGGCCAAGTGCGGCGGCAACTATGCCGCCTCGCTGGTGCCGACGGCTGAGGCGTTTGCCCGCGGCCACGATCAGGTGCTGTTCCTCGACGCCGCCGAGCACAAGTGGGTGGAGGAACTGGGCGGCATGAACCTGTTCTTTGCCTTTGAGGACGGCAGCCTGCTGACCCCGCCGCTGTCGGGCACGATCCTGCCCGGCATCACGCGGGCGAGCCTGATTGAACTGGCGCGCGAGGAAGGGCTGACTGTGCGCGAGGAGCGCTATTCCATCGATCAGTGGCGCGAGGACGCGGCCAGCGGCAAACTGCTCGAAACCTTCGCCTGCGGCACGGCGGCGGTGGTGACGCCGGTGGGCCGCGTGGCCTCGCCCGACGGCACCAGCTTTACCATCGGCAGCGGCGGCCCGGGCCAGACCACGGCCAAGCTGAAGGACCGTCTTGTGGCGATCCAGCGCGGGCAATCCGCCGACACGCATGGTTGGGTTGTGAAGCTGGCGTAAAGTCAAACGGGATTGCATCAAGCGGGGGCTGTAAACGCCCCCGCTTTTCTTTTGCGCGATCAAAACTTTCTTGCGGCGCCCCGGTCTGGCGGATCGCGCGCGAGGTTCCTATGTTGCCGGGGCAATCAACCCCCGCAGGAGCCTGTCAGGATGAGCGACACCTATACCCCGCCCAAGGTCTGGACCTGGGACAAAGCCAATGGCGGCCAGTTCGCCAGCATCAACCGCCCCGTTTCGGGCGCCACGCATGACAAGGTGCTGCCGGTTGGCGAGCATGGGTTGCAGCTTTACTCGCTGGCCACGCCCAATGGGCAGAAGGTGACGATCCTGCTGGAGGAACTGTTGGCGGCGGGCCATGCGGGCGCGGAATATGATGCGTGGTTCATCGACATCGGCGCGGGCGATCAGTTCAGCTCGGGCTTTGTCGAGATCAACCCCAATTCCAAGATCCCCGCCCTGCTCGACCGTACCGAGGCCAAGCCGGTGCGCGTGTTCGAATCGGGCGCGATCCTGATTTATCTGGCCGAGAAATTTGGCGCTTTCCTGCCCACTACCGGGGCGGCGCGCGCGGAGACCTTCAGCTGGCTCAACTGGCAGATGGGCAGTGCGCCCTTCATCGGCGGCGGCTTTGGCCATTTCTATTTCTATGCGCCGGAAAAGTACGAATATCCCATCAACCGCTATGCGATGGAAACCAAGCGCCTGTTCGATGTGGCCGACAAGCGTCTGGCGCAAAGCCGTTTTCTGGGCAGCGACGACTATTCCATCGCCGACATGGCCGCCTATCCGTGGCTGGGCAACCTGTGGCGCGGCGAAGCCTATGGCGAGGCCAAGACCTTCCTAGGCCTTGACGAATACGAAAACGTCGGCCGTTGGGTGGGTGAAATCGACGCGCGCGAAGCGACGCAACGCGGACGTCTGGTCAACAATCGCAAGGGCTTGCTGGAGCGCCATTCAGCCGAGGATTTCGCCGCCCTTGTAAACGCGACCGCCTGATTATCCGCCCAAAGAGGCAATTTGCGCAAAAAGTTCAAATTGCCTCTTTTCTTACCCGCACAATGCCGTTATGCGACGCCTCCCGGCCCATGGTGGCCGATGCGATGCTGGGGTGTAGCCAAGCGGTAAGGCAGCGGTTTTTGGTACCGCCATGCGGAGGTTCGAATCCTCCCACCCCAGCCAGTCGAGTTCTCATGATTCGGCTTTGACGCAATACTTTACGGCAGAAACCTCAGAAAATTGGCTAGACAGGGCCAGACCCCGCCCGACTGGGCTGGACGCCTATTCTGCCATGATTTCTGCCATGATTTTATGTGCGCCAAACGCCGATGGAATCGGAACTATGGCCAAAAAAATCACCTTTTCGCCTGCCATGATTGACGCCCTTTGCGAGGGCAGCCTTGCAGATCCCATGACCCCCGGCCTGGCGATCGAAGCTCTCAAGTCCGGCAAGAAACGCTGGCGCTACCGCCGACAGGTCGCGCGTCAGAAAGTCGTCGCTACGATCTTCGGCGGCGTCTTTCCCGCCCAATCCATGGCGGAGGCCCGTGAATGGGCACGAGAGCTCAACACCCAGACTGAAGCCGGTATTGACCCGCGCGCTGTCCAGCGCGCCGAGAAAGCGCGCAACGCAATGACGGTGGCCAAAGCGCATGGCCTCTACATGATCGCCGTGCATGAAGGGCGGTCATCACGCGCAAAGCGGATCAACAAGCCGCGAACCATCAAGGATAAGATGGATGTCTACAACCACGACATCGGCCCCGCGCTTGGCAATCGCAACATCTATGAGGTCACAGAACGAGACCTCATCAAGCTGGTGGAAGCCAAGGGCAAGACCGCCAAGGTCAGGGCCAATCGCCTGGCCGCCGAACTGAAGGTTATTTTCGGCTGGGCAGCGTCCTTAAGAGGCCTTGAAGTCGGATTGGAGACGGATCCGTCAAAGCGCTTGGGCGATTTGCGTTTTCCCGAAAAAGCCCGAACCCGCAAACTCAGTCATCTCGAACTCGAATGGTTCCTTCAGGCTCTGGTGGAGGAAGAGCGGGATTTTCAGCGAGGCATGTTGCTTTGCCTTCTGTCAGCCGCACGCATTTCCGAAATGGCCCGAGCCAGAAGCGACGAGATCGTCAACGGTGTGTGGATCATTCCGTCAGCGCGCGCCAAAAATTCCTTCGAGCATAGAATCGCCCTCGGGCCTTGGGGACGCGCCCTGATGCAGACGAATCACGATTGGGTGTTCCCGGCCCTCAAAATCGATGGGCCTCGCAACAATTCGGTCTGGTACAAATGCCGCGACCGTGTGCTTGCTCGCATGGAAAAATTAGCCGGGCACCCCATTGGCTGTTCCCGGGCATGCACTATCTTAAGCCGCTTAGCACTCGACAGCTCCATCGCATCGCTGTCGATGCTGCCGAGTCTGCGGGTATCAAAAAGCGGGTCGGCCCACACACTCTCCGACACAGCTTCGCCACGCATCTATTGGAAGATGGCGTCGATATTCGAATCATCCAGGCGCTGCTCGGGCATGCGAACCTCGAGACCACCGCTTTCTACACCACGGTCGCAACTCGAACCGTGCGCGCGGTCATCAGTCCGCTGGACAAGTTGACGACGCTGCTCGAGCCGCAGGTGGCTCCTCCCGGCTGAGCCGGTGCGCGCCTCGCTCGAGGTCGCCGATATCTTCCGTAGCGCCGGGCCCGCGTATCGCTCAGCACACGCCGGGCATCTGAGCCTCGGCCAGCTCAAGGTCATGACGGCGATTGAGAATTGCCGCACCGCTGCGCTGGGCGGTCACGTCGAGGCCTGCGATGAATGCGGGCATTGGCGGGTCGCCTACAACTCGTGTCGCAACCGGCACTGCCCCAAGTGCCAAGGCGCTGCCGCGCGCACCTGGCTGGCCGCGCGCGAGGCCGACCTGTTGCCAGTTGGCTACTTCCACGTCGTGTTCACCCTGCCTAACGAGGTCGCAGACATCGCGTGGCAGAACAAGGCGGTGGTCTATGACCTGCTGTTCCGCGCCGCCGCGGACACGATGCTGACCATCGCCGCCGATCCCAAGCACCTCGGCGCGCGGGTCGGGATCACCGCTGTTTTGCACACGTGGGGATCGGCGCTGACCCACCACCCGCATGTGCACATGATCGTACCTGGCGGTGGCATCGCGCTCGACGGCACGCGATGGATATCATCGCGCCCCGCGTTCCTGCTGCCGGTGCGTGTGCTGGGCGCCTTGTTCCGCCGGCTGTTCCTCACCCGCCTGCTGGCGCTGTTCGACGCCGACAAGCTGGGCTTCTTCGGCACCCTGGCAGACCTCGCGACACGCAAGGCCTTCCTGCGATATCTGTCGCCAATCCGGAAGAAGCGCTGGGTGGTCTATGCCAAGCCGCCCTTTGCCGGACCGCAGGCGGTGCTGGCCTATCTCTCGCGCTACACGCACCGCGTTGCCATCTCGAACCGGCGCCTCATTGCCTTCAACGAGACCAGCGCGACGTTCCGGTACAAGGATTATCGCCCCGACGGGCACCAGCGCCAGCAGGTCACGACGCTGGCCACCGACGAGTTCATCCGCCGCTTCCTGATCCACGTCCTACCGCGCGGCTTCCACCGCATCCGGCATTACGGCCTGCTTGCCAGTTCAACGCACAACGAGGCCATGGCGCTCGCCCGCAGGCTGCTTGGCGTCACCGCGCCGATTGAGGAGACCGACACCAAACCCGACGAACCGCCCGATCATCGCCCGCCATGCCCATGTTGCGGCGGGCACATGACCATCATCGAAGACTTCGCCCGCTGGTGCCAGCCACGCGCACCGCCGCAGCCAGCACCGCCCGCCCGGAGAAACACGCCATGATCCGGCATGGCTTACCCTGCATGATGGCCGTGAACGTTGCGCCCCGGCCCATGGGGATAGGTGTGCCGACGCCGCCAGCACAGTCAAAATTGAGCTCATTGCCAGCAGGATCAGCGTAAGCGCCGTTCCGGCCCCACCTTGCGCGGATTTATGGCTGTTGCAGATGGGCGTGCATGGATGACACGAGGTTTGCGAGCGCACTGGACACCGACACTGAAGCGGCTCTGAGGCCGGCTCGGCGGGTTGAAGTTCTGACCGAGATGGCCGGACGGCGGCGCATCTGGACGCTGGAAGAGAAGTTGGCGCTGGTGGCCGAGATGGAGCGCTGCGGTAATATCGCGGCGCTGTCTCGGGAGCGCGGCGTCAGCACATCCTTGCTCTACACGTGGCGGCGTGAATTGCGTTATGCGGCTGAGGCCAGCCAACTGCCTCCACGCCAGGAGCCCATGTTTGTGCCGGTGGTGGCCAAGGCCTCGCCATCTGTGCCCGGCGATGGGATGGTGGAGGTGGAGATCGGCGGGACCTTGGTACGGATCGGACCATCGGTGCGGATCGATCTTGCGGCGGCCATCCTTCAGGTGCTGCGTGCTGCACCATGATCGGCATCGGCCAGAGCACGCGGGTCATGGTAGCCACGCGCCCGGTGGACTTCCGCAAGGGACCAGATTCCTTGGCTGCGCTGGTGGGTGCCGATTACGGCGGCGATCCCTATTCCGGCGTGATTTATGTATTCCGGGCCAAGCGGGTGGACCGAATTAAACTGGTGTGGTGGGACGGCACTGGCCTTTGCCTGATGGCCAAAAGGCTGGAGAGCGGTGGCTTCAAATGGCCGGGCATTCAGGATGGTGTCATGCGCCTGACATCGGCACAATTGGGCGCCTTGTTGGAGGGGCTCGACTGGCGCCGCGTGCATGGCGGGCGCAAGCCCATTGCCCCGCAAATTGCCGGTTGACGGGGCCTTCAGACGCTGATTCAATCCGTTCATGCTGATGGAAGCGGACCTGCCTGATGACGTTGAAGCGCTGCGTGCGCTCGTCCTCGAGCAGGCTCGCGAGCTCGAAGCGCTCCAGCATTTCAGGGCCCGGGCAGAACGCCTGCAGGCAATCATCGACGCCCTCCAGCGCCACCGCTTTGGCCGCCGATCCGAACAACTCGATCCTGACCAGTTCGAACTGGCCCTTGAAGACATCGAGACCGCGCTGGCCGAGGCCGAACAGGCCCGCGACAAGGCAAGCCGCACATCGCCGCCACGCCCGCGCAAGACCAATCGCGGATCCTTGCCTGCTCATCTCGAGCGGATCGAGCAAACCGTCGATGTCGAGCATAAGGCCTGCCCCTGCTGTGGCGGCGGGTTGCACCAGATCGGCGAGGATGTCTCCGAGCGCCTCGATGTGGTGCCCACAACCTTCCGTGTGCTGGTCACGCGCAGACCGCGTTACGGCTGCCGCTCGTGCGAGAGCGCCGTTGTGCAGGCCCCGGCACCAGGGCGTATCGTCGAGGGTGGCATCCCCACCGAAGCACTGATCGCGCAGGTGCTGGTGGCAAAATACGCTGATCACTTGCCGCTGTACCGGCAGGCGCAGATCTACGCCCGCCAAGGCATCCAGCTTGATCGCTCGACGCTGGCCGATTGGGTCGGGCGGGCAGCATGGTATTTGCGTCCCCTGCGTGACCATATTCTCGAACGGTTGCGTCAATCCGAGCGCCTGTTTGCGGATGAGACAACCGCACCAGTCCTTGAGCCGGGGCGCGGGCGAACCAAAACCGGCCAGATCTGGGCCTATGCGCGCGATGATCGTCCATGGGGCAGGATGGATCCGCCGATGGTGGCCTATGTCTATGCGCCAGATCGTAAGGCAGAGCGGCCAGAAGCCCATCTGGGCGGTTTTGCGGGCATTCTGCAGGTCGATGGCTATGGGGCTTATGCTGCGCTGGCCAAGCGACGCCAGCAGTTGCGGCTTGCCTTCTGCTGGGCGCATGTGCGCCGCAAATTCTACGAGTTGAAGGACAAGTCGCCGGTTGCCCTCGAAGTGCTGCGCCGCATTACCTTGCTCTATGTCATCGAAGCGGACATTCGCGGCCTGTCTGCCGAGCAGCGCAGGGCAGCACGCCAGGAACACAGCCGCATCCATGTCGATGACCTTCACCAATATCTCGACGCGCGGCAGCGGCAAGTCAGCGCCAAGTCCAAGATCGGCGAGGCTATCAATTATGCGCTCACCCGCTGGGACGGCCTCAGCCGTTTCCTCGACGATGGCCGCATCGACCTCGACAGCAACACCGTCGAACGCAGCATCCGGCCCTTGGCCCTTAATCGCAAAAATGCGCTCTTTGCTGGTTCCGACGAAGGCGGGGACAACTGGGCGGTGATCGCCACCCTCATCGAAAATTGCAAACTGTGCGGCATCAACCCGCACACCTGGTTGACCGAAACCCTCGCCAAGCTAGCCAACGGCCATCACGCCACACGCATCGGTGAGCTCATGCCCTGGGGCAATGTGGGCTGAAAACAGCGCTTACGGATCAGCGGCGCTTCGAGGACAATGGCCATCTGACTTCTATGCTGTTCCGCCCTTCACGGACTGGCCGGTAGGTTTGCTTCAGTCACCCCAATCCACACCAAAGCCCTTTTACCCATAGACCTGTGCGAGCCTCACCGCGGGTCGTAGTTGTAAGACTTTCGTACGCCTGCCGGCGCCCGAAACCCTTCGACTTTACTGCCGTTGCCACTTGAAGCCTCGAAGGGCCGGTCTCGCCAGTATCCGACGTCCAGCGCTTCCCGACTAACATCGAAGTACGACTGGCTGTGATCGAGACCATCGTCTTCTAGCATTGATTCGAAGCGCGGCGGGCGCGTCGAACTTGCGTTTTGCCGGCTCCCGGTTCGCTGCCTTTAGAAGACCACAGTCCTAATTAGTCCTCGTGGTCGATGGAGCGACAATAGCCAAGGAGGGTGCTACCTTCGTATATTTGCGTCCGACCACAAGATCGCTGTGCTCCAGTTCGGGGGCAATCTTCGACGTCGTAAAAATGATCTGGTGAAGGTGCTCAGCTTTCGCTGAATTAGACACAAGTACTCTCTGGAAATTCCAAGACCGCTCTTCGACCATCCCCTTGTCTTCAATATTGTCGAACAACATCCATCGCGGCAGACAGAAGCGCGCATCGGTAATTGAAGAGAAGAGGGTTGCTGCGGCAAAGCTGTTTTTTAGCACGACCATGCCGCTAGCGCTGCCCGAACGATTCTTGTCTTTGTTGATCGCGATCCAATCCTCGGCAAAGCTGAAGTCGACATGCTCCACCTTACCGAAATCGGAATGCTCCTCAAGATCGCGATCGAGGAGTGCCTTGGCCTCGCTGGAGATGAGCGTATAGGCTGAGCGCTTCCGTTGATCCTGTGACCGGCTGATCGCTTCAACCTCATTGCGCAGGCGAGTGAGGTCGTTGTTAAGGTCCTCCTTCTGCTCCGACAGGGTTCTGATTTTGCGACCTAGCTCAAGTCGCTTTTGAAGCACCTCGAGCTGGCTATCTATAAAACCGACCTTCCGACTGAGTTCGGCAACGCTGGCTTCGCGCTTGGTGGCTGGCCCCGTTCGCGAAACTTCAATTGTGGTCGACGCGCGGCGCAGTTCCAGCTTCGCGACGCGCAGATTGGCCGTCATAATCGCAAGCTCGTCTCGACGTTCTTCTTGGAGGGCGGTAGACTCCCGTAGCTGCATCTGCAGATCCAGACGAACAGCCAGGGTGCGGGAATCATCCGAGCCGTGAACTTGCGGTTCGTTGCACAGCTGACAGTGGTCCGCCGGCTTCTCCCGTACGACGGCGAAGCAGGACGGACAAAACTCGAAGTTAAGACGCCCTAGCGCCGTGAAGGTGAGCGCTGCATCGTCGAAGTCGCGCAGTGACTCTTTGAGGTGCTCAAGAAACGCCTCGGCGTCCTCTATTTCATAGCCTAAAGTCTCGATCGCATCAGTAAGATCGACAACCCGGCGCCGGCTCGTCTTGAACGCCTTGAGTGCTTCGGCTCGCGCGGTCTTCAACTCCTGCGTCGCTTCGCCGTCATCATCTTCATCGCCCAAAGCGTCAATGGCCGCAAGCAGGCGCGTCCGTTCTTGGCTCGCATCGCTGATACTGGTCTCGATGTGTTCGACCAAAATCTGTTCGCCGTACCCCGATGCCACTGCCATAAGGTTCGTCAAGGCGGTGGAAACGTCCTTGTACTTCTTCTCGGTTTCCCGAAGCAGGATTTGTCGGTCGTACAGCTCATAGCCGCCAATGCCTGCGAGCAACTCGCCGATCGCCTGCCGGGTTTGCCATGTGTCCCACCGGTCGACCCGGAAGATGCGCTGGATCGGCGTCAGCTGATCGACGTAGATCAGCCGGAGGATCTGATGCATGGTCAGATTGCTGGCACCATCACTGATCGCCTCGGGCAATCCGATCGCGCGAAAGAGGATTTGGCTGAAGCTGTAGCCGCGCTCCGGTCGGCTGTACGGATAGCTTTGCCAGAGATCGGAACCGGCGCTCAGGGCCTGATCCATCGGACCAAAGAAGATATCCATCGGTCGGCCGGGATCGGTCGAGACGTAGCGGCGGGTGGTCAGAACGCCTTGTGGTGTGGTGATCTGCAAAACAACCGCCTCCGCGCGTGACGCATAAGGCTTCCATTCACGAAGGTCTCCGCCGAGGCCGAAAAAAATGAAATCGGCGAGCGTCGACTTCCCTGACCCATTTGAACCGTGAATGATGTTGACGCCGCGGTGAAAGCGCTCGTCGTAGAGGACATTACTCGCCTGATAGACGAGCATGCGATCAACGATCAGCTGACTTCTCATGCGACCGGCCCCCGGGTCGGCACACCCGCTCGTTTGAAGAGGTTGTCCGGGCCGTCGATGGGAAGGTTGGCGATGTCGGTGATCAAAAAGGTCATCAACGCAGCCTGCGCGGCATTTTGCGCGCTCGCCCGATCGTGGAGTGAGGCAGGTATATTGCGCTGATCCAAGGAGGCGTATCGATCACGAAGGGCGTCTCGCTTGAGGAGGCTCCGACCAGCCAACTGCTTCAGTGCTGCAGACTGGTAAAGTTGCAGATCTTGCCAGATCGACGCGGTGCCGGGGAGATTGATGAACAAGTCTTTGACTGGCGGGAGGCGCAGTGCCCGCAGATTCTCGCGTACCGCCGCTGGAAGCTTCATCCGCAATGCCAAGGATGGATACATCAGCAGCATGTCGAGCAAGCGCAATTGGTCGATGGGGATGCCTTCCCCCTTCCATGTCAGCAGGCGGATTATGCGAAACGCGCAGTGATACGGATCGCGCGCCGCATACCAGATGCGAAGATCGGTCACGCGTCCCAGCTCACATGGCAATTCCCCGCCAAGTAGTAGAGTGCGTTGTCGACGAGCGCCGACGTAATCTCGCTACCAGGGCTGGAGAAGTGCCGGACGCATGGATCTAGAACGTCCGACTGGATGGCATGGTCGATCTGCGCGAGCGTTGCGCCTTCGCTGATCGGCCGCCGGACATGCCGTGCGAACCGGCTTTCCACGTCGCCCAGCAGCTGCGTGTAGCGCGTGACAGCAGAAGGTTGGGCAATATGGCGGCGAAGAGCCATGGCGAAACGCTCCTTGCGGCGCGTGGCATCCTTGATCTGGTAGGTGCGGCCCGCCTCGCGCAACTTCTGATCGAGCGGCCGGCGGTCATCCGCTGCGACTGTCGTGAAATAGGCGAAATCTTCCATAATGTCGGTGGTCACGCCTTGGGGGGCCACGATGTCCGTTGCGGGCGGCGGTGCGATCTCAACTCCGACCGTAGGCATAGTCCGGATTGTCGTCGCCACCGCGACAGGCAGCAGGTTCTGACCGGCCGAACTCGATGCCACACTCGTCGTGGAGCCTGCGACGACCAGACCGCGCGTCGAGGAGGACAGCGTCCGAAGCAGTTCACATACCGATAGATAGACAGGCGCTTGAGTGGTGTCTGGTTTGCAGATTTTAATGTGGTTGGTCTGGACCGCGATGGGCTCGGCGCCATAAACATTCGGATTAGCGGTCACACAGTCCACGACGTGTAAACCACCGGTCTTTTCGGTTTCGTAGAACGGACGAACAATGACTTTCTCACGCACCGCAAAGTTCGAGAAAAAGTTGCTGAGATCGAGGAGGTCAGCGCTACCGTATGCGAGCTGCTGGGATGCCTTGCTTTTGAAGGGCCTGAGAATGAAGTCGAAGGCGGTCGCCAGTTGCGCCCCTTGATGCGGCGTTCCTAGAAAGACAACTGCGCGGACTTTCTTTGCCAAATTCTGAAACCGGACGTCGGCAGAGTCGGCGCAGCGGCGCAGCATCTGCTTGACGATGAGCCCACCCAAGCTATGCGTGATTAGGACGATATTCTCAGCTTGGCGCGGCCGACTGATCAATCCATCTGCGAGCGTCGTTGCGAGGTCTTGGATCGAAGCGCCGCTGCCGAGCAATATGTCCGCGAAAGCACTGGAATCATACCCGGCGAGATAGACGTTGATGTTGTCGAACTCGTCCGCAAGCCATTGCGGCCAAAAGGCGCCATCCTGTGCAGTCCAGGTCGTACGACGATCTCCAGACAAACCGTGGATAAACACGACATCAAACGTCGGCGTTGAAACGCCATTCTGTGAACCGGTTGGGAATACCGGTGTAAGTCCTGCTGCCGTCACGACTATTCTATGCCCCCTCGACGAGCCGGTTTCGCTGCTGCGGTGCCGCGCGTCAAGCCGGTACCGCGAAGAATGCACAAACCTCTGGTTCGTCGGGCTTCCGACTCGAGGCGGACCAGACGATTTTCACCAATCATCACTGTCACGGCGGCTCTCGGGCTGAGGGCCGGTGAATGACCGGTATCGAGCGCATTACCGCTAAACGGCTTCACGCCGATTGAGCGACAGATTCTGGCAAAAACCGCCGTTGGAGGCCCGACTGCCGAACAGCGCATTATGGTCGGTTGCGCTGTTTCCGACTGTTTACATAATCGACACCTCGTAGTCGCTGGGATCGCTGCTCTTGAGTCCGGCGCTTGAGCCCACCTAGTGGTTGATGAAGTCGTTGTACCGGGCCTCCAGTACGACCGTCGCGTATATCTCTAGGAGGCACTGGCGGTTTGGGTCCGCCTCCTCAACCCATCGAAACTGCATGGCCGAGACACGATCGCGTGCTTCAGCGAACGCGATGGCGAAGACGGGATCACGCTCTAAGGCCTTCCTCGTCGGGCCACCCTTGACCAGGTTACCCGTGGCATGACGAGCTAGCTTGAAGGCGAATGGCGCATCATTGGCCTTCCCCGACCAATGTTCGCGGTGTCGATCGCGCAGACGGTCGGTACGCCCGACATAGAGGTGATCGTCCCCTTCGCTGAACAGGTAGACACCGCAACGGGGCACATTGAGCGGAAGCCGGACCCGTCCGGAGTGCGGGCGGCAGGTTATCAGCTTGATGAACGAGGGATGCAGGCTGTCGGCCAACGCAGCAAACTTCGGGTCCATAGTTTGGCGGGCTTCCTTCTCAAAATGCTTGGCAAGGGACGGGGCTGGGACGCCGCTGGCGTTCTTGAAATGCGATCACTTCCGAAATAGCGATGAGGGCGACGAAAAGCAGGTGTTTTCGGCATGTTGGATTTGGGGTGCGCACCTGTGGCTGTGGACCGACCGACTTGGACTCGTAGTCGATAGGCGGAAGTTCAATTTCTGAAAGACCGGTTTCGGTGTGAACCGACGCTCCAGAGGCTGCAGCGGAACGGCTTGAGTTGGTCGGCTGTGGCCCGAAGGAAGCAGGTCGCATCCAGACTTATCGCTCAGGAGAAGCTCCAAGTGGGGCGGAGATCTCTGCAGATTGGCTGCATGCCTTTACCTCGCCACGGCTAACCATCGAAATTCGAGGATATCCAATCTTCCCGACCATGCCGGACACGCAGAATGATGACCTCGTCCTCAGCTCCCACATCATAAATCACGAGATGGGCCTTGTAGGGATGCACGCGAACAGGCGGTGAGATCTCCTCGCGCAGGCGCGCGGCATGGGGATAGTCTGCGAGAAACGCGAAAATCGCGCTCAGCCCTTCGTGATAGGCGTCGGCCTGAGGCAGACCGAACTGCTCGATGCCCTCAAGAAAGATGGCTGTCAGATCATCGGCTGCGGCGCGTGTTAACTGGAAGCGGGGCACGGTCAGGCTTGCAAACCAGCCTGGCTTATCGCCCGCGCCCGGATGTCCGCCATCGTCTCATCACTCAGGCCGCTCGCTCGGGCTTCATCGATCAGGCGCTGCATGACGGAAACCTTGTCGGCGCGTTCCTGATCACGGCGGATAAGATCGCGCACATAGTCGCTGGCATTGCTATACCGGCCGGTGTCAGCTTGCGCCTCCACCCATTGCTTCATCGGGTCGGGCAGAGAAATGTTCATCGTGGCCATGGCAACCTCCAAGGCAAGGAAAATAGCAAAGATTGACAAAGTTTGTCAATTGCAACTCAGCCATGACCTGCCTTCATGGGCTGGTACCGTTATGCAGCCAACGCCTACACGATCTCCCGAGCGTCAAGCCCCACAACATTTCCTCCGTGGGGCCGCAGTCGTTCTCCAGAATGGCCAATTTGGGCCATCGGAGAATGATCATGGAAATGAATGAAACCGTGAATGCGTCCCCCCAGCGCCCGGTCTGGAATGCAGGGCGCGCTGTCGGTGCGAAGCGAGCCCTGAAGCCCAAGCAAATTTGGGAGATCCGCTTCTACCTCAATCAGCGCCGCCGCCTGAGGGATCGGGCGCTGTTCGACCTCGCGATCGACAGCAAGCTGCGCGGTTGCGACCTTGTCCGCATGAAAATTGGCGATGTGGTCAGCGGCGGGCAGATCCGAACGCGGGCCATCGTCATGCAACAGAAAACGGGGAGAGCTGTTCAATTCAAACTTCTCCCGGATGCCCGGGCTAGCCTGTTGGCTTGGCTTGGCTTGAGTGGCGGGGCGGCACTGTCGATGATTATGTGTTTCCAAGCCGAGTTGACCACAATGGTCACCTCAGCACCCGGCAATATGCCAGGCTTGTCGATGAATGGGTGACCGGGGTTGGTTTGATGCGCAGCGAATATGGCACGCACTCGCTTCGCCGAACGAAAGCGTCGATCATCTACCGGGCGACTGGCAATCTGCGCGCCGTCCAGATCCTGCTTGGCCACAGCAAAATCGAGAATACGGTCCGCTATCTGGGGATCGATGTGGAAGACGCGCTTGCCCTCGCCGAGAACACCGAGATTTGAACCGTTGGCTCCCCGCACCGCTGGCGGGGAGCCAACTTTGGTAGGCCTGGGACATTTCCGACTTTAGCACGAGCCCCGTCGAACAGCAGATTTTGCCTGAAGCCACCGTTTAACGTCGGCCTCGGTCCGCATTTCCGAAGGGAAGCACCGGAACTGAAAAGATAGCGGCTGGCTGGACGGCGGCTGCGCAATTCCGAACAAGTTAGCCTAGATAGGTTGGATCAAAGATACTCAACTTTGGACGCGAAGAAGCCTCGGTACGCTCACGGTCGCCTCTGCTTGCAGAGGCGCTAATTCTCGTTCAATATTATAAAGTGTGGCGTTTTTTTGGGGGGGATGAACGACGTAATCGAGCTTCATGTCGCGGTGCATGTCGAAAATGATCCGCATGGCCACAACACCGAACGCGCGATGCAAAACCTTGCCGACGAACTCCGCCAGGTGCGGCGCTTCGCGATCAATCGGCGCGAGCTGCCGTCCAATGCCGGCAGCAAGGGGACAGGCCTTCTCTTGCCCGAGATCCTGGTGTCGTTCGGCGCAGCCGGCGCAGTGTTACCAACCTTGGTGAGCGCGATCCGCGACTGGTTGTTGAGGCAGCCTCGCGGGACGACGTTGCGGATCAAGCGGGGCGACGTCGAGTTCGAGCTGAGCGGGCAAGACATGGACGAAAAGATGGCCGAGCTAATCAGGCGGCTCTTTCCCCGCAACGGCTGACCATGACCCGCCGTGCCTTGCTGATCGCCACGGGACGCTTTGCCGACCCTCAGATCCTCCCGCTCCAGTCGCCGATCACTAACGCGCAGCGGCTCGCCACGCTATTGTCGCGCGCAGACGTCGGCGGCTATGCGGTTACCCTGTGTCTCGATGAGCCATGCATCGCCCAGCGCTGTGCGGTCCAGGAATTCTTCGATCAGTCAGGCGGCGAAGACACGAACCTCATCCTTGTCACGGGGCATGGGATAAAGGACAAGTCTGGTCTGCTGCACTTCGCTGCTAGCGACACGCGCTTGGCTGCTCTCAACGCCACCTCGCTTGATGCGCGATACCTGATCGAGCGCATGAACGAAAGTATGGCGAGCCGACAGGTCCTGTTCCTCGACACCTGCTACAGTGGTTCCTTCGGCAAAGGTGTCACCGGGAAATCCGTCGCCATCAACAGCGGCGACTTTTCCGAAGCGTCCTCCGGCAATGCGGTGATCACCGCCTCAACGGCGATCCAGCAGGCCGGCGAGAGCGCCATCGCAGGGATCGTACAGTCACTGTTTACGCGCCACCTCATTGAGGGCATCGAGAGCGGTCAGGCAGACACCGATCGCGATGGCAGGATCACGCTCAACGAACTGTTCGACTATATACGTGGTCGCTTGCGAAAGGAGGCGCCCAACCAGACACCGCAGCCGTTCAATTATGGCCTTGACGGCGCCACCGTCCTCGTCCTCAACCCAGTACATGTTGCAGCGTCGCTTCCTGAAGCGCTGCTCGCCCGGATCGCGAAGGGCGATCGTCACGCGAAAGGCCTGGCGGTTGAGGACCTGCATGCGATTGCAGCCGAGCGCGGATCACTCGAAGCTGCGGCGATTGGTTTGCTGAAGAAGCTCGCCGGCGATGACAGTATGCATGTCTGCCGACTGGCCACCGACGCTCTGGCAGACCTGGGCGTCGCGACCGTAGATCCCGAATCTGCGGACAGCGCGGGATTGCCGCAATCTGGCAACACAGCGTCGCAGCACCGGCGAGACAACGGCACCGAACAGATTCGGGTCGAACCGGTCAGGCGCGAACGGAACGTCGTGCTCGCGCTGTGCGCGGCCGCCCTCCTCCTGGCGGGGCTCTTCTATTGGAAACCCTGGCAGCGCACGTCCGGGTCCTCGCCGGTCCAGAATGCAGAAATGCCCGCCGGCGACACGCTGATCGGTGCCGCGGATACCCCGCCGGGCAATGCGTCCGCGCCCGCGGCGATCGACTTTCCGAAAGCGACCTCGACTACCGCCGGGGCGCACTCCAGTCCGGAGAACAAGCCTAGTGCGGCCGCTAAAAATCCTGTGTCGAGCCCCGCACCGCAAGTCGCGCTGCATCCTTATCCCGATACAGGCCCCTTCAATGTGGTCTTCGACTGGACCAAGGCGGACATCAGTGGGGAGATGGCTTCGATCCTCGACACAGTGGCGACCGTCTATGCCAAGATCTCCGACAAGATTGTCGTCCGCATCGATGCTCCCATATCACCCGGAGAAACGGCGGCACTCGGCAAGCAAAGGGGCGCCGCGCTTAAGGCCTATCTGATCGGCAAAGGCGTGCCCGCGTCCAGCATCCAGATTATCACCACGAGGCGCGGACCGGACGGGTACGTCAAAGGCGTAGTCAGCGATTTAATGTACCGCAGGGCGGAGATCCATTTCTATACTGTGATGAATTGACCGGAGAGCATCGTCGGTCATGTTTCAGGACTGGGCGGGGACTAATCTGGCTATGATAGGCCCTTTGTTCTCACCCATCATAAACTGCATTTTCCGCTTGCCGGGTACATCTTCGTTCACCGCCTACCGACCGACGGCGAGCTCAGCGCAGTTCACCAGGATGCCCGGCGGCGACCCGCGCTCCGCAGAGCCTTACCGGCAGCTTTCGGCATGAGCCGCCAAACAGAGCGCTAGATCGGAATGGCGTGTCTTGGTCGCCTGCTGTCAGAATCGGAATCCCATATTATGGTCGGATGCTTTCGCTTCGCTGTGATGGAAATTGCCGCCTTCAAAGTGGACATTCCAATGGCAAGAGACCGAAACCCGAACCTGTCGTTCGTTCATAGGTTCGGGCATTGGGGATCTCATCCGCCGCGCGATCTCCTGTTTTCAAGAGCCACAGTGGAGAAGCTTGAGGGCTATGCGCCCCCGGCCAGCGCCAGCGCATCCGCCCCCGCCGGAAAGTGCAGCCGGCCTGTGCGATCCTGCACCGCATCCCACACCGCCTGGGCAACATCACCCTCGCGCGTGGTCAGGGCGGGCGCGGCAAAGGCTTCCAGAATGGGGCGGGCAAAATCGGCATACTCGCCCGGCAACAGATCGCTCACCGGCACGATGGCATTGGCGCCGAACCGCGTGGTCGGCGCATAGCCCGGCTCGACCAGCTTCACGTCAATGCCGAAATAGCCCAACTCATGTGCCAGCGAGCCGGTGAAACCCTCGATGGCCTGCTTGGTCGCGGTATAGGCGGCGGCCAGCGGAAAGGCCCCCAAAGTGACGCTTGAGGTGACATTGACGATGCAGCCCGAGCGGCGTTCCCGCATCCGGGGGATGAAGGCCTGACACATGGCCATCACGCCGATTGTGTTGGTCTCGATCAATTGCCGGATCAGGCTCATCGGCATGGCCTCGAAAGCGCCCACCCCGCCCACTCCCGCATTGTTGACCAGCACATCGATAGGCCCGGCTGCCTCTGCCAGAGCCGCGATGCTGTCCTGCGAGGTGACATCCAGCGGCAGGATGCGCAGCCGATCAGAGCCAGCCCCAAACACCGCCGGGTCGGGCTTGCGCATGGTCGCCACCACATTCCAGCCCTTGGCGAGGAAATGCTCCGCCGTTGCCTGGCCATAGCCGGAGGATGTGCCGGTGATGAGGATCGTCTTGGTCATTGCCTGTCTCCTTAATGTCGATGCAGGGAGAGATAGACGCAGGGATCAAGACAATATATAATCATAGATCCATATTCATTTACGGATCGTCCAGACATGGATCCCCTCAGCGAAATCATTGCCCTGCTTCGCCCCCATGCGGCCCTGTCGAAACCGATCACGGCGCGGGGGCGCTGGACGGTTCGCTATGAGGCGCATGATGCGCCGGGCTTCACGCTCATTCTCGCCGGGCAAGCATGGGTGACATTTGCGGGATCGGCGCCGCTGAGACTGGCGCAGGGGGATTTCCTGCTGATGCCCACAACGCCCGCCTTTTCTCTGGGCAGCGAGCCGGGGCTGGCCGGTCCTTTGCTGGAGCCCAGCAAGGAGGCGGTCCGGCATGGGGAGCAGGACGGCGAGCCAGATTTTGCGGCTCTGGGCGGCAGTTTCTCCTTTGAACGGGCCAATGCCCCTCTCCTGCTCGCGCTGTTGCCCGGCCTGATCCATATTCCCGCTGCACAGGGCATGACGGACCGTATGGGCCGGACCATCCACCTGCTGGCCGAAGAATGCACATCCAGCCATCCGGGCAAGGATCTGATCGTGCAGCGCATGCTCGAAGTGCTGCTGGTCGAGGCCCTGCGGTGGCAGGGGTTGGGACATGATGCCGCCACGACAGGTTTGCTGGCCGGGCTGAGCGATCCGGCGCTGGCCCGGGCGCTGCATGCAATGCATGCCGATATCCGCGCCCATTGGACCGTTGCGCAGCTGGCAAGGATCGCCGGCATGTCACGTTCGGCCTTTTCCGCGCGGTTCGGCCTGATCGTTGGCCGCGCGCCCATGGAATATCTCACCAGCTGGCGCATGGCGGTTGCCAAGGATGCGCTTGCCCGCGGCGGCAAATCACTGGACCGCATCGCCGATGACATCGGTTATGAATCCGCCAGCGCCTTCAGCACCGCCTTCCGCAAACACAACGGCACTCCGCCGGGCAGCTTTGCCAGAATGATGGGGGAGGCTTAGCCTGCCGCCGTAGCCGACATTCACGCAGCCTGTGCAGACCGGCTGCGCTAACCGCTTTTTGGCGGGCAATGGGTGATCGTGACAGGCGCTTGTACAATACCGAGCCGTTGCTGAACATCACGCAGACAGGCGGCTTACGCGACCACGCCGACGGCAATGGCCGCAATTCTGCGCTTCTCGTGCTCGGACAAGTGTTGTCGAACGATTCGCGTGAGCACCTGCGCAACCGGATGATCGGATGCCAGACAGGCGCAGACAGACCGCGTGCGGGATTGCCGGGAAATTGGGTTATCGCCGACAAAACCGGCGATAATGGTGCGGATGCGGCAGGGACATAGCACTCGTTTGGCCAAGTCCCGACGAGCCGATAGTGAGTTGCGTTTGCGAAATGCGGGGATCCTCCTGTCGTTCAAAGCCGTTGCTCAGATCGCCACTTCGACCAGTGAGCCATTCAACATCGTTAGAAATGCTTGTTCCCAAATGCCCTGCGGACTTGGCCCAGGGGTCGATTTGCCGCATAAGGAAATAACGATTTTTGGCGCCAATTGCGGACTGCTGCGCCTCCAAGGACGGTAAAAACAGGAAAGGACGCCTGCGCCATCCGGCACACTCGGAGATGAAAACAGGCAGGCTCGCGTGACCGATGCCGCAGCAGCGACAATCCCATTAATCTGTTCGATGACCCATGCCTTTGTATGCAGATACTGACCGATTTGGAGATGGCTTGTGAAAACAGCGTTGCGCCCCACCTTCAGGCTGATTGTCCTCCTGGCCCTGTTGAGCGCCGCACCCGCTGCGGCACAACCGTCTTCAGCAGACCTGCCGGACGGCACCTCCGGGGCGCCGCGACTTACTCCGTCTGCGCGTAAAGCCACCGTGGTTGCGCTCGCGCGGCGTCTGCGCAGCGATTATGTCTTCCCCGATACAGCCAACCTACTTGCCGACACGCTTACCGCCAAGCTCGCGCACGGCGGTTACGATAAAGCGCTGACCGTGACGGCGATGGCCGATGCCCTGACCCGGGATTTGCGCGAAATCGGCAAGGACGCCCATTTGGGGGGCCGTTTTGCACCCGATCAGACCGACGACAAATCTGCGGATCCTGCGCAGGAGCGCCGTGCCATGGCCCGCATGGGCTTCGGCATCAACGCTGTTCAGCGGCTTCCGGGCAATATCGGTTATCTCGATGTTCGTGGCTTCGGCCCCACGCCGCTGGTGGCTGAAGCCTATGCCGCAGCCATGTCTTTGCTCTCCGGCACCGATGCGCTGATAGTCGATATGCGCAGAAACGGCGGCGGCGAGCCGCAAAGCGTTACCGAACTGGCCAGCTATTTTTTTGCCAAAGATGACGTGAGGCACTTGAACGACCTTTACAGCCGCACCGATGGCCGGACGGTGGAATATCGGACAAATCCTGATGTGGCGGTGCATTATGCCGGTCCAATCTTCGTCCTTACATCCCGCTTTACCTTTTCCGGCGGCGAGGAATTTGCCTATGACCTACAGACCCAGAAGCGCGCGACGCTGATCGGGGAGGTCACCGGCGGCGGTGCCAACCCCGGAGATTTTGTACCATTGCCGAATGGTTTTGCCGCCTTCATACCTACCGGCCGCGCCATCAATCCCGTAACCAAGGCCAATTGGGAGCATGTCGGCGTTCAACCCGATCTCGTTACCCCGGCGAGCGAGGGCATGAAGATTGCCTACACCGCCTCGCTCAAGGCCCTCGTCGCCAGGGCTGACAGTCCGAGGCAACGCGAAACGCTCTCCGCCTGGATCGCAAGCGCAGAAAAAGGCGAGGTTCAATTGCCTACCTACACACCACCAACGCGATAACACGTCTGCCTCTGTCACAAGGCAGCGGCTTCCATTAGGCTCGCCATAATGCGGTGTCGGACTGAAGACGCTGACGGAGCCGCCCTTTTGGCAGCAAAAATGTTTTGTTCAAACCTGCCGTAGGTTCATTTACCGCAACCGCGTGGGGTATACCGCATCATCTCCTTATTTGCAGGGATCGACGTCAGGGAAAGAGTGAGATGTCAATGCCCTTGCCCATGGCTTGATGGCCCTTTTCGCTGGGGTGTAGATGATCGCCTGAGTCGAACTCGGGCTTGAACTGCCTCGGCTTGGTCGGATCGCGCACCATAGCTTTAAAATCGATCACCGCATCCGGCGCGTGCGATGTGCGGATCCAGTGGTGGACTGCGTCGCGCATCGCCACTTTGGCTGGGGTTGAGGTGAGAGGATCAAAGGGATTGGGCGTCAGCGTGCCGAGATAGATCTTCACCGAGCGGGCATGGGCTCGCGCGATGATCTGGCGGTAGCCGGGGGAGTGTCCTGAATTCCGTGTACGGGGCGGCGGTTGAAAATCAGGCCGCCATGGCCCGAACGAAGCGATCGCCGAACAGAACGGCGAACTGAGCTTTTGCCATAGTCCATTCGCGGGCCGGCATCACCCATTCTTTTTCCGAACGGTGCAGGATCAGATAGAGCAGCTTGCTGGCCGCCTCATCGCTGGGGAAATGCCCTCTGGCCCGTACCGCCCGGCGCAGCTTGGAGTTCAATGCCTCGATAGCATTCGTTGTGTATATGATGCGACGAACCTCGGCAGGAAATGCAAAGAATGGAATGACTTGCCCCCATACACGGCGCCAACTCTGGCCAATTGCCGGGTATTTCTGCCCCGAGGGGCTGGCCTCGAAGGCAGTGAGCGCCTCCTCGGCGACCTTGGCATCTACGGCCCGGTAAATTTCCTTGGGCGCCGTGGCGATGGATTTGCGGTCTTTGTAGGACACGAAATCCATGGAATTCCTAAGCAAATGGACGATGCAGGTCTGAACGATGGTATCAGGGAACGCGGCATTGATGGCCTCGGGGAATCCTTTGAGCCCATCGACCACGGCCAGCAGAATATCCTCAACGCCGCGGTTCTTCAGCTCGTTCATGACCCGAAGCCAGAACTTGGCGCCTTCATTTTGCTCGATCCACATGCCCAGCACGACCTTGGTGCCATTGGCCATCACGCCCAGGGCAATGTGGATCGCCTTGTTGCGGACCAAGCCTTCGTCGCGGATCTTGACCCGGATAGCATCAAAGAAGACCAACGGATAAACCGGATCCAGCGGACGCTGCTGCCAGGCTGCAACCTCGTCGAGAACGGCATCGGTGATCGTGCTGATCAAGTCCGCCGAGGCGTCCATGCCATAGATTTCGCGCAGGTGCTCGGCGATCTCCCGAGTGCTCATACCTCGCGCATACATCGAGATAATCTTGTCATCGAACCCAGGGAAACGGCGCTGGTATTTGGCGATCAGCTGCGGGTCAAAACTGCCCGTCCGATCGCGCGGAACCTCAATATCAATCTTGCCGGTGCCTGTTGAAACCGTCTTGCGCCCATAGCCATTCCGGCTGTTCTCGGCCTCTGCCTCGTCGCCAAGATGGTAATCCATCTCGGCACTCAACGCACGTTCGGCCAGTGCCTTCTTCAAGGCGTTCATCCAGTCGGGCGAGTTCAGCGCGCTGGCGGCGTCCATGCCGCCCAGTAACTGGTCCAGGAGGTCATCAGGAATCGAGGGTGCTTTGCGTCTTGCCATAATAGGGAAACTTTCTACCCATTAGGCCGCCCCGTACACGGAATTCAGGACACTCCCGCTTACGGCGCAGAGAATGGATCACGTGACGGTAATCGACAACGTGACCGTGCTTCCCGTTCATGCCCGCGCGGCCGCGCGGCAGGGTCATGAGTCTCGTGCCGCCAATGAAGAGGTCGAGGCGGTCATCATACAGGCGAGCCCGCAAACGGTGCCCGATCAGGCGGGATGGGACCGTGTAGAACACCTTGCGCAACGTGAAGCCGCCCGAGGATGTGACCGTCACGAGGACCTCCTCGTAATCGGTGGTGCGCACGTCCGGCAGCGGCTGCAGGAACTTGCGTTCGGCATCAATCCCGGGGCCGTGCCGCCGGTTGCGCGCATTTACGACCTCGTCGATGAAGCGGCGATAGTCGTCACCCGCACTGGCACGTGCACTTCACGCCGACGTCGGCATCGTGGATCAATCAGGTCGAACGCTGGTTCGCCGAGCTGACCCGCAAGCAATTGCAGCGAGGAGTCCACCGATCAACGGCGGAACTCGAAGCCGATATCGTCGCCTTCATCACCGCTCACAATGAAAAACCCAAGCCCTACAAGTGGGTCAAATCCGCCGACGATATCATCGCCTCGGTCAGACGCTTCTGACAGAAAACAATTAGCAAAATTTCGGATTCAGGTGACTAGCCATCGATAATTAAATTCCGAGACACCAACCATAGGGCATATAAAAATAGTATATATTTTTCATATAACTCAATTCATCATGATATATTAATTATTATTTTCAGGTCAATTATATTTTCTATAATTCAATACAAAAACCCCTCCGACATCCTCGCTTCAAGGGCAGTAGAAGCGATTTATCCGGAGGGGCGGCCGATAAAGGCCCAGTTTACCAGCAGGGAGAGTCATTCCTGCTCGGGCAATTTAATGACTGTCATTTCCTTTATTGCGTTTGCGTTCTTTTTCCTCGGTTTCCCACACGGTATCGCCGCCTTGCCAGTTGATTGGGCATGAAACGCAATCCTTCATCCAGGCATCCTGAAAAACGGCAAAGCGAAGACGTGCCCCCTGCAAATTGGCCGCTTCAAGGTTGGTTTCGTAAAGTTTGGCTTCTATCAGATCAGCGTTGATCAGGCGGGCACCTTTGAAGCTCGACCCTTTGAGGAGCGCCTTTTCCAAGGTCGAAGCCGTCAGATCAGCGCGGTCGAAATTGGATTTTCCGGCCCGCGCGAAAACCAGATCGGCCCCGCGCAGGGATGCGCCCGACAGGTCCGTGCTATTGATGAAAGACATCTGAAGGTTCGCGCCGTCCATTTCGGCATCGCGCAGATCCGCCCCATTGAGATTGGCATGGCGCAGAACGGCGCGGGACATTTTTGCTCCGCGCAAATTCGCCCCAGTTAAATCTGCATTGGCCAGATCGGCAAAACGCAGATCCTTGCCCGCACATTGCGCATGAGGGCCGATCGTACAGCCGTTCACAACCCATGGCGTCGGGCGTTCTTCAACATTGACGACCACCTGCTGGGCATGCCCGACCACCGGGATAACGGCTAGCAGCAGAAGGGCTGGAAAAAATCGCATGGCTATCCATCCTGCACGAGGCATGCGGTCCGGCAGATAACGGGACCTGCCGGACCCAAGGCTCAGTTGGAGGGCAATTCGAAGACCCAATAGGACCCGCCCTGACTGACGGTCTTGGTCAGGTCAGCCATATCGCCGCCCCACAGCGGCACAGCGCCGCCATAGCCGGATGACAGGCCAAGATATTGCTTACCATCCATTTCCCACGTGATCGGCACGGACACCACACCCGATCCGGTCTGAAATTTCCATAATTCTTCGCCGGTCTTGGCGTTGAAAATCTTGACGAAACCGTCGGACGTTCCCTGCACCACAATATTACCCTTGGTCGTCAGAGTGCCGCCCCACAAAGGCAGCTGCTCCTTGGCCTCCCAAGCGATCTTGCCGGTTTTGGGATCAAGCGCACGCAAAACGCCCACGTGATCATCATATTTTCGGCGGATGCGGAATCCTTGTCCCAGATAGGCCGCGCCCTTCGAATAGGTGACCTTTTCGGTCCAGTAATCTTCGGACCAGTCATTGGACGGTATATAGAACAGGCCGGTGCCCGGATTATAGGACATGGGCATCCAGTTCGTGCCGCCAAGGAAATTGGGCGAAACGCGCACCGGCTTGCCGTGGTCCTGACCGGGTTCGGGTTCGGGCGGGCGGCTGCCCTCGGCGTTTTCTAGCGGGCGTCCATTCGGCACATCCCATCCCTTGGCCCAGCTGATTTCCGGCACAAAGGGATATATTGCAAGTGCGCCGCCCTTCTGCTTGCTGATTTTGCCATCGCGCTTGGTCAGCTTGTCCAGATCGGTGAGGAAGAAGAAGCCATTGCGGTCGGCATGGGCTCCTGCCCGTATGGTTTTTCCGTTCCTTTCCAGATCGAACAAAACAATCGGATTGTTGCCGGAAAAATCCCATGCGTCATTGGGTGTATGCTGGAAAAAGCCCACCGGTTCGCCGGTCGAGGGTTCGATATAGATTTGGCCGGAAGTGTAAAGGCTGTCGCCGGGCGAACGCTTCCATGTGTTCCATGGTGCCGGATTGCCGGTACCGATCACGATCGTGTTGGTTTTGACGTCATAGGTGGCCGATTGCCAAGGCGCGCCGCCGCCATGGTGCCATGCTTCCACCTTCTGGCCGTCCTTGTCATTAGGCCAGCTTGGCGCCTTGGGATCGCCGGTAAAGGTCGAGGGTTTACCGTTCAGGCGGCCCTGATGGCCTTCGACCATCGGGCGCATCCAGATTTCCTCACCTGTGTCGGGATCGCGGGCATAAAGTTCACCCACCGCACCGAATTCATCGCCCGATGAACCGTGGATCAGCATGACTCGGCCCGTCTTGGCGTCCTTTACGATCGTTGGGGCGCCGGTCATCGTATAGCCGGCCTTGTGGTCCTGGAACTTCTTGGTCCATACCACCTTGCCCGTCTTGCGATCCAGCGCAGTGATGCCTGCATCGAGCGTGCCGAAGAAGATCTTGTCACCATAGATCGCGGCGCCGCGATTGACCACGTCGCAGCAGGGCCGGATGTCATCGGGTAAGCGCGCGGTATAGGACCAAAGCTTCTTACCCGTATGCGCATCAAGAGCGAAAACCCGGCTGTAGGAGGCGGTGATATAGATCACGCCATCATAGATAAGCGCCTGACCTTCCTGACCGCGCTGGCGTTCGTCGCCAAAGGAGAACACCCATTTGGGCACCAGTTTCTTGGCATTGTCGCTGTTGATTTGCTCCAGCGTGCTGAAGCGTTGCGCCCGCACGCCCAGGCCATACATCAGCACATTGTCATTGGTCTGTTCATCGTTAAGAATATCGTCCCAGACAACGCCGGGAAGCTTGAATTCATGACCGGGCGCGCTCGTTTGACTCATGACAGGCCCCGTCGCCATCAAGGCAAAAGCAGACAGCAGCAAACGCCATTTGTGACCCTTCATCCCATCCTCCTCAGGCTCTTACGGCCATGCGCCGCTTGTGAGGATTAGATAGACTGCGATTTCTGAAGAGGTCTTGAGAGGCGCATGAGAAGCCTCTCAAGATTTGTTATGCTTTGGTCCGATGCCTCAGGACGAAGCCGATGCCTCGCACGGTGGCTATCACCGGTGCCTGGGGGCCTGACAGAAGGCGCCGTACATAGCCGACATAAACATCGACAGCATTTTCGGTAACTTCTGCATCGGTGCCCCAAACCTCATTCAGGATCTGGGTGCGGCTGACAACCTGATCCGATTGCCGGGCAAGGCAGAAAAGTAAATCGAATTCCCGGCGTGACAGGTTCAGCACCTCCCCTGCGAGTTCGCCCCGCCTCCCCCGCGCGTCGAGCAACAGGTTCCCGACAATCAACCTTTCGTTTTCCTGCAGCATGCTGCGCCTGATCATCACCGACAATCTGGCCAGCAATTCTTCGAAGGAAAAGGGCTTTGCCAAATAATCGTCCGCGCCGCAGCGAAATCCTTCCAGTCGGTCTTCCAGGCTGCCCCGCGCGGTCAGCATGCAAATAGGCAGTGTGATCCCCTTGTCCCTTGCGTTGCGGCAAAGGTCGGCGCCATCCAGATCGGGCAGCCCCCTGTCGATGATCGCGGCATGAAACTGGCCTGCATTGAGCCGTGTTTGTCCAGGCCTGCCTGATGTTTGCCAGTCGACACTATAGCCTTCGGCAGTTAAGCCGCGATGCAGGAAACGGCCAATACCGTGATCGTCTTCGATCAGCAGGATGCGCCGGCCCTGATGGGCAGCGTGATCGACACGCATAATCCTTCTCCATTCGAATTGTTTTCTGCGCACACACTGCCACCATGGGCCTGCGCAATCCATCGGACCAAAGCCAGCCCCAGACCGCTTCCGCCCAACCGTTGCCCTGCGGCGCCCTGCACATGGGGGGCAAATATGAGTGCCAATTCATCTTCAGCCACGCCCGGCCCGGCATCACGAACCGACAGATTGGCAGTATGGTCTGAAACTTTGACCTCAATCTCAACGCAGCCGCCCGGCGGTGTGAATTTCAAACTGTTGTCAAGCATGGCCAACAATGCCTGCTCCAGTCGCTCCGGATCGGCATCAATGCCAACGGCAGTTTCGGGAATCTGTAAGTGAAGGGAAGCCTCCCTCATCAGAGCCAGAGGCGCAAGCACAAGCATGGCCCGCTGGGTCAGCGCGACCAGATCGACAGGCTCGCGATGAATGGGTAATGCGCCGTCTTCGGCACGCGCCAGCGTCAGGAGATCTGCAAGGCGTCTTTGTAACAGATTAGTGCTGTCGAGTATGTCTCGCAGCGACTGTCGCAAGCCGTCAGCCTCATCGTTAAGGCGCAGCGCAACTTCGGCCTCTCCCCGAATGACGGTGACAGGAGTGCCCAGTGCATGGCTGACCTTTGCCAGAAACAGGCGTCGATTGGCGTCTATTTGGGCCAGTTGCCGGTTCGCAGCAGCCAGATCGACGGTGCGGCGCTCCACCTGTCGTTCCACGGCCGATGCCATGGCGTTGAAATGCTCGGTAAAGCTGCGTAGCTCGCTTGGCCCGCTGGGCGAAATAGGGCGAGGCCAGGTTTCTCCGGCAAGATCACGCGTGGCGTGAGCCAGGGCCTCAAGTGGACGCACCACAGCCCGCCACGACACGAATGCCGCCGTGGCAACAAGGATAAAGAATGCAATGATCGCGCTCGCCATCATGGTACCGCTGGCGCAGCTGTTGGCCGTTGCGGTTGTGACGGCCAGGCGAGCTTCGTCATCTTCTCTTGCCGCAATTTGTCTGGAAAGCCTGCGCAATTGCAAAAGCTTCTCTCGCGTCATGGGACCATCGGTCAGGGTCAGCATTTTTCGCGCCATGACGTCCTCGCGATCTTGATAGACCCGTGTTTCCGTTGAGTTACCGATAAGTTTGCGTTCTTCCTCCACACTGGCTCGGTATGCTTGCGCCTTGCTGTGCAGGGCACGCCATTCCAGATCAGGTACCGGCGAGTCGCGTAACAAAGCATGGGCGGCATCGGCCTCAAGACGGGTCACCTGCATCGCCTGATTACGTGCCATGTCCGCCTGTTCCACCAGCAATCGCGTCGATGACTGAAGCCAGAGCATTCCCGCGCTCAAAACTAGAAGGCAAATCAACAATATACCTGCGGCTGCGAGAAATGCACTGCGGAACCCCATACTTACTCCCGTGCGTTACGGTACTCAGGCATGACATAAAATTGGCCGACGGCGCCAGCGCCATCATGTGAACCGATATCAAGCTAACAGCCATTCATGAGCGGACAAATTGCCGGGTCCGCTTTGTGGCGTAGGAGGGCATTAAGAATGTGGAAAGCTGGAGCGAAAGCAGGGCCGAGAAATCGGCTCCAAACACGCCAGTAGGCGCGGCAATTTGGTACGAAAGGCGACGGCATTACGTGGTGTCGCCTCGTAGAAATTTGACGCAGAGATGTAGAAAAATGATGCTCCTTCATAGCGAATGGCTGAAAATTTACAACGATGGAAGCTTCGTCACAATTTGATGGCGCATGACGCCGAAACGGCGCGGCCATTGTCTTGATTTGCGAAGATATCATAGCAACAAACTGTCCGGGTGACATTCCACGTAACCCACTCTATGAGAGGCTTGTGAAGTGGGTTCGCCGCCTTCTTGCCCGACGCGGCCTGGCTACGCTGATCTGCTGTGCAGTTCTGGCACTGCGGCTGCTTGTGCCATCGGGCTATATGGTCGAGGCTGGCGGCAGCAGCATCACCATCTCGATCTGCAATGGCGTGGCTTCGGCTCCGATGTCGGTGTCACTGCCGCTCAAACATGATGGCGGCACGCAGGATAGCCCGCAGCATGGCGAGCATCTCGTGCCTTGCCCTTATGGCAGCCTGGCCCATGCGGCCTTGCCAGCAGTGGACCCCATCCAGCTTGCGCAATTGCTGGTTTTCATCCTCGCCGTGGCTTGGCTCGGCCTTGCTTTGCCAAACCACAGTGCGCCCACGTATATCAGGCCTCCGCTAAGAGGGCCGCCGATCTACCTTTGATCCTGCTTGTTGGGTGCCGCCTTGCGCGCCCGTTCCGGATTCTGGCCGGGTGCCTATGCGCGCTGGCCATTCAAAGGTATTTCCATGCGTTCGCAATTTCTTGCAGGCACTTGCGTGTCTGCCGCAGCCTATGCTGCCGCTCTTCTTCTTCCCGCCATCGCCTTGGCGCAAACCACCACGGACCAGAACAAAGCCGCGCCAAGCTGGGCAGGCGACCAGATCATCGTCACCGGCAAACGAGATACCTACGCCGCGCCGACATCCACCTCGGCCACGCGCACAGACACGCCGCTCATCCAGGTTCCGCAATCGATGCAGGTGGTGACTGGCTCGCTGCTCAAGGAGCAGGATCGGCGCACGCTGGGCGATGCGCTGGTCAATGTCTCGGGCGTAACCCCCACGCGGTCGGACGAGACCCTGTTCATCCCGCCGATCCTGCGCGGTTTTCCGGGCGAGGTCTATCTCGACGGCCTGCCGATTTTCGCGGGCAACCAGCAGGCGTTTGATCCCAACAGTCTGGTGGGCGTCGCGGCGATCTCGGTGCTGAAGGGGCCGAGCGCCACGCTCTATGGCGGCGGGCTTGGCACGCCGCTGGGCGGCATCATCAACATCGAAACAGCGCGCCCGGCTGACAAGACCGGCGGAACCCTCGCCCTGCGCGCGGGCAGCTTTTCAACCTGGAACCCCTATGGCGATGTCAACCTCGCCCTGTCGCCTGCGGTCTCCGCCAAGATCGCGGGCGAGTATCAAAGCAACGGAAGTTGGATAGACAAGGTCAAGGGCAAGCGCTGGTCGGTGCAACCCAGCATCCTGTTCAAGCTGACGCCCGACACCGATCTGCTGGTGCAGGGCCAGTTCAATCACCGCGGAGCGCTGGAATATTCTGGCCTGCCCGCCGATGCGGCGCTAGCCGGCACGATTGCCCGCAATGCCTTCCCCGGTTCGCCAATTGGGCAACCGCAGACCGACAATGACAACCGCATGGGTACGGTCACCCTGCGTCATGCCTTCTCGCCCAGCGTCAAACTGACGGTCAGCGGGCGCTATTACGCCAATGAGGTCGACGAAAGGGGCAGCTTCGTTTTTCCCGATCTGATGCCCACTGGCACCATTGCGCCGAACTACGATGTCTATCCCATCTCCATGACCAACCGGACGAAGGAGGCGACGTTTGACGCCAATCTGGCCGCCCGGTTCGATGTTCTGGGCGGCACGCACAATCTGCTGGGCGGGGTCAACTATGACTGGACCAGCTTCTACAGCGGTATGGGCCTGTTCGTCAGCAACAGCCCATCGGGCACGATTAACCTGTCGAACCCGGTCTACAACCTGAGCTACACCGCGCAAACGCCAGCCAACTCCAACGAGCGCGACCACTATCAGACATTGGCCGCCTATGTGCAGGATCAGGCGACCTATGGCCCGCTGCATCTGACGGGCGGCCTGCGTCTGACCTCGCTGCGGTTCGTCGAGGACAGCGATTACGGCGTGGCCAATCACAAGACCTACACCCACGTCTCGCCCCGAGTGGGCGCCACGCTGGATTTGGTGCAAGGCGTTGCGCTCTTCGCGGGCTGGGCTACGGCCTTCCGCGCGCCCTTCGCTTATATCAGCCTCCAGCCTTCCAAGCCCGAAGGATCAAGCAATGTCGAGGCCGGGGTGAAGCTCGCCCTGCCCAAGGCGGGCCTGTCAGGCACACTCGCGCTGTTCAGCCAGACGCATGACAATGTCGCCACCGCCGACCCGAACAATGTGGGCTTCTACATCCAGTCCGGTCGCCAGCGGGCGCGGGGTGTGGAGGTCGATCTGGTGTGGGAACCGAGCCCGGCACTCTCGCTGCTGGCCAATTACGCCTACACCGACACGCGCGACAATGGCGTGGCGCCGGGCGACAGGCTGGCCCGCGTCCCCGAAAGCAGCGGTCGCATTGCCGCGCGTTATCGTATCCTGCACGGGGCGGCCAAGGGGCTGGCGCTCGGCGCAGGGATCACCGCCGTCACCTCGCGGCAGTTGACGCTGCCCAATTCGATTGCCGTGCCGGGCTATGCCGTCATTGATGCGCAAGGTTCCTATGACATCGGCCGCTTCACGCTGGGCGTTTCGGTGGTCAATCTGGGCGGGCGGCGCGCATGGGATCCCTATTCCTATATGGGCTATCCGGTGGTTGGCCCCAATCAGCCGCGCTCGGCCTATGTCACGCTCAAGGCCAGAATTTGAAGGGGCGGGCACCATGAAGCGTTGGGCTGAATGGGCGATGCTGGGGCTGTTGGCGGCACTGCTGCCAACCAATGCCTTGGCGCGCAAGGCTGCGGTGGGTGGAGTGGTGATGCCACTCTATCCCAAGGGGACGGTCGGAACGCTGGGCGTGCCAGAAACCCGTGAGCGCATCGCCGAGGCGGATGAGACGTTTATCTTCAATGTCAGCGATCCGACGCTGGAACTGTTTCGGCCAGCGCGGCCCAATGGCACGGCGGTGATCGTGGCTCCCGGCGGTGGTTTTGTGGGCTTGGCCTATGAACATGGCGGGCGAGACATTGCCCGCCGTCTGGCCCGCCATGGTGTGACTGCTCTGGTGCTCAAGTACCGCACGGTCAAAAGCCGGCAGGACGCCATGCACATGCCCGAAGTGCATGAAAGGGAGATGGCCGCGATCATCGCGCGGGCGAAAAGCGGCGAGCCTGCGCAGGTGCCACAATTCGCCGGGGAAGCTCACGCGGTGGAAGATGGCGCCCGCGCCATGGCGCTTGTGCGCGAACACGCCAGGGCTTGGGGCCTTGATCCTGCCCGGATCGGCATGCTCGGCTTTTCATCGGGCGCGTTCCTTGCCGCTGATCTGGCCATTGGCGACAAGGTTAGTCGGCCCGCCTTTGTGGGGCTGATCTATGGTGGCCTGCGTGGGCCTGTGTCCGCCGATGCCGCGCCAGCCTTTATCGCAGCGGCAGCCGATGACCCCTATCTCCCGCAGGACGGGGCGCTGCTTTATGCAGCTTGGCGCAAGGCTGGCGCGGCAGCCGAACTGCACATGTTCGAGCGCGGCGGCCATGGCTTTGATTTAAGGCCAAAGGGCGCGCCAAGCGATCATTGGTTCGACGAGTTCTTGTGGTGGATGCGCTCGCGTGGTCTTCTGCCCAAGAAGAACAAGTAATCGTCGGCCATCGTAACTTGATCCACCTCACCCGCCGCCTGGGACAAATTGTCCAAATTTGATCCAGACCGGTGACACAACCGCACACGGACTATAGACGCAAGATTGATCATGCTCACGTTCCGCGCCTTTTTCATGTCAAACCCCCGTGTGGCCGCTCTGCTGGTCGCGCTGGCTTTGTGCATGAAGGCGCTGATTCCTGCCGGTTACATGCTGAGCGGGGAATCAAGGACGATCACGGTGCAGATCTGCGCCGATTCGCTGGGCCACCAGATCACCAAGCAGATCGACGTTGGCAGCAAGGACCACGGCAAAGCAAAAACCGACACGCCCTGCGCCTTCACCGCGCTGACCCATGGCGCACTTGGCGGGGCTGATCCGATCCTGCTGGCCGCCGCCCTGCTGTTCATTCTCTCGCTTGCCTTTGCACCACACCTTCCCGCGGCGCCAAAGCGCGTTCAATATCTGCGTCCGCCGCTGCGCGGACCGCCTGCGCTGGCCTGACAGAACCTTCCCTTTCTGTCGGATAGGCCGGTGCGCGGGCTCTCCTTCCCATAAAGCCCGATGCCCCGGCCATGGCCGGAGTTGTCTTTCATGTACGAGATTTTATGCCGCTCGCCCGAGCGGCCTTTTGCCCTGAGCGCAAGCAGTGATGTGCCGCAAGGGGACCACGCAGGTCTCGTCCTGCATATGCGCGAGAACCGCTCGCATTTTAGCGAGCCCGCCCGCCAGACCTTTGCGGTTCTGGGTGCGATGATGATGGCGCTGTCGATCCTGCCCGCGCTGTCGGGCCATTGGCTGGTGCCGGCCTATTGCCTGATGGCCATGGGCGCGCTGGTCTTCGCGCTCGAGTATCATAAGCGTTCAAAGCCCGCTGGCGAGGTGCTGGAAATTGCCCATGGCACGATTCGCCACCGCGACGCCTACGGCAACGCCACGCATATGCCTTGCCGGTTCGCCAAGCTGGATGCGCAGGCGCCCACGCCATCCTCGCTGCGCCTCATCCTGCACAGCCCCAAGGCGAGTGTCGAGATCGGTCGCTGTCTCGGGTTGGAGGAAAGGCAGGCGTTGATCCCGTTGATTGCTTCGGCGCTGTCACAGGGGCGCCGCTGATGCCCGCCCACATTCGCCGCCTTCGCATCATCGGGCGCCGCGCATGGATTTTGGTTGCGCTGAGCCTCGTAGGCCAGATCGCCGTCGCGGCCCTCGATCCTACCAGCCATTCCGGCGCGGCCTTTGCGGCATACCCCTAGGAGACACACCCATGACTTTTCGCTTCAACGCCGCCCTGGCGCTGGCCGCTCTGACGTGCACGGCAACGCCCGCTTTGGCTCGGGCCGAACACCACCATGCTGCCCACCAAGCCATCGCAATCACCAACTCCTGGGCACGTGAGACGGCGCCCGCGCAGGTCAACGGCGGTGGTTTCCTGACCATCACCAATAAGAGCGATGCCGCTGACCGTCTGATCTCGGCCGCTTCGCCCGTGGCGCCCACCGTCCAGCTTCACACGATGAGTATGGATGGCGGCGTGATGCGGATGCGCGAATTGCCCGATGGCATTCCCGTGCCCGCGCAATCCGTGATCGAACTGAAGCCCGGCAGCCTTCACATCATGTTTATCGGCGTTAAGGCACCGCTTAAACCCGGTCAGACTGTTTCCCTGACGCTGCGCTTTGAAAAGGCCGGTATGGTGAAAGTGGCCATGCCGGTGCGCGCCATTGCCGATATTGGGCAAACGATGGGCGGCGGCCATGACCACCACTAAAGGCTCATCGCGCGGGTTGCTGGTCTGGGGCGGCTTGCTGCTCGGCGCTCTGGCGTTTGGTTTGGGCCTTGCCGCCTATCTGGGTGGAGGCGCCAAGCCCCAAGACAACTCATCCCAAGCAGGGGTTGGCGGGCCGTTCACGCTGGTCGCCAGCGATGGCAAGCCCTTCACCTTGGCCGATGTGGGCGGCAAGCCTTATGCCATCTACTTCGGCTTCACCCGCTGCCCCGATGTCTGCCCCACCAGTCTGGCCAAGATGGCGCGGCTACGCGCTCGAATGGGCAAGGATGGCGAGAAATTCGCGATCCTCTTCGTCTCGGTCGATCCGGGGCATGATAAGCCCAAGGATATTGGCCAATATGTCACGCTGTTCGGCACGCCGATCATCGGCCTGACGGGCAGCGAAGCCCAACTGGCTGCCATCGAAAAAGCCTATGGCGTCTATGTCGCCAAGGTGCCGCAACCGGGCGGCGATTACACCATCGACCATACCGCCAGCATCTATCTGATGGATGCCAGAGGCGGCTTTCAAAACATGATCGGCCACGACGAGAGCGACGATGCCGCACTCGCCAAGCTCAAACAGCTCGTGGGCTAAATTTCTCCACTTACAAAATACTTAAAGAACAGGGATGTTTATGAAGATTTCCGTGCTTGCTCTCGCAGCAGGTCTGCTTGCCGCCACCACCGCTTCGGCGGCAGAACCGGCCCCGGCAGATCAGTCTGCCGACACCAGCTTCAGCGTGGGCGAAACCATTGTCGTCACTGCCAGGGGTATGGCCGGCAGTTCCTCCAATGTCATCACCTCGGTAGATCGCCTCGGTGGCAATGTCGCGCAAAGCGCCAACGTCAATTACGCCTGGGAACTAGTGGGGCGCCTTCCCGGCGTATTGGTGACCAACTTCAATCAGGGCAGCACCAGCGGCAAATTCTCGTTTCGCGGTTTCAATGGCGAGGGCGAGATCAACGCGGTCAAACTGCTGATCGACGGCATTCCCTCCAACGGCAATGATGGCAACATGCCCTATATCGACTCCGTCTCGCCGCTGGGCATCGCCGGGATCGAGGTCGTGCGCGGCACGGCTGATCCGCGCTATGGCCTGCACGCCATTGCCGGCAGCGCGAACGTCCTGACACGCAGCGGCGGCAATTACATCGACGCCAAGGCCTCGGCAGGCAGTTTCAATTCCTATGAGGGGCAGTTGGCAGCGGGCCGTGAGAAAGGCAGTTTCAGCCAGAATTACACCATTGGCTATCGTGATGCGCAAGGCTATCGCGCCCATGGCGCACTTGATCGGCTCAGCCTTTCTGGAAAATGGGCCTATGGCTTAAGTTCCGCAGTGAAGATTGGCGCCAGCGCCCGATACTACATCAGCCACGCGCAGGAGGCAGGCTATCTGACCGGCGCGGTGGCTGCTGCCGACCCGCGCGCCACAAACGCCTACAATGCCTCCGATGGTGATCGCCGCCAACTGGGCCAATATGCGCTTACGCTGGACGCAGGACTTTCCGACAATCTGGACTTTGCCGCCAAGGCCTATGTCAACACCATGCGCGATGACCGCTATGTCCGCTTTTCGGCAGGCGGCTCGCAACAGCGGCGCGTGACCAACGAGGATCATTATGGCGCGCTGGCGGCGCTGCATTGGCATACCGCTGTGGCCGGTGTTCCGGTGATGACCGAGATCGGCGGCGACTATCAGTGGCAGGATGACACCTCGCTGCGCTACAACACCGCCAACCGCATGGTCACCACCCAGACCCGCGATCAGCATTTTATCCTGAACATTGGCGGGGCCTATGTGCAGGCGATCATCGAGCCTGCCAAATGGCTCAAAATCACGCCCGCATGGCGGTTTGACAGCGTATCGGGCCATTTTGCCAACCGCCTGACAGGCGCAACAGCGCCCATCAACGACTATGGCACAATCAGTCAGCCCAAGATCTCGGTAGCGGCCACCCCGCTCGATGGCGTCACGCTTTATGGCAACTGGGGCAAGAGCTTTCAGATCGGGGTTGGCTCGGGTGCCTATCTGATCGCGCCGCGCCTCACCAACCTTGCCCCTTCGATCAATACGGGCTGGGAACTGGGCCTGCGCTATACTCCCTCCGACCGGATTGAAACCCGCGTGGCCTTCTGGCAGCAGACGGCTTCTGGTGAGTTGAAGCGCAAACTCAACGATCCATTGGGCGATTTTGAAAACATTGGCTCCACACGCCGCCGCGGGGTGGATATCCAGATCAGTGGCAAGCCGGTCAAGAGCGTGGCGGCCTGGGCGGCGGTCTCCATCCAGAAGGCAACGATCACTGTGGCCGATCCTGCAACGCCGCAATATGTGGGCAATGAGATCGACCATGTGCCCCATGTGCTGTGGTCGGGCGGGCTGGATTATACTGGCGTCAACAAGCTGCGCCTGTCGCTCTGGGCCAATGGGCAATCGTCCTATTGGCTGACCACCGCCAACAGTGCGGCCAATGGCGGCAAATTCGGCGGCTATCAACTGTTCAACGCGGAAGCGGCCTATCAGGTAACGCGCCATGCCGAGGCGAGCCTATCGGTGAAGAACCTGTTCAACGCGCACCCCGAATATGTGTGGTGGGACACGACCGCGCCTGCCCAACCGCTGCACAGCCCCGGCGACAGTCGCGCCATCACTGTCAGCCTTCGCGTGAAATACTAAGGCATGGCGCGCCAACGCCTGAGACTGGCCGTGAGGCAGGTCCATCTCTGGATGGGCCTGTCGCTGGGTGCCTTGTTTGTGCTGCTGGGCCTCACCGGATCGGCCTTGGTGTTCTATCAGGCGCTTGACCTTGCGCTGCATCCGGAAATGGCGGTATCGGCCAAGGGGCCGGCCCCCGATGCCCAGTCCCCCGTGTGGGATCTTGCGCTGGCCACGATGCGGGCGCAGCGGCCGGATCGCCAAGGCATATATCGCTTTGAAGTGACTGGCGAGGCTGGCCCCATTCCTGTCCGCTATGAAATGCCGGGGCGTGCGCATGGCGGGCATCGTGTGATGATTTGGCTTTCACCCGATGGGGGCCGCGTGCTGCGTGAGGCGGTCTGGGGCCAATATCTGATGACCTGGCTCTATGATCTGCACATGGCGCTGCTGGCGGGGCCGGTTGGCACGCTCATCATCGGATGGAGCGGCCTTGCCATTTTCCTGCTGGTGATGGTGAGCGGGGTTTGGGTCTGGTGGCCCCGGACGAGCGGGCGCGGCGGTTGGGCCAAGGCCTTGCGCTATGCCCGGCACGCTGCGCTGACCCGGCGCCTACGCGACATGCACAAGCTGGCAGGGCTGATTGGCCTGCCCGTGCTGTCGGTGCTGGTGATGACGGGCGTCATGCTGGCGCTGCCCGACCAGAGCAATGCGGCGCTGCGCCCGCTATTTGGGCCGGTTGACCCTTCGCCCAAGGCGATGGACCATACCGATACCGGGCCGCGCTTGTCGATCACGCAGGCTGCCGTCATTGCGCAACGCGTTCTGCCCTCGGCCCGCATCGTGTGGATCGAGGTGCCGCCCATCGGCCAGGGTGTCTACAAGTTCCGCATGAAAACGCCGCACGACCCTTCGGCGCGTTTCCCGCATTCCTTTGTTTTTCTTGACCCGGTGAGCGGGCGCGTGGTGGCGGTGCAAAATGCGGACAAGGCAGGGCGTACAACCACCATCAACAACTGGCTGCACTGCCTGCATGATGCCAGCGTGCTGGGCCTGTTCACCCGCTGGCTGGCGGTCATCATCGGGCTGGTTCCAGCCTTTTTGTTCACAACCGGCCTTTGGCGTTGGCTGGAGCGCAAGTGCGCCAATAGAAGGCAGGTGGACAGTTTGGCCCATTGATCTGGCGCAAGCATCAGATAACGCACTTAATGTATTGATGGAGCAGTGATGTCCTTCTTGCGAACCTTCCTGCGCTCACGGCGTTGGCTGGCCATGTTGATCGTGGCGGCGGCATTGTGTGTGCGGGCGCTGGTTCCGGCCGGTTTCATGATCGCCGATCAGGCGGACAGTCATACCATCACCATCCAGATATGTAGCGGCAGCAGCGTCAAGCCCATGACCTTGGCGCTGCCTGCCTCGCACAGCGATGGCAAACATGGTGGCAAGGCAGTAGAAGCGCCTTGTGCTTTCACAGCTCTATCCATGGGCGCCGTTGCACATGCAGATCCGCTGCAACTGGCACTGGCGCTCGTTTTCATTCTCTTGCTCGGCTTTTTACCATTACCCGCGACGCTGCTATGCTCGCGCGTCCATATTCTACCGCCCCAGTGCGGCCCTCCAGCCTTCGCCTGAATTTCGCTGACCGGACCGGTAGCGCGAGCCCCGCGCACCGGATTGATCGGGCAGGCCCAGGCACTTTTGGCATCCCCGTTTTTGCCAGCCTGTCCCAGCCGGACAGCGCCGATGTCCCGGCGGTTACCGGGATCGGTGGACGCTGCTGCTCCCTTCGCAGAAGAACGCCCGATGCCTCTTGATACCTTCTGGGCAAAGGGCAACCGCGCTTCAGCCTGGCCTTCCCCGGGTTAGGGGCGCAGCGTCCGCCGTCCTTTTCCCTGATCCTCCATACGCTTGATCTTGCCCGCACCGGTGCGGGCGGTTCAGCCGCAGCCATACAACAGGCACATCATGTCCTTCTCATCCCAACCTCTCCTTGGCACGCTTGCCGAGGCGTGCGGAGCTTTGCTTCGCCCGAAAACCGATTTGCAACGCGCTATCGCGCTGGTCGTCCGCATCAAACTGTTCGTGCTCATGGCACTGAGTTGCGCGCTGCATCTGGCGCCGGCCAAACCGGCATCAGCCAGTGATCAGATGGCACGCCATTTCTTTCATCAGGCGATGGGCTCATCTCCCACGCCAGACACAAGGGCCTGATCCATGGATCCTTCCGATCTTTCGCGGCTGCAATTTGCACTGACCGCGCTTTACCACTTCCTGTTTGTGCCGCTCACCCTTGGCCTGTCGTTTCTGCTGGTCATCATGGAATCGGTCTGGGTGATCTCGGGCCGGGAAATCTGGCGTGACATCACCAAATTCTGGGGCAAGCTGTTTGGCATCAACTTTGCTATGGGCGTTGCCACCGGCATCACCATGGAGTTCCAGTTCGGCACCAACTGGTCCTATTACTCACACTATGTGGGCGACATTTTCGGGGCACCGCTGGCGATCGAAGGCCTGATGGCCTTTTTCCTTGAATCCACCTTCGTTGGCCTGATGTTTTTTGGCTGGGATCGCCTGTCGCGCCCCGTCCATCTGTTGGTTACCTTCCTCGTCGCTTTCGGGTCGAACCTGTCAGCGCTGTGGATCCTGATCGCCAATGGCTGGATGCAAAATCCGGTGGGCGCCACATTCAACCCCGACACGATGCGGATGGAGTTAGGCAGTTTTAGCGAATTGTTGTTCAACCCCGTGGCGCAGGCCAAATTCGTGCATACGGTCAGCGCGGGCTATGTGGTCGGCTCGGTATTCGTGCTGGCGATTTCAGCTTGGTATATGCTGCAAGGGCGCCATTTGGCCTTTGCGCGCCGCTCCTTTGCGGTGGCGGCGGCCTTTGGCCTTGCCTCCTCGCTCTCGGTCGCCGTGCTGGGCGATGAAAGCGGCTTCACCATTGCCGAGCATCAGCCCATGAAAATGGCCGCGATCGAGGGGATGTGGCACACCGAGGAAGCCCCGGCGAGCTTCACCGCCCTTGCGCTGCCCAGCAACGCCAAGCGCGAGAATATTGCCGAAATCAAGATTCCCTATGTTCTTGGCCTGATCGGCACCCACAGCATCGACAAGCAATTGCCTGGCATCCATGAGTTGGTGGCGCAGACCAAGGGCAAGATCGTCTCGGGCATTGCCACCTATGACGCCTTGCAGACCTATCGCGCTAACCGCAAGGATGCAGCCGCGCTGGCCGTGGTGAAGGCTCGTGCGGGCGATCTGGGCTATGCCCTGCTGCTCAAGCACTATGTCGATGATCCGCGCAAGGCCGATGCCGCCACCATTGACAAGGCCGCATGGGATACCGTGCCCAATGTCGCGCCGCTGTTCTGGTCCTTCCGCCTGATGGTCGGCCTTGGCTTCTGGTTCATATTCCTGTTTGGCGCAGCCTTCTGGGCCACCAGTCAGAACCGCTTTGACAAGATCTGGCTGCTCAAGGCCGCAGCCTATAGCTGGCCTTTGCCTTGGATCGCTGCCGAACTGGGCTGGATCGTCGCCGAATATGGGCGCCAGCCTTGGGCCATTGCCGGTGTGCTGCCGGTGCATATGGCGGCCTCTTCGCTCGCACCGGCCAAGATCTGGTTCAGCCTAGCCGGCTTTGTCACGCTCTATTCCAGCCTGCTGGTGATCGATGTGATCCTGATGCGCCGCTACATCCGCCTCGGGCCGGTCAAGGCCTTGGGCAAAGACCGCAAGCCAGTTCAAGACGGGGGTCTTGCCCCGCAGCCCGCTGAATAAGGAGGCATTATCATGCATCTTCCTCTCGACTACGAGACCTTGCGTCTCATCTGGTGGTTCCTGCTCGGCGTGTTGCTGATCGGTTTTGCGATCATGGACGGGTTCGATCTGGGCACCGCCGCGCTGCTGCCTTTCGTCGCGCGCACCGACACCCAGCGCCGTGTGGCGATCAACGCGATCGGCGCAACGTGGGAAGGCAATCAGGTGTGGTTCATTCTGGGCGGCGGCGCGATCTTCGCCGCATGGCCGCTCATCTATGCCACGAGTTTCTCCGGCTTCTATGTCGCGCTGTTTCTGGTGTTGGCGGCCTTGATCATGCGACCCGTGGGCTTCGAGTTCCGTCAAAAGATCGCTGATCCACGATGGCGCGCCTTCTGGGACTATGCGCTGTGCTTTGGCGGCATTGTGCCCAGTCTGGTGTTTGGCGTGGCCGTGGGTAACCTGTTCCTTGGTGTGCCTTTCCGCATCGAGGGCGATATGCGCGTGGTCTATGAGGGCACCGGCCTTTTCGAATTGCTCAATCCCTTTGGCCTGATGTGCGGACTGGTTTCGCTCACCATGCTGACGGGTCATGGCGCGGCATGGCTGGCGTTCAAGACCGAAGGCGAAGTGAACATGCGCGCCCGCATAGCAGCAATGATCCTGTCCACCACCTGCGCCGCGCTGTTCTTGCTGGCCGGGATCTGGGTCAAGCAACTTGATGCATTCCGCATCGTCAGCGAGGTAGCGCCCAATGCCCCTTCCGATCCGCTGGTCAAGCATGTCGGCATGGTGGCCGGTGGCTGGATGGACAATTACATCTCCCATCCGGTGCTGTTTGTGGTCCCTATGGTGGGCGTGGTCGGCCTGCTTGCCCATGCCGCCTTCACCGGTGTGCGCTGGCGTCTGGCGGCTTTCATCGCCAGCGGCTTTGGCATCAGCGGCGTGATCGGCACGGCGGGGATCAGCCTGTTCCCCTTCCTGCTACCCTCCAGCATCCAGCCAGAAGCCAGCCTGACGGTTTGGGATGCCTCCTCCAGCCATTTCACGCTGTTCGTGATGCTCTGCGCCACGCTCATCTTCCTGCCCATCGTGTTGGCGTACACAGGGCTGGTGTTCCGTGTGCTGCGCGGCGCGATCAGCGAAGAGCATGTGCTGGCCAAGTCCAGCGGCCTTTATTGAGAGGAATGCATCATGTGGTATTTTGCATGGATTTTGGGTACCGGGCTTGCCGTGCTCTATGGCATCGTCAATGCCGTCTCGCATGAACTGCATCTGCCTGACGAACCTTTGGGCGAATAAGGCAGGCAAGAGAGGCGGCCCTTTCAACGGGGGCCGCCTCTTCATTTTTCACACATACATGGCGTGTTCGACGCGCAAGGCGCGAGCCAGCGCATCCACATCCTCGGTCCGAGTATAGAGCCCCGGCGTCACGCGGATCACTGGCGCCTTGGCCACGCCTTTGCGCCACACAGTCAGGATCTTGTATTTCTCGAAAAGCCGCGCCTGCACGGCTTGCGCCTTTGCATCGCTGTCCATGCCTTTAAGGCGGAAGCTGGTCATGGTGCAATAGCGTGCCGGATCATCGGGCACGCAGATTTCCACATTGGGCACATCGCGCAACGCGTCCACCCAGCGGTTGCGTAAGGTCCGCAGATGCTTCTCCTTGGCCGCCGCGCCGATGGCGAAGTGAAATTCGACAGCCTTGGGAATGGCCAGCACAGCCGCGAAATTGACGGTGGCCGAAGGCAGGCGACTGGTAATATCCGCCGGATCGGCATCGCGATGGGTAGCGGCGACATCAATATCGACCAAACGGCTTTTGCGGATATAGAACGCACCCGTGCCCAGAGGTGCGCTGGTCCATTTATGCACGCTCCAGCCTACGAAATCCGCGCCTAGATCGGAAATCTGGAAATCAAGGCAGGCCACGCCATGCGCCGCATCGACCACTGTATCGACCCCGCGCGCCCGCGCCATCGCTACAATCTCGCGCACAGGCGTAACAAGTCCGGTGCGGTTAGACACTTGCGTCACCACCATGAGTTTTGCGTTGGGCGTGCGCTTTAACACATCCTCATAGGCGGCAAGGATGTTAGCGGCGGTCGCCGGTTCAGGCATGGAGAATTTCACCACCTGCGCCCCACGCCGAGACCCAAGCCATTCAACTGCCGAGATCATGGCGTCGTAATCCAGATCACAGCAGATCACTGCATCGCCCGCTTTCAGGGGCCGATAATTGAGGATCAGTGTATCGATCGCCTGCGCGCCCGACTGGGTAATCGCGATCTCGTCCACGCTGCATCCCACCTGTCGCGCAATCGCTTCGCGTGCCTCGCGCCCGCCGGCGGCCAGACAGGCACCCCCTGGAAGAACATTGCGCGCCCAGATCGAATTGGTCTCATTGATAAAGGCGCTCTGACGCTGATATTCCTGTGCCACCACGCGCGGCATGATGCCCCAGTATCCGTTTTCCAGATTGTGGATCGAGACGTCCACATCGAAAAGTTTGGGCAGATCGGCCGGAATGATCGAATTCGGCTTGAGGCCATGTGGCTCAGACATTCCTTGGGCCGCGGCGGCCTCCATGCCTCCCAGCAACAATGGCGCCCCCAGAGCGGCGGATTGCAAGAATTGGCGGCGGTCGGCAGTGGTCATAGAAGGATTCCATATTGGTGAGCTCCGCGACCTTGTCTGCGCAGCCAGGCATCGGACAATGCGTGTTTCACGCCCTTTGATATCCCAAGGATACATTGTATCGTCATTCAATGTCCATGCTCTTGGTGTTTGTTTGATTTTGCACAATTCCCAACCGCACTGATTGGGCGTAGGGCACCGGCCATGAGGGGGATTCGCAGCGTTCTGTTGCGCCATCGCGCATGGGCCATGGCATTATTGGCTGTGGCGCTGATGATGCGCGCCTTCGTGCCCGCAGGCTACATGGCTAAAACTGGCCCTCAGGTTCTGGAAATCAGGATCTGCTCGGACTCGGCCAGCAACACCGCCTCTTCCTACCACCTGACGATCCCAGCCAAGGATACCACCCCCGGCAAGCATGGTGCCGAGCACGTCAAGGCCACTTGCGCCTTTTCCTCGCTCGGTCATGCCGCATTGAGCAGCGTCGATCCCGTTCTGCTGGCTCTGGCCATCCTGTTCATCCTTGCGCTCGGTTACCAACCACAGTCAGCCTTTCCGCTGGCTACGCGCGCCAATGCGCGGCCACCCGTGCGCGGGCCGCCGATCCTGACCTGAACCCGATGCGTCCGTGAGACGCCCAATAGTTGTTCATTCAGGAAGATTCCCATGTTTGCCAAAACCCTCTCGGGTGCGAGCCTGTTCGCGCTCGCACTCTCCACGCCTGTCTTCGCCCAATCGACCGGCACCACGCCCGATGTGAATGTCAACGCCATCGCCGCCGCGCCACAAGTGCGCGACGAACATGCCGACAGCGATGGCACCAAGAGCTATGCCGCGCGCGGCACCACAACACTGTCCAAACTGCCCGCCACCTTGCGCGAGACGCCATCCTCGGTAACGGTGATGACGCGCCAGACGCTCACCGACCTCAACCTCAACACCTTCAACGAGGCGATGAACTGGACGCCTGGCGTCCTTTTCGTGTCCAACGATGAATCGCAGGGCCAGTTCATCGCACGCGGCGGCGCGCTCGAAACCATGAGCGACGGCTCGGCCAATCTCAACGGCAATTCGGGCTGGCAGCAACTCGACACCGCCATCTTTGACCGCATCGAGGTGCTGAAAGGCCCGAGCGGCATCCTCATCGGCAATGGCACGCTCTCGGGCGTGGTCAACACGGTGAAGAAGCGTGCCCAACATGTGCCCACCCTCACCGCGCGCGTTTCGGGCGGATCGTGGAGCAATTTCCTGCAGGAAGGCGATCTGGGCGGCCCGCTCAACAAGGCAGGCACGATCCGTGCGCGGGGCGTGTTCTCGCACAACAGCAAGGATTTCTTCTACGACCGCGCCCACGAGGACCGCTGGACGGGCTATGGCGTGCTCGACATTGATGTCACGGCGCGCGACCAGATCTCGGTGTCTTATACGCGCCAGAATTATGTCGGCCCGTCCTTCTCCGGCAATCCGGCCTATGCCACCGGCGCGCCGATCAACCTGCCGCGCAGCACCAATGTCTATCCAGACTGGTCCTTCACCAAGTGGGACACCGCCGAAATCCACGCCGAGGCAGAACACCATTTCGGCGGTGACTGGCTGGCCAAGGTCAATTTCACCCAGCGCGCGCAATGGTTCCAGTTCAACGACGCCTACCCTTCGTCGGGCGTAACCCCCACCTTGACGGTCGATTATGTCCGCCGCCACGCGCTCTACGCCTATATGCGCACCACGCTGGATGCCTTTGTCTCCGGATCGATCCAGCTGTTCGGGCAAAAGCAACAGGTGCTGGCGGGCTACACCCGTGGCTATTACCGCTCATGGGGCGAACTGGTGCGGCCCACCGCCAATATCACCGGCGTCTCGATCCTGAACCCCAATGCCGTGCCCGATTTCGATCTGCCCTATAACAGCGGCTCGCTCTCGACCAATCTGCAATCAGGCTATTACGGGCAATTGCGATTGAAGCCCGCCAAGCCCCTGACGCTGGCCGGCGGGGTCCGCCTCACCGATTATGACAGCGGATCGCAGACCATCGCCCCCTCACCCACGCCCGGCGCGTGGTCGGTCGGGCTGCGGGTACGCAGCCAGCCCACCTATTATGGCGGTGTGGTGCTGGATCTGCGCAAGTGGCTGTCGGCCTATGCCTCCTATGCCGACATTTTCGTGCCGCAAACGGTCAAATATGTCAGCGGCGAAATCCTGCCCCCGCGCATTGGCGCGCAGGTGGAGGCTGGCTTCAAGGCCTCGCTGTTCAACAACCAGTTGAACGCCACCATCGCCTGGTTTGACACGTGCGAGCGCAACCGCTCCTATGCCGATCCGCTCAACACCGGCTTCTATCTTTCGATCGGGCGCGTCTCGATAAAGGGCTATGAGGCCGAGATCTCGGGCCGCATTCTGCCTCATTGGCAGGTGATCGGCGGCTACACCCACATGGATGCGCGCTATGATGTGGCCAGCGGCGGCAGTCAGGGGCTGGATCTGTCGGGCTGGTATCCGCATGACCAGTTCAAGCTGTGGAACAAGGTGGACTTCGGTCAGGGCACGCTTAAGGGGCTCAGCCTTGGCGGCGGGGTGAACTATCAATCGCGCACCTATGCGGGCACTACAGGCACCAATCTGCTGCGCACGCAATATCCCTATGCCGTCACCAGCCTGTCGGCGGACTACCGTGTGAACCGCAATGTGACCGTCAGCGCGCTGGTCGATAACGTCTTTGACGTGACCTATTACACGCGGCTTGGCGGCACCAACACCTACAACAGCTTCGGCCGTCCGCGCAGCTTCACCCTGTCGCTGCGCCTGACCCGTTGATCCCTGCTGGCGGGAAGGTGGCGCTGCCCCTTCCCGCCGCCTTTCAAGGAGCTTTCCCATGCGCCTTACCCCTTTGATCGCCGCCGCCACGCTGGTCGGCAGCGCCGCGCAAGCCGCGCCCGCGCCGCAACATTTTTCGATTCCCTTCGCCGCCGAAATCGCGGGCAAGCCCTTCACCTGCTCTGCCGAATATCGCGGGCTGGGCAAGGTTCCCGCAGTCGCCCGCGTCGGTGATTTCCGGCTCTACATTTCCGAGGTGGCGCTGATCCGCAAGGATGGCGCAGCCGTGCCCCTTGCCCTCGATCAGGATGGCCAATGGCAATACAAGGGCGTGGCCCTCATTGATTTCGAGGATGGCACTGCCAATTGCGCCAATGGCACCAGTGCCACCAACACCACCCTGCGCGGCACCGCGCCCAAGGGGGACTATACCGGCATCGCCTTCACCGTCGGCGTCCCGTTTGAACTCAACCACGGCGATGTGACGCAGGCGCCGCCCCCGCTTAACATGACCTCGATGGCATGGGCATGGCAATTGGGCTTCCGCTTCTGGAAGATAGAACTCTCCAGCCTGCCCGATCCGATCCCTGCCCCCTCTGCCGATCCGTTCAACCCGCTGCGGCCATCGCATTGGTCGATCCATCTGGGTTCCACCGAATGCGCCTCGGCCTCGGTTACCACCGCGCCCAAGGCGCCTTGTGCCAACCCCAACCGCATTGCTGTGAGGCTCACAGGCTTTGATCCGGCCAAGGGCGTGGTGATCGATCCTACCGAAGCACTGGCGGAATCGAACCTGCTCGCCAACACGCCGCGCACCTCGTCGGGTTGCATGAGCTTTGTGAACGATCCTGATTGCGCGCCTCTATTCTATCGCCTGGGCTTGCCCTTCAACGGCGTCGCGCCCGGTGCTCAAAAGCTGGTGAAGGCACGATGATCGAACTCACACCGCTCGGCTTGTTTGCGGTCGCAGGGCCCGTGGGCAAGGCTGTGCTGGTGCTGCTGGCGCTGGTTTCGGCCTATGCGTGGGTGCTGATTGCCGAAGGCGTGTTTGTCACCCGCCGCCTCGCCCGCGCTGTGGAGCAGGCGGAACAGGGCGCAGAGCCAGCCCTGCTCGCATCCATGACCAAGGCTGGGGGTGGCGAAGCCTCCAGCCACCTCGCCGGCGAAACCACAGGCGAGGTCCGCTTGCGGATCGAGGACGCGATGCTGCGCGCCGCGCGCCGCATCGTCGAAGAGGCCGAAAGTGGGCTGACCGGCCTTGCCATCACCGCATCGGCAGCGCCCTTTGTGGGACTGTTCGGCACGGTTTGGGGCATCATCGGCAGCTTTGCGGGCATTGCCCATGCGGGCGACACCAGCCTCGCTACGGTTGCCCCCGGAATTGCCGAAGCGCTGGCCGCCACAGCCTTTGGCCTTGCCGCCGCAATCCCCGCCATGGTGGGCTATAACCGGCTGGGGCGACACTGAGTCGGCTTGCCATGCGGCTTGCCGATCTGGCAGCGGCACAGGCAACGCGCCTGATGGCCGAGCGCGCCTGATGCGCCCATCACAACGCCTTGCCGGAACAGGCCACCGCCCGCTGGCGGAGATCAACGTCACGCCCCTGGTGGATGTGATGCTGGTGCTGCTGGCGATCTTCATGGTCACCGCGCCGATGCTGGTGGCCAGCATCAAGGTTGACCTGCCAGAGGCCGCCGCTGCCCGACCGCAGGACAAGCGCGAGCCGGTGGTGATCTCGATCCGCGCCGATGGCTCGCTGGCGCTGGGGCATGAGGGAGTGACGGAAGGCGATCTGGTGGCAAAGGTTGCCGCGCAGACTCAGGGCGATAAGGCCCGCCCGATCCTCGTCAACGCCGACCGCGCCACCCCGCATGGCCGCGTGGTGGCGGTGATGGACCGGATGATGCAGGGTGGCTTCACCCGCTTTGGCATCATCGCCGATCCGGCGGCGGCCCCGCGATGAGCCTGCTGCATCCCTGCTGGCTGCGGCCACTGGCTTGGGGGCTGGTGCTGGCGGGGCATGGCGCGCTGGCGGCGCTGTTCCTGCCCGCGGCGCCATCCACGCCAGCGATGGGCCAGGCGATCAGCGTGGCGCTGGTGCTGCCCTCCGCCGACCACGGCAAGGCCAAGGCAGAGCAACGGCCTGCCCCGCGCCAGCCACAGGCCCGACCGCATCAAGCCAGCCACAGCGCAGCATCTCCGCAAGCCGTCTCCGCCGCCGCTCTCGCACCTGCGGGGAGCGGGTCGGCGTTGAGCGTCAGCCTCCCCCCTGCCTCGCCGGTCTCCGCTCAAGGCGATAGCGCCCAGCGCGCCGACACACCTGCGACCGGCTGTGGCAAGCCCGATTACGGCACTTTGGTCGCGCTCGAATTGAACCGGCTCAAACGCTATCCCGCCACCGCCCGTGCCGCCCATATCTCCGGTGCGGTGACTTTCGCCTATGTGGTGGACGCCAAGGGGCGAATCACCCGCACCGATCTCGTCCGTTCCTCGGGTTATGGCGACATAGACGAAGCCGCCGCCGCGCTGTTCGACGCCGCCCACTTGCCCCCGCCACCCGAGGGACAATTCCGCTCGACCGTCACCATCCGTTATGCCCTCACGGAGCGCTGAACCATGAAGCATCTTTCCCGCTGGATCATGGCGCTGGCCGCGCTGGTCACGCTGACCGGAGCGCTGCGCCCCGCCGCACTCTATGACTGGCACTTACCGGCATGGATGCCCCCGCCGCCGCCCACGCCCGACAATCCCATGAGCACGGCCAAGGTCGAGTTGGGGCGGTATCTGTTCTACGATGCCCGCCTTTCCGCAGATGACACGATCGCCTGTGCCTCATGCCATCTTCAAAGCCACGGCTTTGCCGATGCGCGCGCCAAGGGTGTGGGCGTGGGCGGCGAAGTGGGCACGCGCAATGTGCCGGGCCTCGCCAATGTCGCCTATTTTCCGGTGCTGACCTGGGGCAATCCGCTGCTCAAACATCTCGAGCATCAGGCTTTGATCCCGATCTTCGGCATTTCTCCGCCCGAAATGGCGATGGAAGGGCGTGAAGAGGCGATGATCGCACGCCTCTCTGCCGATCCAGCCTATCTGCCGCTGTTCGGTCGTGCCTTTCCGGATTCGCGCGGGGAGGTAACGCTTAAACGCATCACGCAAGCCATCGCCGCCTTCGAGCGCAGCCTTATCAGCTATAACGCGCCCTATGACCGCTACAAATATGGTGGCCAGACCAGCGCCATTTCCGATGCTGCCAAGCGCGGTGAGGCGCTGTTCTTTTCGCATGATCTGGAATGCTATCACTGCCATACCGGCGCCAATTTCACCGATAATTTCGCTTCGGCGCGCAGCCGCCAGCCGGAAGTGGGCTATCACAACAACGGCCTCTATGATCTCGATGGCAAGGGCGCCTATCCCTTTGACGCGGTGGGGATCAAGGAACACACCGGCCGCGCCGAAGATATGGGCCGTTTCCGCACGCCCTCTTTGCGCAATGTGGCGGTCACCGCGCCCTATATGCATGATGGCTCCTTGCCGACCTTGCGCGATGTGATCCGCCATTATGCCGCAGGCGGACATGTCACGATGGTGGACGGGCACCGCTCTGACGGGCGCAACAGCCCCTTGAAGGACCCTTTGCTGGGCGGCTTCGATATTACGCCGGATCAGGAGGACGATCTGGTCGCTTTTCTCGAAAGTCTGACGGACCGTCAGTTCCTCACCAATTCACATTTCTCCGACCCTTGGCCTGCAGCGCATCCGGCACGCAAGAATCGGAGAAATGAAGCGAAATAGCCCCAAACAGGCTGGATCATGGTGACCCGAAATGAGACTTGAAAAATATCTCAGAGTCTAACCATGAATCCTGCCCGCGCATGGAGGGATTGCAGCCGATCCGATCAAACGGCCGCCAGAGCCTGATCCAGATCGGCGAGCAGATCGTCGATATGCTCAATGCCGACCGAAAGCCGTACCATGCCCTCCGACACGCCCGCCTTAGCCAGCTCTTCCGTATTCAGCTGACGGTGCGTAGTCGAGGCCGGATGGGTGGCCAGCGACTTGGCATCGCCGATGTTGACCAAGCGGGTGAACAATTGCAGCGCATCGAGGAAACGTGCGCCCGCCGCGCGCGGGTCTGGGTCATCGGTCTTGAGATTGAAGGAGACGATGCCGCTGGCCTTGCCCGAGAGATATTTGCCCACCAGCGCATGATCGGGATGATCGGCAAGGCCAGCATAATTGACCGAGGCCACCTTGGGATGTGCCTGCAAGGCCTCAGCAATCGCCTGCGCATTGTCGCAAATGCGGTCCATCCGCAGCGCCAGCGTCTCAATCCCTTGCAGGATCAGAAAAGCATTCAAAGGCGAAAGCGCCGCCCCCATATTGCGCAGCGGCACCACCCGCGCCCGCCCGATGAAGGCCGCAGCGCCTAGCGCCTCGGTATAGATCACGCCATGATAGGACGGATCTGGCTGGTTCAGGCGAGGAAAGCGGTCCTTATGCTCGGCCCATGGAAATTTGCCCGAGTCCACAATCGCGCCGCCCACCGAATTGCCATGGCCGCCCAGATATTTGGTCAGCGAATGCACGACAATATCCGCGCCATGCTCAAACGGGCGGCACAGATAGGGGCTGGGCACGGTGTTATCCACCACCAGCGGAACCCCGCGCGCATGAGCCACCGCCGCCAGCGCTTCAAAATCGGTGACATTGCCCAGCGGATTGCCTACGCTTTCGCAGAACACCGCCTTGGTGCGATCGTCGATCAGCGCGGCAAAGGCCGCCGGATCGCGCGGATCGGCAAAGCGCACGTCGATGCCTTGCTGGGGCAACGTATGGGCAAACAGATTATACGTGCCGCCATAAAGCGTGGTGGAGGAAACGATATTGTCGCCCGCCTCGGCCAGCGTCTGGATGGCGGCCGTGATGGCCGCCATGCCCGAGGCCAGCGCCAGCGCGGCAATGCCCCCTTCGAGCGCCGCAACGCGCTGCTCCAGCACATCCTGCGTGGGGTTCATGATGCGGGTGTAAATATTGCCCGCCACCTTGAGGTCAAACAGATCTGCGCCGTGCTGCGCATTGTCAAAGGCATAGGCAACCGTCTGATACACCGGCACAGCCACTGATCGCGTGGTGGGATCGGGCTTATAGCCGGCATGGATGGCAAGGGTTTCGATCTTCAAGGTATCATCTCCGATTGTGGCAAAATCGTTTTAGCGCGTCATATTTCGGCCAAGCCAGAAAGATTGCCAGCACATAATGGAATCAATGTCTATTGAATTAGTAGTCAATAGTTCAGCCACGATTCCTCTTCCGTTTGGACCGGGGTGGCCACGCCGGCCCAAACGGATACCGGAGTTTTTGGCCCGAATGATATGCATAGGACCGCGGAAAAGATGAGTGATAATCTACCACGGACGATTGGCATCGAAATCTCCAAAGCGAGCCTCGACTGCCATGCTCACCCCGCTGGCGCCGAGCGCCAGTTCGCCGACACCGCCAAAGGCCACAAGGCGTTGATCGCATGTTTGCGACCGTGGTCGATCGAGAGGGTCGCCTATTAGGCAACCTCCACCTAAATCGGGCGCTGGAGGCAGCACTGGCCGACTGGCTCTGCGTGAAACTCAACCCGGAGCGCACCCGGCGCTTTACCCAAGTCACCGGCACGCTGGCCAAGACCGATCCCATTGACGCCATGCTGCTGGCCCGCATGGCAGCCACCTTGCAACCGTCAATACGACCTGCCCGCAGCAATCCGCAGGCGCAGATGGCTGAACTCGGCCGCCCCGATAACAAGCAGGCCGCATATCTCGCCGTCCTCGCCCTGGTCACGCGCGAAGCCAGCCAGTGCAAAAGCGAGAGTTCTATCCGCTGTGAACACGCCAACGCGAGGCAAACCCCATCCATGCCTGCCCTTGCTGCCGCACACTATAACCCTGATCTCAAAGCGACGGATTCAACCGGTCATCGCAACACTGGCTTCATACTGCCCAGCGAGGAATTGGTCGAGAGCTTCTGCAGGTGTTTTCCATCCAAGAGTTTTGCGAGGCCGGGTATTTAGGGTGTGAGCAGCTGCATCCAGTTCACGGGCGTTATGATTGCTCAGGTCGGTGCCTTTCGGGAAGTACTGGCGTAGCAGGCCGTTGGTGTTCTCGTTCGATCCTCGCTGCCAGGGGCTTTGCGGGTCAAAAACATAGATCTCAAGCCCGCTTTCGAAGCGCAGCCGGGTATGTTGCGCCATTTCTGCGCCTTGGTCCCAAGTCAGTGACTGGCGTAGCTTTTCAGGAAGTTTACACATGGGCCCGGCGATAGCTTCACGAACAGCTTGCGCGCCATGTCCGGCAAGAGGAGGACCGTTCTTGATCCCCTGGCCGCGTTGATAGCCGTCCATGCGCGGCAGGTGCAGCAGCATCGTAAAGCGCGAACTGCGTTCGACAAGCGTGCCGATCGCCGAACTGTTCATGCCAAGGATAAGGTCGCCCTCCCAGTGTCCGGGAACGGCCCGATCTTCCACTTCCGGTGGCCGTTCGCTGATCATGATGGCGTCCGTCATGAATGATTTTCCGCGACCTCTGACGCGTTCGCGGGGTCCGCGCAGCGCACGGCGAGAACGCAGGCATGCTGTCAGATCCCGGCGCAAGGCGCTACGTCCCTGAATATACGGGGATTGATAGATCGCCTCATGGCTGATGCGCATGGCAGTATCCTCCGGGAAATCGATCCAAAGCCTCTGTGTGATCTGCTCGGGGCTCCATGCCGTCAACCAATGCCTGCTTTGGCGATGAACAAACATCACCCAAAATTGACTTGCCTTTTGAAGATCTCCTGCAAGAATGTTATGATACAACATATCATTAAACCACAAGGCTGACCCATGACCTCCTCACCCATGCAATCTTCGTCCCACAACCTGCTGCCTGTCACAGTGCTGTCCGGCTTCCTCGGTGCAGGCAAAACCACGCTGCTCAACCATATTCTCGCCAACCGCGAGGGCTTGCGCGTTGCCGTCATCGTCAATGACATGTCGGAAGTGAACATTGACGCCGATCTGGTGCGCGGGGGCGATGCCGCCCTGTCGCGCAGCGAGGAAACGCTGGTCGAGATGACCAATGGCTGTATCTGCTGCACCTTGCGCGATGATCTGCTGCAGGAGGTGCGCAATCTGGCGCAAGCGGGGCGGTTTGACTATTTGGTCATTGAGAGCACCGGGATTTCCGAACCCCTGCCGGTTGCCTCCACCTTCTCGTTCCGTGACGAGGCGGGCGTGTCGCTGGGCGATGTGGCGCAGCTCGACACGATGGTGACCGTGGTCGACGCGATCAACCTGCTGAAGGATTATTCCAGCCAAGACTTCCTCGCAGATCGCGGCGAGTCGCTGGGCGATGACGACACGCGCAGCCTCGTCGGCCTGTTGGTCGAGCAAATCGAGTTTGCCGATGTGGTGGTCATCAACAAGGCGTCCTCGATCTCGCCCGATCAATTGGCGGTGGTGAAGAAACTTGTCGCCAGTCTCAACGCCGATGCCCGCATCGTCACTTGCGACCATGGCAAGGTAAAGCTCGACACCATCCTCGCCACCGGCCTGTTCGACGAGGAAAAGGCCGCGCAGCATCCACTATGGGCCAAGGAATTGTATGGCTATGCCAACCATGTTCCTGAAACGGAAGAATATGGCATCGAGAGCTTTGTCTATCGCGCTCGCCAGCCTTTCGATCCAGCGCGCTTCCATGCCTTTCTGACCACGGGTGGCCTCGACCATGTAGTGCGCGCCAAGGGTCATTTCTGGCTGGCGACACGGCCTGATTTCGTAGGTGAACTCGCCGTGGCGGGCAGCCAGACCGTCACATCCCGCCTAGGGCGATGGTGGGGCAGCATCCCCAAGAACCAATGGCCCGAAGAAGATCGCTTCGAACGCTTTGTGGCCCGACACTGGGATCCGATCTGGGGCGACCGGCGGCAGGAACTGGTGTTCATCGGCATCGACATGGACGAGGCACGCATCCGTAAGGAACTTGATGCCTGTTTGCTGCCAGTAAAGGCCTTCACGCCAGAGATGTGGATCGGCCGGCGCGACCCCTTCCCGTCGTGGGAACGCGCCCAGGAGATGGCATGATGATGCTGGCGCAGAGTGCTGGAGATCTGGACGATGGCGTGGCCATTGAACAGGGCGATCCGGCAGTGCTGGATGCGGTGCGGCGGCCAGAGGTGCATCTGGCCATCTGGTCCCGGCCCCTACCCGATGCCCTGCGCTGGATAACAGGGCTGGACCATGAAACGATTGATGACCTTACGTTTCATGCCGAGCTTGCTGACATCGACCGCCAGATAAGCCATGAACTCGCAGAAGCAGGCTATCCCGTCAGCGACGGTCTTGTGGCGCTGGGGCATGATATTGCTGAACTAGCCCACCGCTTCGCCGCGCTGTTGGTCCTGACACAGGTCAAGGTCCGGCTGGAGGTGATCGAGACAGATGCCTGCCGCAAATTTCATGCAGATGTCGTAACGGCGCGACTGCTGACAACCTATGCGGGCCAAGGCACGCAATGGACGCAAACGCGCGGCGGCGATGACGCGCCCATTCGTCAGATGCGCGCCGGAGACGTAGGGATCTTCAAGGGCCGGCTTTCGGTGGGCGAGCCGCAAATCCTCCACCGCTCGCCCCCCATCGCGGGGACAGGCGAGAGTCGGCTGCTGCTGGCGATCGACCCTTGGCCCAGCGCCGCGCCCCATCCCCCCACTTGCGAAAACGCTTCATGACCTACCATCCGCCTTGCAAACTCGGCCTTGCCGGTTCGAAGCCTCGCATCACCAGCGCGTGGCGAATGTTCACCCGGTTTGATCCAACCGCACCAGAACCGGCACAGGAGAAGACCGCATGAGCGCGTTGCTGTCCGGCCATGAAACGCTAATTCCGGTTTCCGTGCTCACCGGTTTTCTTGGCAGCGGCAAGACCACCTTGCTCAACCGCCTTGTGCAGTCGCCCCAGATGAACCGGGTGCTCGTCATCATCAACGAGTTCGGCGCCGTCAGCCTCGACCACGACCTGATTGCGCGGTCGAGCGAGGATCTGGTCGTGGAAATGATGGGCGGCTGTTTGTGCTGCACCATTCGCGGCGATTTGCTGGCCACCTTGCGCAATGCGCCTTGGCGGTTTGCCCGCGATGGTGTCTGCTGGTTTGACCGCGTGGTGATCGAGACCACGGGCCTCGCTGATCCTGCCCCCATCCTGCACACGCTGATGACCGACGATCATCTGCGCACGCTCTACCGGCTGGATGGCGTGATCGCGACGGTCGATGCCGTCCATGGCATGGCCACCCTCGATACTCAGGAGGAAGCGGTCAAGCAGGCGGCCGTGGCTGATCGCATTCTGCTTACCAAGACGGATCTGGCAGAGGCAGAAGACCAGCGGGCACTCGCTGCAAGGCTGAGCATCCTTAACCCCGCCGCGCCTCTCATCGATGTCGTACATGGAGACGTGTCCCCCGATGTTCTCTTCAACGCCGGGCTCTACAACCCCGAAACCAAGAGCAACGATGTGCGCCGCTGGCTGGCGGCCGAAACCTACGAAGTCCATCACCATGGCCATGAGCATGAGCATGAGCATGAGCATGAGCATGAGCATGAGCACGGTCACCACCACCACGATGTCAACCGGCATGATGATCGCATCCGCGCAACCTGCCTGACCTTCGATGACCCCCTGCAGGCGCATGCCTTTGAACGCTGGCTCGATATCCTTGCCATGTTCAAGGGGGCGGACATTTTGCGCATCAAGGGCATCGTGAATCTGGCCGAAGAACCAAGGCCTGTGGTGATCCATGGAGTGCAGCATATCTTTCATCCGCCCGTCCTGCTGGACGCTTGGCCATCCGAGGATCGGCGCACGCGGCTGGTCTTCATCACCCGCGATATCAGCGCGGAGGATCTGCGCGGCACTCTGGCTCTCATGACGATCGGGCTTGAGCAATTTGGTTTGCAGGGCTTGGTCAGCGCTGTTCCGGCGCAGGGCCTGCTTGCTGAAACTATTGGAAGTCAGGGATGAATATGTTCTCACAACGTAGGAATGTCGAGCAAGTCGAACTGGGGGCGGAACTTGCACCGCGGTTTGATGCTGATGGTTTGATCCCGGCGATTGTGGTCGACGGGGTGACAAACGCCATCCTCATGCTCGGCTATATGAATGCGCAGGCGCTCGAGCAGACGATTGTGACCCGGCAGGCCCATTTCTGGTCGCGCAGTCGAAAGGCACTGTGGCGCAAGGGCGAGCATAGCGGCTTTGCCCAAACCGTCGAGCGTATGCTGATCGACGACGATCAGGACGCAGTGATCCTGCATGTCCGTGTTGACGGGCCGGGCAGTTGCCACGTCGGGTTCCGCTCCTGCTTTTATCGCGAGGTCGATCTGGACCAGCAGAGCCGCGATACGCCCATCCGCCTAAACCGTAGCGAACCGGCTCCTGCCTTCGACGCGGGAACTGTCTATGCTGGCTTGCCAAACCCGACGCAAGTTTAAGAGTGCACACATAACAGGGCGCGTACCGGGGGGCGAACTGGCCAAGGACCATAAGATCCCGCGTGCTCGCCCCTGCCCTTAATGCCTTTTCCGTCAGGCCAGGTCCAGCGCGCCGGTCAGGTCGCCGGGGGGCGGGCCTCCTGCCGCGATCATCGCCTTTTCGCGTTCGACCAGTCCGGGCAGGGTTTCCAGCCCAAAGCGCCGGATCAGAAAACGGGCGATGGATCCTGTGTCATAGATGGTGTGATCGACCGTGCCCTTGCGCGCATGGGGCGATACGATAATGGCCGGAATACGCGTGCCCGGCCCCCAACGATCGCCCTTGGGCGGCGCGACGTGATCCCACCATCCACCATTCTCGTCAAACGTCACAATAACCAGCATCTTTGACCATTGCGGGCTGTTGCGCAGCGCCTCGATCACGCCCGCGATATGCCGATCCCCGGCATCCACATCCGAATAGCCTGCATGCATGTTGAGATTGCCCTGCGGCTTGTAAAAGCTGACGGGCGGCAATTGTCCATCGCGAGCGGCGGCGAGAAATGTGTTGGTCCGCGCCGTCTCGCCCATGCCTGCATCGCGTAGATGACGTGCGCGCGCCTGCGTGCCGGGGGCAAACTGCGTGTAATAATTGAAAGGCTGGTGATGCGGCTGGAAGTTTGGCCGTGAGGGAAAGTCATTGCTGTTAAGATGACCGTCCAGCGCTGCTGCCCACCCGCCGGAAAACCATGCCCATTCCACACCCTTGGCCGAAAGCTGGTCGCCAATCGTTTTATGGCTTTGGGGCACCAGCGTGTTGGCACTGGATCGGTTCGCGTAACCGGGGCGATCCGGATCCAGTTCATAGGTCGGCGCATAGGGCGGCAACATGGTGTTGACTGCCCAGAAATCGGGCGAAAGCGTACTGGGCACGAATTGCGGCGGGCCGTCCTTCGCGCTGGCCGGTGAACTCGCTTTCAGCTTGAGGCGGATTCCCTTGGGATCAACGCCTTCCACCTGAGCGATTCGTCCGCTGGCGGGGCTGTGGGCGGCGTCGGAATAGAAGGGTGGCTGCGCCGCAATCAGATATTGGTGATTGAGGAAAGACCCCCCAAAAGCGCCCATGAAGAAATTGTCGCACAGCGTGAATTCGCGGGCGATGTTCCACAGGCGCAGGTTGGCCGAAACATCGCCGTAATGGCCCATCACCAACGCGCCGCTGTCGCCCCAAGCCACGAAGCCATCATTGCGGCCGCCGTTGATTTGAAGCTGGTTGTTGTAGAAGCTGTGAACGAGATCGCGGGTCACAAGACCATGGGGCAGCGGATCGCCCTCCGGCGTTGACAATGCGAAAGGTGCATTGGGGAGCGGCGGCAGATCGTCCGGGCCGATCAGATACTCCCGGTGCTCGACGACCTGCTTGCTGGGCACCAGCCCTTCCCATATTTTGGGCAGTTGTTTCAGCACGCTGCCGTCCCGGTCGCGCTGGAGAAAACGCTCTGGCGGCACCTTGGCCAGCGGCTGTTCAAGGCCCGGAAAATTGGCAAACAGATTGTTGAAGCTGCGGTTTTCCGCATAGATTACGACGACTGTTTCAATATGCCGGTGCAAAGAAGCATCGAGCTGCGCGCGTGATGGCGGGGATGATCGGGCGGGCTTTACGCCTCCCGCCATGCCCCGCTCCGATCCGGCCAGAGCGAGGCCAGCAGCACCCAACACGCCCAGAACAAGGCGGCGTTCGGGGTTTTCCGGTCTGTTGGGCCCCATGCCTTCCACCGGGATTTCAGTCTCTTTGGTCATATAAGCCTCCACCCCGGCCGCTCGCGCAAGCCTAAGGGCACTATGGTTTAGCCATTTCGGCGCGATATCATTCGGCGCGATACCAATGGTCGGCCATGTAAGGAACTCCAATCGGGAATATTTCAGACCTCTAGCGCGCCCCTTCGCCCGTCTTCGACCACAAAACTCTTGAACGTGCTAGCGGGAGAGCCATCGGACCTGCGGTCAACCGAACGGAACCGTGTCATCATCTGTCGCGGGGTCAGGTCGATGGCAACATAGCCGTGAAGGCGGCTTTCGAAATAGCGCACATTGGGATTTTGCGGCAGCATGGCGGCAAAAGGTTCATAGGGTGGAGCATTGGCCGAGATCGAACCGCCAACAAACTCTGTGGCAATAGTGGCCGATGCGGGATTGTCAAAATCGGCTTTGAGGTCCGTTGTCCAGAAAGAGTGAATATCCCCGCCGAGGAAGACCGGATTGGCAAGGCGGGATGCGCTGACCGCATCCAGCACACGCTTGCGGCAGGCCGGATAGCCGTCCCACCCATCGGTCCAGTGACCAATGGTCCCATCGGTTCCCTTCTGGAGAAAACCCGCCATCAGCAGATCCTGTGCCACGACATTCCATTGCGCGGTGGAGCGCCGGAAACCGTCGAACAACCACTTTTCCTGCGCGTAACCCAGCATAGTCCGCTGCGGATCATCCCGCTCGGTGCAGAACAGCGGAACGACGTGGCCGCTGCGGCTTTTGGGCAGCGGGCAGGCCTCGGCGTTGCGATATTGGCGGCCATCAAGGACCGGCATCTCCATCAACCGGCCGAAGCGGTAGCGATCATAGATCCGCATGTCCGCACCCTGGGGAAGGGATCGCCGCCGCAGGGGCATATGCTCGTAATAGGCCTGATAGGCCGCAGCCCGCCGCCTCATAAATATATCCGGCGGAACGCTTGGATCCTGCGAAATGGCGTTAGCATAATCATTTTGAACTTCATGATCATCCCATGTCATCAGACAGGCCGCCGCGGCATGCAGTGCGCGAAGATCGGGGTCTTGCTTATAGAGCGCATAGCGTAAGCGATAGCTGGCCAGATCCGTGGCCTCGCGAACGGGATGCTGACGAACGCAATGTTCCAGATGTTTGCCCGAATTGTTGTATTCGTAGATATAGTCGCCGAGGAACAGGCTGAAATCGGGGTCTTCTTCTGCCATGCGGCGGTAGGCGGTGAAATAGCCCTCCTCCCAATGCGAGCAGGAGGCGAAAACGAAGCGCAGGTGATCAACCTTGGCATCGGGCGCGGGGGCCGTGCGCGCGCGGCCAACCTCGCTGGTGCCGTTGAGCGCGTGAAAACGGTAAAAATACTGCCGCCCCGGTGCCAGCCCTTCCAGTTCGATATGCACAGAATGGGCAAGCGCGCCAATGGCAACATAACTGCCCTGCCGCACGGGGCGCATCATGGCCTCGTCTTCCGCAACCTCCCAGCGCACGGTGACCGGATCGTGCATGCCACCTGCCCCGTCGGGTGCGAGCGGATCAAGGGCAAGCCGGGTCCAGATAACAAAACCGTCAGGCCTTGGATCGCCTGCGGCAACGCCCATGGGAAAGGGCAAGGCAGGCACAACATTCGCAAGGCCTGCTGCCGGGTTAAGCCATTGCCCTGCGGCAAGCAGGGTCGTTCCGGCCACCATTTGTCTGCGCGAAATCATCGCCTTCTCCTGCCCCAAAGAGGACTACCTTCATTGTACGGTGGGTGTGACGCTGTTGTTGCTGCGATCGCGATCCGGGGTATGGTGATCAGGATCGAGCGTCGCCCGTGCAACAACCTTTCCCGGTTCAATGGTGATCGTTGTTCTGGGCTGGCGAATCCAGCTTTCGGCCGGCAGGCGATAATCGCGCTGTGTCCCGTCACGAAATTCAACGCGCAGCGTGACCGGCATAATCAGCTTATCGTGGCTGGCTACGGTGATGCCTGTCCCCTTTGGCCATTTCAGTCGGCTCTTGTCGTCATTTCCATTGTCCGTGGCAGGCGCGATTTTCTCGATCGCCAGATCAAGCATCCAATTGTGGGCATACCAGCCGCGCCACCACCAGCTCAGATCCTCGCCCCCCGCACTTTCCATCGCACGGAAGAAATCGGCGGGTTTGGGATGTTTATAGGCCCATGCGGCAATGAAACGGCGGAAGGCAGGGTCGAAACGCTCTGGTCCCAAAATCTCCTCGCGCAAGAGTTTGAGCCCCAATGCTGATTTGAAATAGGTGACGAGGTGGCGGTATTTTTCGATGACCGTGTCCGACCGCGAGAGGATCGGCGGAGCATCCTGATCGGCAAGGACCGGCAGGATCTCGTCCACCGGATTGCCCCCTCCGGCGGCGAATTCGCTGTCACGCTTGGGGACATATTCCCCGTGGTTGAAATCGTCCGACTGATAGACGTCAATGAAGGTGTTGAAGCCTTCATCCATCCAGGCATCACGGCGCTCGTCAAAACCGACAATCATCGGGAACCAGCTGTGGCCGATTTCATGGGCGGTGATCCAGAACAGGCCCTTGCCCTTGTCCTCGATACCGTCGAACAGGATGCCGGGATATTCCATCCCGCTGGCCGGGCCCGCAATGTTGATCGCAACGGGCCAAGGATAGGGATACCAGCGTTTCGAGAAATTCTGAATCGAGTCTTTCAGATACTCGGTAGAGCGGCCCCACCGGTCAGCCCCCTGACTTTCCGCCGGGTAAAGCGACATGGCGAGCGCGCTCTTGCCTTCTGGCAGATTGATACGTGCGGCATCCCATGCAAACACAGATGAGGCGCTGAAGGCAACGTCACGCGTGTCCTTCATGTGAAAATGCCAGGTGAGCGTTCCGCCCTGCTTGGGACGCGTGGCCGGGTCACCGATCTCTGACGGCGCGCGGATCATCACGGTTGCATCACTGGCGCGGGCCTGATCAAGGCGGGCCCGCTGCGTCGCGGTCAACACATCCCTGGGATTCATCAGTTCGCCAGAGCCAGCGACCAGCATATCGCTTGGCACTGTTACCCAATAGTCGAAATCACCATACTCAAGATAGAATTCCTGAGCCAGATAAGGCAGCGTGTCCCAGCCACGTATATCGTCATAAACGGCCATACGGGGATGCCATTGCGCCAGATCATAGATCGCCCCGTCTCTGGCCTTGGCCCAAGCCATGCGACCGCCCCATTTCCCGGGGATCGTAAAGTGATAGCGGATGCGCAGCTTGATCACACCGCCTTTCGGCGCCAGCAGCATCGGCAAATCGACGCGCAATCGTGTGTCACTGGCAAGCGTGTGAACGGGCGTGAATTTCCCCCCGATTTCCACGTCTGCGCCTTCGATAACGAAGCCATCTGTCGAAGTCGGGCGCGGCCAGCCTCCAGCCAGAGAAGACCGACTGTTGGCCTTGTAGATGTTCTGATCAAGCTGCAACCACAGCGCATCAAGCCTGTCAGGACTGTTGTTCGTATAGGTGATGACCTCCTCACCGCTGAGTGAAGGAGATACCGGATCGGGATTTAGATTGATATGGATCTGATAGTTCGCCCGGTTCTGCCAGTAATCTGATCCCGGCAGGCCAGCGGCTGAGCGATAGGCGTTTACTGGCTGGCCGATATCAAATGGCGCAAAGGTCTCACCTGGCGCGTAGGACTGAGCGGTCGCCATCGCAGGCAGAGACCAAGCCCCAAAAGCGATAAAAGTGCGATATGCGGCCCCAAAAATCAGTTTCTGATTCCACCGGACGAGTTGCATGATATCTACCTCCTAGCGGAACGACCGGCATTGGAACCCGCAAAACCTCAATCTGGTTATGATATATTGTAACATTTTTGCATTCGCAACAGTCTCTCGCCATCCCGCTTCATGTTGCCCGAAGGCGGTTTCATCCGCAGTTTTTGTCGATTGAGATGAATTGCCATTGAAGCGATGCTTGCCCGATGCAATCGCGCTCGAGCGTGCCATTTGGACGATGAAACGATCCGGCCAAGTTGCCGAAAATTGAATGTTACGTTATATCACCTCACTATATGTACAGTTACCCAGCCTCCATTTTATACCTTGCCGCAGTGCTGGGCGCTGCATTTGCACCTTGCCCTGCATGGCCATCCGGCATGTCGGCACCGACAATTCCTGCGCGGATCGACGGGCACCGCCCGAGCCTTTTTAAACCGTCCGTTATCATTTTGTGGGCGACCTGGTGTGGCAGTTGCGTTGCGGAACTCAGGCGCATCCCGCGTTTACAGCAAGTCGCTGGCCATCTCCGCATTGCAACCTTGGCTATGGATCCGCCTGAACGGGCACGCGTGGTGCTGGAGCGAGAGGGGATCGACACGGCCAATGCCTTCGCCGATTCAGGCCAGCCCCGCGCCGTACTGGCCAAATGGGGTGGGATAATGCTGCCTCTTGCCGTCGCTGTCGATGGCCATGGGCAGATCTGCGGACGCAAGCGCGGACTGTTGGGCATTGACGATATCAAAAGATGGGCCTTGTCATGCTCAAAGTGACGAATTTGGTGGCCGGATATGCCCGGCGTGCACTGGCACGACTCGAATGCCTGACAGTCGCGCAAGGGGAGGCAGCCCTGCTCACCGGCCCGTCTGGTGCCGGCAAGACCACGGCGCTCCTTGCGATCGCCGGACTGGCCGACGTCCTCGAGGGCAAAGTCATTGTCGCCGGACAGGATATGGCCGGGCTATCGGCCCGCCAACGCGACCGACATCGCGGCTCGCACATCGGCACGATCTTTCAGGATCTGCATCTTATTCCTGGCCTGAGCGTGATCGACAATCTTTTGCTGGCGCCGTTTGCAAGCCGACAACGACAGGATCGCGCGCGCGCAATTGCCCTGCTCGAAAAGCTGGGACTGGCAGCGCGTATCCATGCCCGATCAGAAACTCTGAGCCGCGGCGAAGCGCAGCGCACAGCCATTGCCCGGGCCATGCTCGTCGCGCCGTCCCTCATTTTGGCAGACGAGCCCACGGCAAGTCTGGACGATGACTCTTGCGAGGCTGTGCTCGATCTTTTGTTGAATGCCGGCAGGGAAAGTGGAGCGGCGCTGATTATCGCGACCCACGACAGCCGCGTTAAGTCGCGCATCTCCAATATTGCTACAGTGGGGACCGCATGAACGCCGCGAAACTGGCCATAGCTTCGGTTCGCCGCAAGCCGCTTGGGTGGGCCTTTCATCTGCTTTCTCTGGCACTTGGCGTGGCCGTGGTTGTTGCATTGCTGGCGATCGACAATGGACTGGACCGACGCTTTTCACGCGACCTTGGCGGAATTGATCTGGTCGTCGGCGCGAAAGGCAGCCCGCTGCAGATCATTCTGTCCTCCGTATTCAATCTGGATGTGCCTACCGGTAATATTCCCCTCTCGGTGCTCACGCGTCTTCAGCGCAACATGCTCGTCAGGGACGCGGTGCCGGTGTCGCTGGGCGACAATGTTGCAGGCTATCGCATCGTCGGAACCAGCCCCGATTATGAAAAACTGTACGATGCAAAGCTGGCTGAAGGGCGTTGGTGGAACAAGCCGCTGCAAGCTGTCTTGGGAGCGGAGGTCGCACGTACGCAGAAACTCAAGGTGGGCGATGTCTTTGTCGGCGAACATGGCCTTGCTGGCGGAGGGGAGCGTCATGAGCACAGCCCCTATCAGGTTGTAGGCATTCTTGCTCCAACGGGTGCCGTGATCGACCGGTTGGCACTCACGGATACTGCCAGCGTCTGGAAAGTCCATGAGCATGAAAATGCCGAACATCAGGCCGCTCTGGCCGCCGAAACGGTCGAGCATGAAGGGTCGGACAATTATCCCGCCGTGGGGCAGGAAGTGACTTCAGTCCTCGTACGGTACAGGTCTGCGATGGGCGCGCTGATGATCCCGCGCCTTTTGAAAAACGAGCCCAATGTGCAAACCGCCGTGCCAGCGGTGGAGATGATGCGGTTGAACACACTTCTGGGGACTGGCAGCACGGTGCTGCGTGGTTTCGGCATAGGACTGCTGGCCTTGTCCGGCATCGGATTTTTCGTCGCGCTGCTCTCGGCCGTGCAGGAACGTCAGCGCGAACTCGCTTTGCTGCGCGCCTTGGGCAGCGGGCCGGGACTGCTGTTCAGGCTGGTGTTGATAGAGGCCTTGATGCTTGGAATGACGGGTGGTCTGCTGGGCCTTGCCATCGGGCGTATCGCGGCCGAAATCGCTGCGACAATTGTGGCGCGGGACGGCGGCCCCGCGTTGGCCCTGCCTCCGATGGGACTGACAGACCTGGCGATTGTTGTCATGGCCGTGTTGCTGGCCGGTCTGGCCGCACTTTTCCCCGCGTTTTCCGCCTATCTGCTTCGTCCCGCCCAGGTGCTGCGCGCATGATCCGGATGGCTCGCCTGCTCGCGCCGCCGCTGCTGCTCGTCCTGCTGGGCGGGTTTCAGACCCAGCCCTACTACGGGCCTTTGCGCAATGGCACATTGGCGCATGAAGATGACAAGCGCAGGCTTGTTCTCCATGACACCCCGATCTTCGCCAATGAAGAGCGCGGCGTTTATGATGCCAACTTCGGCCTCCTGTTAAGGAAGCTTGAGGGTCAGACGTTCCGGATCACCGGCTATATGCTTCCGCTCAATACGGCAGTGAGTTCGCCCTATTTCATCCTGACACGTCGAAGCAGCGGCTGTCCCTTCTGCCCGCCCAATGAACCGACCGAAGCGATCCAGATCATGGCTGCGGACCCCATCCGCTTCACCAGAGCTCCGATCACAGTCGAAGGCAAACTTCATCTCGTATCCCACAGCGAGGATGGCCTTTTCTATCGGCTCGGCAAGGCAAGGCTTGATTGATGATGACCCATACAAAATTGCTATTTGCTCCCCTGACAACACTGCTCGTTCTCGCCCAACCTGCCCATGCGCAATTTCAGGAAAGCGGTGAACGCGCAGCACAGGCCAAGTTGCCACAAGGCCAGTCTCCGCTATGGGCAACACTGCGCCAGACAAAGATCGGCGTTGATGACGTACGCGGGATTTTCACCGCCCGCTTTCCAGCGCCGGTCAAGGCGCTCTCAGGCAAGTCCATCAGTCTTTCCGGCTTTATCATGCCGCTTGATGCTCAATCGCGCGGAACGCATTTTATGCTTTCCAAATACACGCCGGTATGCGCGTTTTGTCCGCCGGGCGAACCCAATGAAGTGGTCGAGGTCCGCACAGCACGACCGATCGCGTTCATTCAAAAGCAGGTAACGGTAACAGGCAATTTCGCGCTGGAAAACAATGGCGAGAAAGGCCTGTTCTTTCAACTGAGCGGTGCATCGGTACGCTAGCGAACTTGGCATTCGATCAAGATGCCAAGGCTCAGGCCCAAGTCTCTGTCCGAAAGGCAGCACGGAGTAGACTGCATGAAACTGTATCAATACCTCTCATCAGCCGCTCTCCTGGCTGGGCTCGTTGCAGGGCAGGCCCGTGCCGATGAGGGGATGTGGACGTTCGACAATTTCCCCTCCGCCCAGATGACCAAGGACTACGGCTGGAGCCCTGACAAGGTTTGGCTGGATCGCGTGCGTGCCTCCGCCGTTCGGCTGACGGGGGGCTGCTCGGCCAGTTTCGTGTCTGGCGAAGGGCTGATTTTGACCAACCATCATTGTGTGGCATCGTGTCTCTTCGACAACTCGTCCGGAGAGAATGATCTGCTCAATCATGGTTTTGTCGCCATCGTGCGGACCGACGAAAAGAAATGTCCGGGCCAGCAGGCCGAAGTGGTCACCAGCATAGCCGACGTGACGAACAGGGTGGTGAGCGCAATCGGTGCAAGCACGGGTGAAGCCTTGATCAAGGCGCGTGATGCACAGGTGGCGACCATAGAAAAGGAAGGTTGCCCCGATACCGCAAAGTTCCGTTGCCAGGTGGTGACGCTGTTCGGGGGCGGTCAGTATAAGCTTTACATCTATCGCAAATACTCCGATGTACGTTTGGCTTGGTCGCCCGAGGACCGCGCCGCGACATTTGGCGGTGATCCGGACAATTTCAATTTTCCGCGCTATTCGTTGGATGCCTCCTTTTTGCGGGCCTATGAGAACGGCCAGCCCGTCAAAACGGTGCAGCACCTGATCTGGAACCCTGCCCCGCCCAAGGAAAACGAGACAACTTTCGTTGTCGGCAACCCCGGGTCGACCAGCCGACTGTTCACACAGAGCCAGCTTGCCTTCGAGCGTGAGGTACGGCTGCCCATCACCACCGCGCTTCTCTCGGAACTGCGCGGCCGCCTGATCCGCGCGATGCAGGAAAGCCCCGATCATGCCCGTGAAGGGCTCGACGAGTTGAACGGCATCGAAAACAGCCTCAAGGTCTATATCGGGCGCATCAAGGCGCTCAACGATCAGACCTTAAGCGGCAAGCTCAAAGAGGCCGAGGCGGATCTGATAAGCCGAAGCCGGGGCAAAGGTGGGGTTGGCGATCCTTGGACGGATGTCGACAAGGCCGTCACTGCCTATCGTTCGCTTTACCTGCCCTATCGTTTCGTGACGGGCAGTGGTTCGCTTTACGGCTATGCTGAAGCCTTGGTCATCGCCGCGCAGGAACGCACCAAGCCCAATGTCGAGCGCCTTCCGGGGTTCACTGACGCCGTGTTGCCTCTGCTGAAAAAGCAGATACTGGACCAAAGGCCAGTCTACCCTTGGCTCGAAGAGCTTATGCTAAGCTGGCATTTGTCGAAGGCGCGCGAGTATCTGGGCGTCGATGATCCGGATACGAAGCTTATGCTCGGCAAGGACAGTCCTGAAGCGCTGGGCAAAAGGCTCGTCACAGGCACAAAGCTGGCAGATCCTGCTTACCGCCAGATGCTTTGGGAAGGCGGCCTTGCCGCCATTGAAAAGGCCGATGACCCCATGATCCGCTATGCTCTGCAGCTTGCCTCGCGTCAGCGCGAGCTAAAAGCGCAAGTCGATGCTGAATATGCCGGGCCTTTGACCCTTGCTGGACGGCAGTTGGCAGCGGCGCGGTTCGCGGCCTATGGCAACATGCAATATCCCGACGCGACCTTCACCTTGAGAATCAGCTACGGCAAAGTGAGCGGTTGGATCAACCGAGGTCAGCAGGTTCCCTATCGCACCACAATGGGCGGCACTTTTGCCCGCGCGACGGGCGCGCCACCGTTTGATTTGCCGCTGGCCTTTGCTCTCCGCGAAAAGACCATCGATCATGAGGTCACTTACGATTTCGTCACCACAAACGACATCATAGGCGGAAACTCCGGCTCGCCCGTCATCAATCGTGAAGGCTCCGTCATCGGTGCTGCCTTTGATGGTAACATCGATTCCCTTGGCGGGAACTATGGCTATGACGGAAAGGTCAACCGCACGGTGGTTGTGAGCACCGCCGCAATCGATATGGCACTACGGCAGATCTATCCTGCGCCAGCCCTGATAGCAGAACTGGCGAAGCGCTGAGGCTCAGCTATCGGGTAAGACGACCAGAGGCGGTGTGAGCGGCGTTTAGGCGAGATCGAGCTTGCAGATCGAACGAGACAGGATATGTAATGATACATCATATCATATTTTGATCCTGTAAGGCCCAAAGCATGTCATCCAAAATCCCCGTCACTGTCCTCACCGGCTATCTTGGCGCCGGCAAGACCACGCTGCTGAACCGCATCCTGAGCGAAGAGCATGGCCGCCGCTATGCCGTGATCGTCAATGAATTTGGCGAGATAGGCATCGACAACGACCTTATTGTCGATGCCGACGAGGAAGTCTTCGAGATGAACAACGGCTGCATCTGCTGCACCGTGCGCGGCGACCTCATCCGCATCATCGAAGGGCTGATAAAGCGCAAGGGCCAGTTTGACGCGATCGTCATCGAAACCACCGGTCTGGCTGATCCGGCGCCCGTCGCGCAGACCTTTTTCGTCGATGATGATGTCCGCGACCGTACTGAACTTGATGCGATCATCACGGTCGTCGATGCGCGCCATATCTTGGATCAGCTTGAGGGCAGCCATGAAGCTGAAGAACAAATCGCTTTTACTGATGTGATCTTGCTCAACAAGACGGATCTCGTGCCAGCAGAGCTCTTGGCAGAGGTGCGCCAGCGCATCACCCGGCTCAACAGCGTGGCACGCCTGCACGAAACGCAGCGCTGCAACGCCCCCCTGGACGAAGTACTCAAACGGGGCTCATTCGATCTCGATCGCATCCTTGAGATCGAGCCCGCCTTCCTCCTTGAGGACGATCATGAGCATGATGACACCATCACTTCAGTATCGATCTCACATGACGGCGACCTCGAACCTCGGCTATTCATGCCTTGGCTGCAAAATCTTGCAGCGACGCAAGGTCAGGATATTTTGCGCCTGAAAGGCGTCATAGCGTTGCGGGACGAACCCAAGCGCTTTGTCGTTCAAGGTGTACATATGCTGCTCGATGGTGATGTTCAGCGTGATTGGCGGGACGATGAGGCACGTATCAGTCGCCTGGTTTTTATCGGCCGCAATCTTGATCGTGCGATGCTGGAACAAGGATTTCATGCCTGCGCGGCGCCCGCTGCATGACCGACATGGCCTTGGTAAGGACATATGGCCGTCGGCTGTCTGCTGGCGCACCGATAACCGGCATCATCTGGGTTGCGGATGTTGCGATGATCGCGCTTGGTGACGCCAGCGTTCAGATTGTCGGCATGGCTGGCGATACACATCGGATTGATGTTCATGATGGCGCCATTCTGTCGGCGTGCCGCCATCCTGACGGCGTATCGTTGATCAGTGGCGGTGATGACGGCAAAGTAATGCGGCTGCCGTTAAGCGGTTCTCGCGAGACGCTGGGCGAATTTGGCGGCAAGTGGGTCGATCATGTCGCCGCCAGCGCGGCTTCGGGGCTTATTGCAGCTGCTGTTGGACGCCATGTCCAGATTTGGGCAAAAGGCTCCCCTTCGCACGCTTACCCGATCCCGTCCTCGGTCGGAGGCCTTGCCTTCGATGGCAAAGGGCGACGGCTGGCCGTCTCTCATTACAATGGCGCTTCTCTATTCCACGCCGTCAGCGCAACCAGCAAGGGCCAATCCCTCAAATGGGGTGGTTCGCACCTGACTTGCACAATATCGGCGGCGGGCGACTATATCGTGACGGCACTTCAGGAAACCGGCCTGCACGGTTGGCAATTGCCCGCCATGCAAGACATGCAGATGAGCGGCTACAGCGGGAAAACCCGCAGCTTTTCATGGAGTCACAAAGACAAATGGTTGGCGACGAGCGGAGACGATCATGTTGTGGTCTGGCCGTTTCAGGGGAAAACGGGCCCGATGGGCAAGGCCCCTCTGACGATCGGCGCACGCCCAGATACGAGGGTCGCCTGCGTCGCCTTTCATCCCTGTCAGAATATATTGGCGGTGGGTTACAGTGATGGCGCGTTGATGCTGGCTCGCCTTGAAGATGGGGAGATGCTCTCAATCGACGAACCTGCCGCGCCGATAACGGCACTGGCGTGGAGTGACAGCGGCGAATATCTCGCCTGGGGTGATCAGGATGGCCGGATCGGTCTTTTCGCCATGGATACACGCGCATGACCGATCCCACGCTGGCGGCCCCTACGCTCGGTCTGATCTTCATCCTCGGCTTGCGCCATGGCCTTGATCCCGACCATGTCACGGCGATCGACAACATGGTGTTTCGCGCAATCGATGACCGTCCGCGCATCGCGCCCTGGACGGGCATGCTGTTCGCATTCGGCCACAGCCTTTCGGTCGCTGTGGTGGCGATCGCTGCGGCCTTTCTGGCAGACTGGCTGACCCTTCCCCCCTGGATGGCGACGCTGATGGATTGGCTCGTGGTGCTTTTGCTTCTGCTTGTCGGCACCCTTAACCTCCATGCTCTGCGCCGCGACGTTTATCGCCCGGTCGGCTGGCGCACCAGATTGATGCCCGCGCTGCTGCGCGGCGACAGCCATCCCGCCGCAATCGTCGCCACCGGGGCCATCTTCGGACTGGTGTTCTACACAGCAACCCAGGCCGCAGCATGGGGCGCAGCAGCAAGCACGGTGGGCGGCATCCCTGCGGCCGTGCTGATCTCGCTCGTCTTTGCATGTGGCATTATGCTCACCGACACTGCCGATAGCCAGATCGTTGCCCGCCTGCTGCGAACGGGCAACAGTGCAGAACATATCATGCGGTATCGCCGACGTGTCGGCTGGGTAATCGTGGCACTGTCTTTCGGCATGGCAGGTTACGGCCTGCTCGGTCTTTCCGGCATCGGTCCCGAGCTGCCCGATCCCGTCTTTACGGGCATCGGTGTTCTGGCTGCCGTCACCGTCATCTTGCTGCTATTGCGGGAGAAGAAAATTTTTTCCCGCTGAATTAGTCAATTCGTCCTGTACTCATCGCCGCAGAGCGCATCACTGTTGAGTAGCGCCGGCAATTGACCTAGAATTATCATTGAGAATTGAACCGGGGGTCATCTATATATGACACGGGTGGATGCAGATTATATGCTGCTCCGGGCGCGTAAGGTTAGAGGTTTGGCTTTAGTCCGTTCTGGATTTGGAAGCGGCGGGACGGGCCGTGAAACTGAATCTCCCATTGCCGGTATCCAGCGCTGTTCAGTTAGCGCGCAACGATCCACCATAGAACCGCTGCAAACCCAAGACTTCACCCTATCGTACCAGCCCATCGGCCACCCATTGCGCCAAATATTGCCCGATGCGCGCGATGCCCGTCTGTTCGCCCCAATGGGCCACGGCGATCTTGCACAGGTCGGCAAAGGCAGAGGCATCGCGCGACAAATATTCCAGCAGCCCGGCTTCATCGCTGTCGAGACTGCGCAATCGGCATAGGAACCCCTGCCGCCAGATCAACACCGAGCGTGCCTCCTTCCCCCACCGCACCGCCGGAGGAGGCGTCTCATTGGCCAAAGCGATCCAGATATCCTCTGCATTGGAATGAAGCGAGAGGATCGAGAGCGCCGGAACGGTCTGCAACCTTGCGTGATCCCAATCGATCGCGCCCATCGCTCCGGGGTCGAGCGGCGCAGCATCGGCGGCGACAAAGACCTGGGACAGCACCAGTTCAATCCGGGCAAGCTCCGCCACTTCGGGATCATAAGGATAGTCTTCCGCCAGACTGGCCGGAAAGCCCGAGGCGTAATCATCGAGCGTCCAGCTATCAGGCGGAACGCGCTCGATATGGCGGGCGGCAGCCACCTCAAACGGCCCCTCGCCCAGCCAGAGCAGCGTTTGCGGGAAACTGTCAGCCAGACAGGCCATCAGCGCGGCGCGATAATTGTTCTGATAGACGCCCAGCCCATGCTCGGCCCCTTTGGCCAGAGGAAGGCGGCGCATCGCCTCGTCCTCGCCACTGGCCAGCCAGTCGAGAAACGCGCCCTGCATCTCGCTCAGGCGCATGGCACCACCACCTGTGATGCAATATCGCGCGCAATGGCCAGTTCGGCCAGCAGTTCGGGCAAGGGCGGGATCGCATCGTCGCGCTCGATCATCACCACCGCCCGCGGCGCGCGGGCCAGAGCATCGCGCAGCAGCGCCCAGACCGGATCGGGCACCGGCCGATCATGCGTGTCGATCAGACAATGCTGCCCCTGTGTGTGCCCGGCCAGATGAATCTGGCCGACCGAGGCGAAAGGGATTCCCGCCAGATAATCCGCGCTGGAAAACCCGTGGTTGACCGCGCTGACGTGGATATTGTTCACGTCCAGCAGCAGGCCGCAACCCGTCCGGCGCGTCAGTTCGGCCAGAAAATCCCATTCGCTCATGTCATCATCGGCAAAGGCGATATAGCTCGACGGGTTTTCAATCAGCATCGCGCGCCCCAGCACATCCTGCGCCTTGCCCACATTGGCGCAGACCACATCCAGAGCCTCACGCGTATAGGGCAAAGGCAAGAGATCATGGGAATTATGCGCGCCATGGCGGGTCCAGCATAGGTGATCGGAAACGATGAAAGGCTCGATTTCCAAGATCAGGGCCTTGAGCCGCAACAGATAGTCCGCCCGCAACCCGTCGGCCGAACCCACCGACATGGAAACGCCGTGCAGCGCCACCGGATAATCCTGTCTGACCCGGCGCAGGATGTCGCGCGGGCGCCCGCCCGGCACCATGAAATTTTCCGAGATCACCTCGACAAAATCGACCGGGACACGGGTTTCCAGAAAATCCTGATAATGCGGCTTGCGCAGCCCCAGACCGAATTGCGGATCTGAAAAAGACATCGGACCTGTCCCTATCGACAGAGAAAAAAGCGCCGGTCGCCCCGGATGGCAGGGCGACCGGCATGGCAGGGTGGCGGATGGGCGGCTTACTTGGGCGCCGTCAGGCTACCCCCGGCCTTGACGCAGGCGCTCTTGCTCATGTCCTTGAAGCCTTGGCCCTTGCATTCGTTCTGGCCCTTGCACTCGTGGCTGCCGCTCTTGCAGTCCGACTGGCCCTTGCACGCGTTGACACCGTAACAGGCCACCTTGGCGCTGTGGGCGGCAAAGGCCGGGGCGCTGGCGGTCGAGGCAATGGCGATGAGAGCGGCGGCGGCGGCAAAGGTGATCTGCTTGGTTGTGGTCTGCATGGGGGTTACTCCGAAAGACTGGCCGTTAGTGGCCCTTGCTATTCGCCCGAACGCACGCGCCGGTTACACCGCCCTCATTTTTACCGCCCGCAAAATTACCAGCGCAGCAAACGCGGTCCCAGCATCGCACCCGCCAGCGCGGCCAGCGCAATACCCAGCGAATACCACGTCAGCACAAAGACCGCCGAGCTTTCCGGGCAATGCAGGCAATAGAGCGTTGCCCCCCACGCCCCCGCCGTCAGTCCCGCCGTGGCCCCGGCAAGCCGCAGACGCGTGGGCGCAAGGCGGCGGAAAGACCACAGAAGTCCGGCGAAGATCGGCACCGAGAGCAGGAACACATTTTTCGAGCAGACCTTCCAACTGGCCCCCAGCCACATGCCCAGCCATTGCGAGGAAGGCACCGAGGCCAGTTCCTGAACGCTGATGATCGCCAGCCCCACCACCGGCACACAGGCGATCCACAGCCATCCCGCCGCCCCCGCATCGGGCCGCCCCAGCCGCGCCGTGGCCAAACTGGCGCAAAGGGCAAGGCTGCCGGAATAGAACCACTTGATCCAGAACATCGCCCCATGCATCGCCAGCCACAGATCGGGGCGAAAGCCAAGGAAGCTCGCGACCGCCAGCAGCGTCACCGCCCCGCCCAGCACCAGCCCGCCCAGCAACCGATGCGAAAGCGCATGACGCGGCACGGGGGCGACATTGGCGGACAGGGCATCGATCAGATCTTCGGTCTTCATTTCAAACTGTCCCTGACCTTGCTTGCCAGCGCCTTGAGGCCGCGATGCACGGAAACTTTGATATCGGATTCGCCAAGTTTGAGCTGGGATGCAGCCTCGGCGGTGGACAGGCCTTCGAGCCGGATGGCGCGAATGGCGGCGGCCTGTTTGGGGGGAATGGTGTCGAGCAGGCGGTCAATATCGGCGGCGGCATCGCTGGCCTCGGCAAAGCCTTCGGCCTCCAGAATATCTTCCAACCCGTCGATGGCGCATGTGCGGCCGCTTTTGCGGAAATGGTCGATCATCTTGTAGCGCGCCACGGCAAAGAGCCAACTGGTGAAAGGGCGCGTCACATCATAACTGGCGCGGCGTTCATGGACGGCGATGAGGGTTTCCTGCAAGAGGTCCTCGATATCATCATCGCGCCCCGCCATGCGCCGCCGATAAAAGCCGCGCAGCACCGGCACCAGCGCGCGCAGCAATTGCCGATGCGCCGCGCCATCGCCGCCAAGGCCGCGCAGCATCCAGTGTTTCAACTCGTCTTCGCTCGGTCGCATAAGGTCACCCCGAGGTCATTACGGGACATGGCGCGCTTTGGTTACACTGCGGGCCAGGGATTGCGAAAAATAATTCGCCTGTAACGATCCGCGATGGGGCCGCGAATGAGTGGACATGGATGGGGCGTTTCCTGCCCCGTCGCATGAAAAAGGATGTCTGCCATGTCTGTTTCACGCACGTCTGTTTCACGCTCTGCCGCCGCTCTGGCAATGGCTTTGGTCGCCGCCGGAGCCGCCTCGACTCTCCATGCCGCCGACGCGCCCAAAACCGAGAAATGCTATGGCGTGGCCAAGGCGGGCAAGAATGATTGCAAAGCGGGCGCGGGCACGAGCTGCGCGGGCACGTCCAAGGTCAATTATCAGGGCGACGCTTGGAAATTGGTGAAGGCGGGCACCTGCACCTCGATCAAGACGCCAAAGGGCTTCGGCTCCCTTTCCCCCAAAGGCTGAAGCCCCGGCCCGGTCGCCCTTTCCCGCTCCGCCGCGACCGGGCCACCTTTTTACAAGGACGCCGCCATGACCAATCCCGTTTTCCGGCCCAAGGCCGACGATCTGCTGCTGTTGCTGGGGCGCTTTGCCATCGCGCCGGTATTCTTCCTGTCGGGCCGCACCAAGGTCGAAGGCTGGTTCACCATCACCGATGCCACCTTCGATCTGTTCCGCAGCGAATATGCCCTGCCCCTGCTCTCGCCGGTTCTGGCGGCATGGATGGCCACGATTGCCGAGCATCTTTTTTCCACGCTGCTGGTGCTGGGCCTGGGCACGCGGATTGCGGCGGCCGGATTGCTGGGCATGACCTGTGTGATCGAGATCTTCGTCTATCCCGATGCATGGCCGACACATCTGAGCTGGGCCGGACTGCTGGTTCCGCTGATCTTGCGTGGCGGCGGGCATTATTCTTTCGATGCGCGGCTTTTTGGTGCGCGACCGGGATGAAGGCGCTGAAGCCTTTTGTCGTCTATGGCCCCAATCGGATGGAGCAGGATGCGCGCCGCGCGGAACTGGACCGTTATGCCCGCCATCTGGAGCATCTCGATGCGGCGCGTATCCTGCCTATGCCTGCGTGATCTAAATCCCGGCAAGCCGCATGGCCACCCCCAGATCCGGCCCCGTTGCATCGGCAGGCGGCATCAGCGGCTCGGCCGCCACGCCCAGCCGGTTGATCCATGCCGTGCGATAGCCGAACCATTTGGCGCCCAGCGCGTCCCATCCGCCAAAGGCAACAAAGCCGATCGCCTCGCGCGGCATGGCGAAATGCTCGCAAGCCATCGCATAAGCCTGAGGCGCAGGCTTGAATGCACGCACGCGGTCGGTCGACAGCGGCGGTTCCATCAGACCATGCAAGCCATTGGCCCGCATAGCTCCCTCCAGCATCGCCTCGCTCAGATTGGACAGAAAGGTCAGGCGCAATCCCGCCTGACGCATTTTCTCAAGCCTTTCGCCCGCATCGGGCCATGCCGGCAGATGCGCAAAGACCAAAATCAATTCGCGCCTTTGCGCCTCGCTCAGGCTCAAACCCAGATTGGCGGCGCAAAACACAAGCGCCGCATTGGTCAGCGCGGCAAAACCGCTGTAACGCCCTGCGGCGGTTTCCAGCCAGGACAGAGCGAATATCTTGGCCGTCCACTGGGCCGCCAGAGCCGCCCCCTGCGCGGGAAACAGAGCGACTGCGGCAGCAGTCACAGCGCGCACATCGAAAATGGTGAAGCCATCAAAGGCCAGCGCGCGCAGGCGAGGCTGCCCCGCCTTCAGTCCGGCAGGCAGAGCCGCCATGGCCAGCCCCAGCGCCGAACGGCGGCTCAACGAAAAAGTAGGATGCGTCATAATGTTCCTGAAGGTTGCTATCGGTCCTCCTATTCGCCGCGCGCCGCGCCAGGGTTTCACCCGCCGCCGCGACAGGAAAAATTTGCCTCGGCCGGGAATAAAGCGCCCGCCTGCTCCGTCTGAACCGGGAAATCCGATGGAGTATCGCCATGACCCCAGACTCTTTGATTGCCCCAATGGATCGCCGCCGCACCCTGCGCTGCATGGGCTGGGCCGGAACCGGCGCACTGTTCACGCTCAGCGGTGGCATCGCCCATTCGCGCATGCTGGAGGCCGGAGCGGGAGCAAAGGGTGAGCCCGCCCCTTTCAGCTTCGTCCAGATCAGCGACACACATATCGGCTTTGCAAAACCCGCCAATCCCGATCCGCTGGCCAGCCTGCGCCAGACCATCGCGCGCATAAAGGCCCTGCCGCAAAGGCCCGATTTCATTGTGCATACCGGCGATGTCACTCATCTTGCCACCCCTGCCCAATTCGACATGGCCCAGCAATTGCTGTCCGAAATCGGCCTGCCGGTCTTTGCCGTGCCGGGCGAGCATGACATGGTCGATGGCGCCGACCCGCGCGCCTTCAACGCCCGTTTCGGCAAGGACATCCGAGGCGACGGCTGGTTCAGCTTCGATATGCGCGGGGTGCATTTCGTCGGCCTCGTAAATTCGGCCATGCTGGGCGCCAGCGGACAGGGCACGCTGGGCCGGGCGCAGCTCGACTGGCTGAAAACCGATCTGGCGGGCCTGTCCTCATCAACCCCGGTGGTGCTGATGTCGCATTTCCCGCTCTGGCCGCTTTATCCCGACTGGGGCTGGGGCACGGCCGATGCGGCCGAGGCTTTCGCCCTGCTGCGCCGCTTTGGCTCGATCACCTCGCTCAATGGTCATATCCACCAGATCCAGCGCAAGGTGGAAGGCAATCTGATGTTCCATGCGGCGCGCTCCACCGCCTATCCCCAGCCCGCGCCGGGACAGGGCGCCGGTCCGGGGCCGCTGGTGGTGCCCGCCTCCGATCTGCCCGCCCATATCGGCATGACCTCACTCAGCCTGACCATGCTCGACGCGCCGATCGCCGTCACCGATCTGACGCTGGGATGAAAGGGCCGCGATGATGAAACGAGAGATCTTTGCCGGGATGATGATCGCGGCGGTGGCGATGCTGCCTGTGGCGATCCGGGCGGATGCGGCAAAACCGGCGCATAGCGGGAATATCGCGCACGGGATGCGGCTTTATCAGGCCTGCATGGGCTGTCATTCGCTCGATGAAAACGATGTAGGGCCGCGCCATCGGGGCGTGGTGGGCCGCCAGGCCGGGGCGCTGCCCGCCTATGCCTATTCAGCCGCTTTGCGATCGTCCCATCTGAGATGGACGCCTGCAAACCTCGACCGCTGGCTGGCGGGGCCGCAGGCCTTGGTGCCGGGGGCCAAGATGTATTACACCGTCCCGGATAGCCAAGACCGGGCCGATATCATCGCCTACCTGGCCAGCCAGAAATAGCGCCGGGGAAAGGCACCATCACGCCATGTTCAGCCGCTGGCATCTTCCCCGCCCGATCTTGCGAAAAGAGCCTGATGGCCCATCGCCCGATCATGCTGCGCGCTTTCGTATGGCCATCATGCCGCATCTCGACGCGGCCTATACCTATGCCCGCTATCTGGCCCGCGACAGCGCCGCGGCCGAGGATATCGTTCAGGAAGCCTTTGCCCGCGCGCTGCGCGCCATGGGCGATTGCCGGGGCGACGAAAAGGCGTGGCTGATGGCCATCGTACGCCATTGCCATCATGACTGGCGGCGCGCCCGGCGCCATGAATGGCCCGCCCAAACCGAGGATGACCGTGAAGATCCCGCCGCGATGAACGCCATGGAAAGCCATGTCACGGCGCGCGAGATGCGCGGCCTGATCGAGCAATTGCCCGAACCTTTCCGCGAGGCTCTGGTACTGCGCGAATTGCAGGAGATGTCCTATCGCGAGATTGCCCGGATCACCGGCGCGCCGCTGGGCACGGTGATGTCGCGCCTTGCCCGCGCCCGCGCGATGCTGGCGGATCTTGTGTTGGCGCCGGACAATGGCGAAACCCGCCCCGGAAAGCAGGAGAAACGGTCATGACCCACAAACCTTGCCCGGAGCGGATCCATGCGCTTCACGCCATGCTGGATGATGAAATCGACGCGCTGGCGACCGTTGAATTGGAAGAGCATCTGCGCGGATGCCTAGCCTGTCGGCGCGAACTCGACAGGCTGGGCCAGTTGCGCGAATATTTGCGCGTGTCCGAATTGCGCGATGCCGCCCCGCCCGTCCTTGCCATGCGGATCGGCCAAATGGCCCCGCCCATGCGCGCCCCGCGCCCGGCGCGCGCATGGTTGGGCGGGGCTGTTGGAGGCGCTCTGGCCGCCAGCCTCGCCTTTCTTCTACTGGCGCCGAATCTGACCGAGCCGGGGTTGGATCAAGCCGTCGTGGACGGGCATATCCGCTCGCTTCAAGCCGGGCACCTGACTGATGTTGCGGTTTCTGATCGCCATGTTGTCAAACCATGGTTCAACGGTCGCCTGACCTTTGCGCCGCCGGTGCCCGATCTGGGCGCATCAGGCTTTACGCTAGGCGGCGGGCGGCTGGATGTGCTCGAAGGGCGCGATGCGGCGGTGTTGGTCTATCGACGGCGCCTGCACACGATCAACCTTTTTGTGCGGCCCGCGCCTGCCCTCTCCGGATTGCGGCAAGGCCTGATGCGGCAGGCGGGCTATGGTGTGGAGCGCTGGCAGATGGATGGGCTGGAATTTCTGGCCGTGTCTGACCTCGATCCGGCCGATCTCGCGCAATTTCGCATGGCCTTTATACGCGGTGCTCATTCCGGCAATCGGGAGCGTTAGAGGGCAGGTCTGGCCTCGCGCATCGCCTCGACAAAGCGCCGGACATTAGGCGAACGCGCGCGATTGCCCTGAAACACCAGCGAAATCGGCACCGGGGACGGATCGTTCTGGTCCAGCACATAGGCCAGACGCCCGGCCGCGACATGGTTCTCCACCTGATAAGACAGCGCCCGCAGGATGCCGCCCCCGGCCATGGCCGCATCCATCGCGCTATCAACGCTGTTGGTCAGCAGACGCGGTTCGACACGCACCGCCTGACGCCCATCGGGGCCAAAGCGCCATTCGCCATTCTGGGTGAAATTATCAAAGGCGATCAGATCGTGATCGCGCAAGGCGGCCACATCGCAGGGTACGCCACGCCGGGCCAGATAGTCCGGACTGGCCACCAGAACCCGCCGCGTTTCGTCGATCCGCAGCGCGCGCAACGCGCTGTCGGCCAAATGCGCGATGCGCACCGCCACATCCACCCCTTCATCGACCAGCCTGACCACCCGGTCGGTCAGGGTCAGTTGAACCGTCAGCCCCGGATGGCGACGCATCAGATCCAGCACGACGGGCAAGACCCGCAGCCGCCCGAACACCACCGGCGCGGTCACAATCAGCAGCCCACGCGGCTCGGCGCTGTCGCCGCGCAGGGTCCGGGCCGCATCGTCCAGTTCGATCAGCGCCTGTCGGCAATGTTCCAGATAGGTCGCGCCTTCGGGCGTCAGTTGCACGGAACGGGTCGTGCGGCGCAGCAGCAACGTACCCAGACGCTCCTCCATTTCGGCCAGAGCGCGACTGGCGGCGGTGGGCGAAATGCGGCGGATGCGGGCCGCTTCAACAAAGCTGCCATGGTCGGCCACGGCGACAAAGGTCCGAATGGCGTCGAGCTGGTCCATGATAATCCCGCAATCCGCAATAATGAAATGTGATGATAGAAGATTATCATCAACATGGCCATGAATTATCTCACCCCTGACACGCTGTTGCGCCCCGATCCCAAGGGCCCGGCGTCATCAGGAGATCCTTCATGTCACGCATCGCCATCCCCACCTACGAAGCCTCGCCCGCAGCCTCGCTGCCGCTGCTTGATGCGGTTCAGGCCCAGTTGGGCGTCATTCCCAATCTCTTCCGTCTGGTGGGCGCCAGTCCGGCCACCCTTGAAGGCTTGCTAGGCCTGAGCGGAGCGCTGAACCGGACGCTTGATGTCCGCACGCGTGAACGGATCGCCATTGCCGTGGCCGAGACGACCGGTTGCGATTACTGCCTTTCGGCCCACAGCTATCTGGCGCTCAATCTGGCCGGACTGGACCAGGAAGAGGTCGAAGCCAACCGCCAGGGCCGTTCGAAAGATCCGCGCGCCGATGCCGTGCTGATCTTTGCCAAGCGCGTGGTGCAGACGCGCGGCAAGGTCGAAAACAGTATGCTTGAGGCCATTCGCCTGGCCGGGCTGTCCGATGCCCAGATCGTGGAAATCGTGGCCAATGTGGCCATCAATGTCTTTACCAACCTTATCAACAATGTGGCGCAGACGGACATCGACTTTCCGGTGGTGCGGGCGGGCGGGTTGTAATGGTCCGTCATAACTTCTCCGGCCTGCGCGCGATGGCGCTGGCGGCATCGGCCCTGCTGTTTGCGGCCCCCGCTCTGGCCGCTTCTCCCTCATCACAAGGAAATCATGGCGTGAACCCTTTGCCTCTGACAACTTATCATTTCGCCACCATCAAGGGGCGCCGGACATTCTATCGCGAGGCCGGCGATCCGTCCGCGCCGACCATCGTCCTGCTGCACGGCTTCCCCACCAGCAGCCATATGTATCGCGATCTTATTCCCCTGCTGGCGGATCGTTTCCATGTGATCGCCCCGGACTATATCGGCTTTGGCCAGTCTGATGCCCCATCGGCCAAAGAATTTGACTATACGTTTGAAAATTTGACCGATCACGTTGATGGCTTGCTCGATCAACTGGGACAGAAGCGCTATGTTCTCTACATGCAGGATTATGGCGGCCCGATCGGTTTTCGTCTCCTGACCCGCCATCCCGACCGCGTGGCCGGTTTGGTGATCCAGAATGCCAATGCCTATCTCGAAGGTATGGGCGACATGCCAAAGCAGGTGTTCCTGCCCCTCTGGCAAGGGCGCAATGCCACGACCGAGGGGGCCGCGCGCGGTTTTCTGGCCGCCCAGACCACGAAATTCCAATATACCGTGGGCGCCCGCAACGAGGCCGCGATCAGCCCGGACAACTGGGCCCATGATCAGGCACTGCTCGACCGGCCCGGCACGGATGCCTATCAACTCGATCTACTCTATGACTATCGCCAGAATGTCGCGCTTTACGATGCCTGGCATGCCGCCCTGCGCCAGCATCAACCGCGCACGCTGATCGTCTGGGGCAACAAAGACCCCTTCTTTATCCCCGCCGGGGCTGAGGCCTTCCGCCGCGATTTGCCCGCGGCGCGGCTGGTCTGGCTGGATGCGGGCCATTTCGTGCTCGATGAAAATGCCGCGCAGGTCGCCGCCGAAATCAAGGCCGAATTCGCGCCCGCGCCTTGATCGCGCCCCACCGGCGCGCCTCGCCCTGCGCATGGGGCCCGGCGCGCCAACCTTTCCCCCAAAGCGGGCCGCAGAGCCCGCCGGGTCGCCCGGCCCGTCGCTGCTCTGTCTTGCCCTTTCAGTGGCGGCGGCGGGTCGGTTTTTCACGGAGAACATATTTCATGCATCACGATCACGCCGTTGCTCGTGTCGCGCTGGTGACCGGCGCAAGCCGGGACATCGGTCGGGCCACGGCGATCCGTCTCGCCCACGATTTCTCCACGGTGGCCATCGTCGCCCGTTCGGCCGAAGGGCTGGCCGGCACCGCCGATGCCATCCGCGCCGCCGGGGCGCAGCCATTTGCCCTGCCCATCGACCTGCGCCAGAGCGGCGCGGCCGGGCAGGCGGTGCTGGATACGGTCAGCGCTCTTGGCCGATTGGACGCGGTGGCGGCCATTGCCGGGGATGTCAGCCAGAAGGGGCTGTTCGAACTGAACGATCAGGACTGGCACGACAGTCTGATGCTGAAATTCCACGCGATGCGACGGCTGATGATCGCCGCCTGGCCCCATTTGCGCCAGAGCGGGGGAGCCGTGGTCATCACATCGGGCACCACCGCTTTCGCGCCCAAGGCCGATTTTGCCGCCGTGGGCGCCATCAATGCGATGATCCTGTCGGTTGCGCGCTGCTTTGCCGAGGTCGGACAGGCCGATGGCGTCCGGGTCAACACCGTCAGCCCCGGCCCGGTGATGACCGACAGGCGACGCGCCATGCTGGCCCGCTATGCCCTGTCCCACGGGCTGACCGAACAGGAAGCGCTGGATCATTTCACCCGCAACAACGGCATTTCCCGCTTTGGGCGGCCTGAGGAATTGGCCGAGGTCTTTGCATGGCTCGTATCTCCGGCAGCCTCATGGATTTGTGGTTCGAACATTCGGATCGATGGGGGCGAGGTGAAAATGGCGTTGTAAAACACTCAAGCCTCACGACATAACATCACGATAATATTCGGGTTTTGCTGGACAAGCCACGCGACATCCTCATGATAGGCCCCTGCGACAAGAGGAGGATGCCCATCATGTCCGCGACATTTTCGCCCTTTGACGCCGCCGCCATGCTGATCGTGGCTGCGGCGGTTCTGGGCTATGCCAACCACCGCTGGCTGCGCCTGCCCGCCTCGGTCGGGCTGACGGTGATGGGCGCGCTGGCCTCGCTGCTGGTGCTGGGCATCGACCGTTTGCTGCCGTCCAGCCAGCTTGCGGCGCAGTTCAACGCCTTTCTGGGACAACTCGATTTCCATCGCACGCTGATGGAAGGGATGCTGTCGTTCCTGCTCTTTGCCGGGGCGCTGCATGTCGACTGGTCGTATATGCGGGCCGGGCGCTGGCCGATCATCATTTTCAGCACGGCTGGTGTGCTGATCTCCACGCTGGTGGTCGGGCTGGCCTTCTGGCTGGTGGCGGGATGGATGGGGCTTGCGGTGCCTTTGGCATGGGCGCTGGTGTTTGGCGCGCTCATCAGCCCGACCGATCCGGTGGCCGTGATGGCGGTGATGAAACGCGCGGCCATGCCTCCTACCTTGCAGGCCACGGTCGCGGGCGAGAGCCTTTTCAACGATGGCGTTGGCGTGGTGGTCTTTTCCATCCTGCTGTCCATCGCCACGGGCGGGGCCGAATTTCATCTGTCCCATGCTGCGATGGATTTCCTGCGCGAAGCGGGCGGCGGGGCCTTGCTGGGTCTGGCCATCGGCTGGGTCGCCTTTCGCGCCATGCGCAGTATTGACGAATATAATATCGAAGTGATGATCTCTCTGGCCGTGGTGATGGGCGGCTACAGCCTTGGCATGGCGGTGCATATCAGCGGGCCGGTGGCGATGGCTGTGGCGGGTCTGGTCATCGGCAATGCGGGCGTGGCCCATGCGATGAGCGATGTGACGCAGGATTATCTGCTGAAATTCTGGGCGCTGATCGACGAGATTCTCAATGCCGTACTGTTCCTGCTGATCGGGCTGGAGGTGATTGCCATTGCGCCGCATCTCTCGCTGCTAATGCTGGGGGTCATCTCGATTGTGCTGGTGATGGCCGGGCGGATCGTGTCGGTGGGCATTCCACTGGCGCTGATGCGGCGGATGATCGACATGGGGCCGCTGGCCCTGCCCACGCTGGTGTGGGGCGGCTTGCGCGGGGGCATCTCGGTGGCGCTGGCGCTATCCCTGCCCGACAGCCCAATCCGCAGCGCCATTCTGGCGGCCACCTATATCGTCGTCCTGTTTGCGGTTATCGTTCAGGGCGGCAGCATCGGCGCGCTGATCGAGCGGATCAAGGCGCACCATGGCGTGACGGGAGTGACGGTTCATTGAGGCACTGGCATCACATTTTGCGGCGCTGGCGGGTCAAGCTGGCCCATCTGGTCCTGCTGCCCGAAATGAACGAGGAAGATGGGGCAGCAATCCGCCAGCAGGTCGAGGATGACGGCAGGCTGACGCGCGGCTTTGCGCTGATGTGCGGCATTGCGGCGGGCATTGCCATGCTGGGCCTGCTGCAATCCTCAACGGCGGTGGTGATCGGGGCGATGCTGGTTTCGCCGTTGATGGGGCCGATTGCGGCGCTGGGTTTCGGCTTTGCCGCGCTGGACGGGCATCGCATCCGCGATGCGGCCAAGGTGGTGATGGTGGGCGCGGCCATCGGCATCATAACGGGCATCCTCATCACAATGGCCAGCCCGATCCGCAATGCCACGCCGGAAATCATCGCGCGGACCCAGCCCACGCTGCTTGATCTGGTGGTGGCGCTGCTATCCGGGCTGGCGGGCGGCTATGCAACGGTGATGAAAAAGGGCGGGACGGCGATCGGCGTGTCGATCGCCACCGCGCTGATGCCGCCGCTGACCACGGTGGGCTATGGGCTGGCGGTGTGGCAGCCTGCTTTTGCATTAGGCGCGCTGCTGCTGTTTCTCACCAATCTGTCGGCCATCGCCTTTGCCTTTGCGCTGGTGGCGCGGCTGAGCGGCGCGGCGCTGCCCGAAAAGCAGGTCGACTGGTCGCCGCGCTATGTGCTGGCCGGGTTGAGCGCCTTTGCCATTCTGGCGGTTCCGCTGGGCCTGACCCTCTCGCAGGTCAGCCGCGAGGCCGGTTTGCGCAAGACCGCCCGCGCCGCCATTGCCGAGGCCACGGACGGCGCCAACAGCCGGATTGCCCAGCTTGACGTATCCTGGCCGCTGCTGGGCGATCCGGAGGTCAGCGCTCTGGTCGTCACCTCACACTATGCCGGTGATGCCGAGCAGGTCTTGCGCAAGGCGCTGGCGGCAGCGGGTGCGGCCAAGGTTACCGTCAAGCTGCAACAGGTGCTGGCCGCCGACCTGCCCGCCCAAACGCAGGCGATGGTCGATGCCGCGATGGAGCGCACCGCCGCAGGCATTGCCGCCGATGTGCCGCCCTTTGCCCGCATTCGCGCCGCCATCGGGCTGCCGACCTCCGCGCTCTGGGTCAATCGGTCCGAACGCATGGTATTTGCCGCGCCGGTCGCCGCGCCCGGCTGGGCGCTGGCTGATTATCGCCAGATCGAAGAAGCCGCGACGCAGGCCGCGCAAGGCTGGCGCGTGGCCATCGTGCCGCCCGCTGGCGCGGAGCTGACGGTCGCTCTGGATGGCGCAAAGGAAGATGCCAGTGCCATCACGCCCGATCTGGCGATCTGGGCCGTGCAACGCTGGGGGCTGAACCGGGTGATCGTAGTAGGGCGGGAGGAGGAGGTCAGCCCCCTCGTTCAGCAATTGCAACAGGCGGGCATTGCCGCATCCGTCATTCCGCCAGATCCCCAAGGCAAGCCGCAACAAGCCAAGTTGCGTTTGTCCGCTCCTCCCTCCGCTATCGCTCAGCCTGAGACGGTGCCGGGTTCAGCGCGCACCAACGGAGCGTGACGGTCCACCAGAATGGCGCTTGCCTGATTGAGCCCGACAAGTTCGACAAGGATGCCGTGGCGGCGCAACTCCCCCTTCCAACGCGCCAACGGCCGTCACATCCCACATATGGGCATCGCTAAGGTCGAAATGAACCCGCCCTGCCCGGTCGCGCAGATCGAAATAGTTGGCAAAGTATCGGCGCTGGCAAAGAAGATCTGGCCGGACACGGTATAATGGCACGTGTCGCTGTCGGGGTCATAGGTGACGGTCACCTGCATCATGCGCGTCACTTTGAACGCGAAAAACACCCCGCTGAGCAACACGCCCACCGCAACGCCTGCGGACAGGTCATGCGTGGCCACCGTCACGGCGACCGTGACCAGCATCACCATGCTGGACATTTTGGGATGATGCACCAGATCGCGCAGTGAGCCCCATGAGAAGGTGCTGATCGACACCATCACCATAATCGCCACCAGCGCGGCCACCGGCACCTGCGCCACCCATGGCCGCAGCGGCACCAGCACCACCAGCAAAAACACGCCCGCCGTCAGCGTGGACAGCCGCCCTCGCCCGCCATAGCGCACATTGCCCACCGTCTGCCCGATCATTCCGCAACCGGCGATCCCGCCAAACAGCCCTGCTGCGACATTGGCAAGGCCAAGCCCGGTGCTTTCGCGCGACTTGTTGCTGGTGGTTTCGGTCAGATCGTCGACCACGGCGGCGGTCATCTGCGATTCGAGCAGCCCTACCGCTGCAATAGCCAGCGAATAGGGCGCGATAGTCCGCAGTGTCACCCAGTCCAGCGGCACCCGTGGCAGCGAAAAGACGGGCAGTGAAGCGGGCAATTGGCCAAGATCAGCAACAGTATGAATGGGCATGGGAAGCACCATGCTCACCCCAGTCAGCACGAGGATGCAGATCAGCGGGGATGGCACCCATGCGATCACGCGGGGGGCAAGGTAGATGATGGCCAGCCCCAGCGCGATCAAGGCGTAAGTATGCCATGTCACCCCCAGCATCTGGTGCACCTGCGCCGAAAAGATCAGGATCGCCAGCGCGTTGACAAAGCCGGTACGCACGGAACGCGAGACAAAACGCAGCAGCACATCAAGTTTGAGCAAGCCAAACACGATCTGAAGCAATCCGCCCAGCACCGTGGCCGCCAGCAGATATTGCAGGCCATGCGCATGGACCAGCGCCCCCACCACCAGCGCCACCGAACCCGCCGCGCCCGAGATCATCGCCGGTCGGCCGCCGGCCAACGCAATAACGATGCCGATCACGAAGGACGCAAACAGCCCGACCTGAGGATCGACCCCCGCGACAAAGGAAAAGGCGATCACCTCGGGGATCAGGGCAAAGGTGCCTACCATACCCGCCAGAATGTCACGGCGCGCATCAGAGAAACTTTCGAACCATTCGGTGCGATAGCGAACAAGGCTTTGAGACATCATCAAGAGGGATTTCCACGAAGATCGCAAGGCGCCCATGGCGCGGCACGGAATATGGCGTGTTTGCGAAATGCGTTGTCCGGCGGATTGGCGGCCGGAATAGCCACCCGGAATTTCACCGGGTCCATGCGAATAAGGCCCGTTAGCGCGAAACGAGCATCACCACAAGCCGCCGCATTCGTGCTCTCAGCCCCTTATTGGCATTGCTCCCGTTCGGTAATACCAGCCCATTGGTCAGCCTCATTCTCGAATGACAGCGTGAGTTGCAACAGACTGGTATCGGGCAAAAGCTTGCGCGGCGGGTTCTTGGGTCGCCTTTAAATCGGGTGTCGCTGATATCAGGTCGACGCGGTTGCCTTCTTGGCGGCCGCATCGAGTTCAGTTGCAGTCAATGAAATGAACAGGCCGTTCGCCCCAAGACCGAACGCCTTTTTGGTCAATGAGACAGGGCCTGAGGCTCGCTCTATAAGCACCTGATCACCTTTGACTTCTTTGATAGTTCCGATGACCGTTCCGGCCTTGCCCTTGACCTCTGCGCCAGACGTCATGGCCGCCTCCAACGCGGCTGCTGCCTTTTGGCTTGCGGCCGCCACTTGGTCGTCAATCTGCACCTTCGTCATGGAAACGGTCGGCCCCTTTGGGCCGGAACCGAACGCAGTTTTAGGAAGCGCAGCCTTGTGCATCCCGGTGTCGATGACGATGGTTTCACCCGACATGCTGTCAATCTTGCCGACCTCGCCGCCTTGCAGATCATAAGTCATAGCCCCCACGATTAAGGTGTGCGTGGGGGAGGCGGTTTTGGCCTGTTGCGCCATGGCGACTGGAACAAGAGTCAAGGCTGCCGAGGCGACCAAAAGGCCACGAATAAGTTTCACGTCAAGTCTCCTTGTTAAATAAAATCAATGTGATGATATTCAATTCAGTTTTCGGCGGCGGCTCAACAGACCGGAAATGCAATCGACAAGCTGGGCCTCATGGACGGGCTTTTGGAGAGCCACGCTCTCACTGACGCCAAGGCGGGGCCAATCTGGCGCACCTTCTCCGGTCACATAGACAACGGCAATTTCTGGAACGAGTTCACGCACCTGATGCGCCAAAGACCAGCCATCATCTCCGTCGCCGAGCCGGATGTCCGTTATCAGCGCGTCATAGCGGGTTGTTGAATCGCAGAGCAAATTCATGGCCTTGCTTGCGCAACTTGCAGCGATCACCTCGAAACCGTGATGTTCAAGGGCAATTTCCATGGCAAAGCAAAGAAGCGCATCGTCTTCGACCACGAGGATTTTGGGCAAGCTCATCGCCTGTCACGCCCTCGTCTTGGCAATGACTTCGCGTGTAACCCTTTTGACAATCTGCGAACCTGAAGAGCTATTGCCTAAAAGGCGGCAAATACGCCTGCCTTCGGACCATAAATATGCGGGTACAGAGGAAACATATCGCCTGGCGATGATCAGCGCAGTTTCCTCATCGGCAGCGTCAAATTGAATTGTCTCTATGGGTGCGCCTGGTGATTGTTGTTTGGTCAGTTGGAAAAGTGCCATTGCCTCTCCCTCACTTCCTTCCAGCAGCCTCAACTCCGCCACAAAGGGCATTTCGTTTATGAAAGTGCATCAGCCCATGCGATAGGTCCAATTGAAAGAATATGGACCATGCGATAGATTTAACCTATCAAATCGACATGACAAGTTTTCGCCAATTGCAATATCTGGTCGCAGTCGCCGATCGACAAAATTTCCGTAAGGCGGCCAGCAGTCTGCATGTTTCCCAGCCGACCTTAAGCCTGCAGTTGCAGAAACTGGAGGAGCAGCTTGAGGTTCGACTGATCGAGCGCAATGTAAATCCTGTCTGCCTGACGCCCATAGGCCACGAAATTGTAGCGCGGGCGCGCAAGCTCCTGCTTGATCTCAACGAGCTTGAGGCCTGCGCCAAACGCAGCACGAGCGAATTGGTGGGAACGATCAGTCTTGGTGTTTCGCCAACTCTGGGGCCTTACCTGTTGCCCGGAATTGTCGGCGTGCTGAAACAGGAAATGCCAAGCCTGCATCTCTATATTCGCGAGGGCATTCCCCAGGAACAGATGTTCGATCTGCGCAGCGGGGCCCTCGATATGCTCCTGACCCCTGTCACATCGACCGGCAGCGACCTGCATGTCGAACATTTGTTTGATGAAGACCTTCATCTCGTGGCGCCGCCCGAACATCCCTTCGCCACCCGTTCCGGCTTGAAGCGGTCCGATATTGGCGGAGCCGATACGTTGGGCATCGATCCGCGTTATCCGTTTCACCAACAGACGCGGGACATTTGCAGCGATCTGGGCCTGAACCTGCTGGGAAATTATGAAGGCACCAGCCTGGATAGCCTCAGCCAGATGTGCGCCTCAGGTCTGGGACTTGCAATCCTGCCGGACCTTTATCTGCGATCAGAGGTGGGCGGCAAAAATATCATCGTGCCGCTGGCTATCGAGGATTGGCAGAGCCGGCGTTCCGTGGCCGCCATCTGGCGCGCCAATTCGGTTTACGGACACCATTATGCCCAAGTTGCAATGATCATAAAGCGCGAGGCACAATTGATGCTTAATGCCGCAGCGCAGAACTGATTATCCCCGATCATCGGATCACTCTGTTGAGGCCTGGATGTCTGCCGTGCGGAAGCCCTGAGCCAATGTGTGATAGAGTTTGGCCGCACAGACCTTGCTGCTAACCCAATCCGCGATCAGCGCGGCGATGAACAGAGGTAAGATCATCGCTCGGTCGGCTGTCATTTCCATAACAATGATGACCGCTGTCAACGGTGCGCGAACCACGCTTGTAAAGTAGGCTGCGACCCCAAGTAGCACAATCGCGCCCGATGGCTCATCGGCAAAAAAGTGTGATACAAGCTGGCCAAGCCCGGCCCCCACGGAAAGGGAGGGCGCAAATATTCCGCCCGGCGCCCCGCTCAACGCGGTGGCCAGTGTGGAGACAAAGCGCGCCGGGCCAAACAACAAAGACGCCTTTCCGCCACTCAAAAGATCGCGCGTCGTTTCATATCCTGTGCCCCAGGTGATCCCGCCGCTGACAAGGCCCAACGTGGCAACCACCATTCCACAAGCAAACGCAAACTTCACCGGATGTCTTCGGACAAAAACCATCGGACCGCTTGTCGCGGTAGCCATTGCACCAAGAGCACGCGAGAAGGCTCCCCCCGTAAGTCCACCCAACACACCCATCACCGGGGCCAGAATGGCAATGTCGCGTATCGCGAGATGCCGCGTCATCATGCCGAAGTAAACGTAATCGCCTGCAATGCCCAGACTGCCCAGACCCGAAATCATCACAGCGGCCATGACCATAACAGCCACTTTTTGCTCAAAGGCCGCAGCCAATTCCTCGATAGCGAAGGCCACTCCTGCAAGGGGGGTGTTAAATGCCGCGGCAACGCCGGCTGCTCCGCCTGCAATAATGACGCCCGCATTGATCGGAACGCGCAACCACCGATGCACCGCCACCATGAGCGCCGCGCTGACTTGAACTGACGGCCCTTCGCGCCCAACAGCGCCGCCGCCCAGCAACATCAGCAAAGTGCAGCCCAATTTTGCCACGGCCGTGAGCAGCGAGATAAGCGGGCTCTTTACGCCGCTCGAAGGATGATGGACGACCGCCATCACTTGCGGAATGCCCGATCCGCGCGCTTCGGGAAACCAGCGCCTTGTCATGGCAACCACCAAGGCAAACGCAAACGGTGTCGATGCCGCAGTCAGCAACGGATGTGCTGAAAAGGCATGAGCAAAACTGTGCTGGCTCCAATCGCCCACCTTGGCAAAGACAATGGCGACCAGACCCAGCAATACTGCACCAAGCAACGCCGCCATGCGGGCTTGCAAGGCTCTGCGGGCCAGACTGTAACGTGCAAGCCAGGGGCGAGCAAAGGCGTTCATCGGCGCTCTCCAGAACAGTGTATCAGACCGAATTGGACAAGGGCACTGCTAATGCAACCGCAGGCACCGCCCAAATGATCACCAACAATGACGGCTCCCACCGGCATCGCGATGTGCCAAGGTGATGCCGGTGTAGGACTCACATGAGCGAGCCGCCCGTGAAACAGAACCAAGGTTCGCCTCGCTTGCAAGCCAGCAAAGTGCGCACCTGCGCATCGCCGACAATTTTGCTGGTCTGGTCACCACGTCTGCGTCTGGAACCGGCGGCAGAAGCAGGATCAACCCCGTGGCTCGCATTGACAGTCGAACGCGCCTGCTCGAAACAGCATCTGGACAGGTGTCGCCCCAAACCAACCGGTTCTGCCATGATTTCTGCCACGATTTTTCTTGGCACGGATTCCACACTGGCATAAAGTGCCGAAATCCGCAGATTTCTGCGGTTCTCGACTGGGCTGAAACGGGGCCTCCGGGCGGGTATCTAATTTTGGTACCGCCATGCGGAGGTTCGAATCCTCCCACCCCAGCCAGCAAGCATTCCCAACCATTCCCAAAAGGCTTTCTTACAGTCATTTGACGTATGAGGCGTTCTCAGCGATTCCCAGCTGTTCCCGGCTAATTTGGGGGCATTCTGGGGGTATCGTCAAAGCGCATTGGGTGTATCGAATGCTGACCGACAGGGAATGTCGGACGGCCAAGGGCGGCGAGAGGCCTCGGCCAGTCAAGTTTTTATAATTCAGCCTTTACGCAATGACTTGCACAATAACCCTTACAAGAGTGGTGAGACAGTACCAATCGGCCCGAGCTCTTATCGCATCTTAATTTCATCAATAATCGTCCAAGTTGTTGTTCGACAAACTTGCGCCCTTTACCAAATCCGCAATCCTTTTCGCAAAAATCCTGAATAACGCTTAAAACGCATTAATCATACGCCACCCATTCATCTGATCTGCGTGAATTTTCTCTAAACTTACTCAACGCATTCATGCCGTTATCGCCACAATGAAGGACACCGAGAATTAACGGAAATGCGGCAAACAGACGCAATAATTATTATGGACATCTCCCCCGATGCGTCACGCCCTCCCCTCCGACTTCGATATTGCCGCCTCCGACTCCACCTCGCTCAGCGAGATCCTGGGGGCGTTCTCCTATGCGCTTGACCTGACCGAAGGGCAGCCTGAGGGCCATTCCCTGCGCAGTTGCTGGATTGCCAGCCGCATTGCCCAAACGCTGGGCCTTTGCGCAACCGAACGGCGCAACGTCTATTATGCCACGCTGCTCAAAGACCTTGGCTGCTCCAGCAATGCCGCCCGCATCGCCGAGATCTATCTGGCCGATGACCGCTCGTTCAAGCATGATTACAAGCTGGTTCAGGAAGGTTTGGGGCCCACGCTGCGCTTTGTGTTCAGCCGCACCGGTCCGGGCCATTCCTTTGCTGCCCGCGCCCGCGCGATTGCCACCATCCTGAAGGACGGGACCAATATCGCCCATGACCTGATCCTGACCCGATGCACCCGCGGGGCCGATATCGCCCGCCGCCTGCGGTTTCCCGAGGCGGTGGCAGGCGCCATTGCGGCGCTTGACGAACATTGGGACGGGGGCGGAAAGCCGCAGGGCGTGCGCGGCGATGCGATCCCGCTGGCCGCCCGCCTCGCGCTGTTGGCGCAGGTCGCCGATGTGTTTCAAAAGGCGGGCGGGCCGGAGGCTGCCCTGGCCGAAGTGGCGGCCAGACGGGGCACATGGTTTGACCCCGAACTGGTCGATGCGTTTCTGCGGATCGCGACCGATCCCGCCTTTTGGCGTGACGTCAATGCCCCGACGCTGGAGGCCCGCATCGGCGCGTTCGAGCCCGAAGATACGCGCATCACGGTCGATGAGGACTATCTGGACGACATTGCCGAAGCCTTTGGCGCCGTCATCGATGCCAAGAGCCCGTATACCGGCGGCCATTCGGGCCGGGTCGGCTATTATGCCCATGGTCTGGGCGAGGCGATGGGGATGTCACCGCAGGATGTCCGCCATTTGCGCCGCGCGGCCATCCTGCACGACGTGGGCAAACTGGCCGTCTCCAGCCGCGTTCTGGAAAAGCCGGGCAAGCTGGACGACGTGGAATGGATCGAAATGCGCAGCCATGCGATGCACACGATGGAAATCCTCTCTCGCATCGGCCCCTTGCGCGACATGGCATCGGTGGCGGCGGCCCACCACGAAAGGCTGGATGGCAAAGGCTATCCTCTTGGTCTGGGCCAAATGCTGATTGCGCCGGAGGCCCGCATCATCACGGTTTGCGATTTTTATGACGCGCTGACCGCCGATCGCCCCTATCGCGCCGCGATGCCGGTGGAAAAGGCCTTGTCGATCATCGAAAGCGAAGTGGGCAAGGCGGTTGACGGCACGTGTGTTGATGCGTTGCGAGCCATGGTCATGAACGAGGCCGAACAGCCCATCCATCCCTGACAAGGCTTGACGGCGGCGCGGGGTCAATGCCTTTTGGTCATTGCCATTGCGCGCCGCCGCCAAGGGCGCGGATAGTGCTGATTTGCGCGAGCCATCGGTCGCGGGTGGCGCCGATGCGCGCCAATTGGCCCGCGCTTTCATTACGGCGCGAATCAATCACCAGATTGAAGGGATAGTCGCCATCCAGATAGGCGGACTGCGCCGCCCTGGTGCCTTTTTCCAGCGCCAGCAAGGCGCTCGTCCAATAGGTCTCGCGCTCTTGCGCGGATTTGACTGCGGCCAGACTGCTGACGACCTCCTGCCCGGCCACCAGGCGCTGCTTGTCATAGGCCAGCAGCGCCTGTCTGGCCAAAGCCTGTGCCTCCTGCTTTCGCGCGGTGATCGCCCCGCCCTCGAACAGGTTGGCCGACAGCAGAGCGCCAAAACTGGCAAAGACGCTGATCGGATTGCTGGCCAAACCCAATATGCCCGATGGAGTCAGGCGCAAACGCGGCAATTGCCCGGCATTGACCGCCGCCACATTCAGCTTGGCCGCCGCCAGATCCTGTTGCGCGGCCAGCAGATCCGGCCTTTGATCGATCAGTTCGAAGGGCTGCTCCAGCGCGATGCGGCGCCCGTTGATCCCGCGCAGCGCATCGGGATCAAACGGCAGATTGAAACGGGCCGCATCCTCGCCCACCAGCACGGCCAAGGCGGCAACTTCGCCCTGACGCGCGCTTTGCACGGCGGAAATCTCGGCCTGAATGCTTGCCCATTGCTGTTGCACAAGGCCGATCTCGACCGCGCTGACCTCATTTTCGGCCGCGCGGTGATCCACGATGGCCTGCAATCTTTGTATGTTGCCAAACTGGTCCTTCAGCGCGGCCAGTTGCGCATCATAGGCCGCGACGATGACGTAATATTGCATGGCCTGGGTGGCCACCGCCAGTTGCACCGCCTTGACCTGATAGGCCGAGGAGGCCGTGCGTGCGCCTGCCGCCCGCCCTGCCTTGCGGATGGCGCCGAAAATGTCGGGTTCATAGGACAAGGCCGCCTGTGCATAATCATTGACCAGCAAACTGCCTGTTGTGCTTGTGAGCGCGTTTACCCTTGAGGCATTGGCGCTGAGGGAAAAGCTTGGCAGCAGGGGCGCCCGGGCGGCTTTCTGTTGGGCTTTTGCCGCATCCAGCCGCGCCACGGCCAATTGCAGATCCTTGTTCGCCAGCAAAGCCTGCGCCACCAGTTTCCGTAACGCGGGGCAATCAAAACTCTGGCCCAGCGCGTCCAGCCCGGCCCCTTCCCGCACGCCTGCTTCAAGCACACCTGCTTCAAGCACACCTGCTTCAGGCGCGCCGTCCCGACCGCGCGCGGTCGCCTCGCCCGCCAAAGGCAGCGCCAGCAGGAAGGCAAGACAGCATAGGGCAGACGTGGGTTTCATGGATCGGGACCAGACTCATCAAGCGGTGAAACAATATCGGGGGTGGTCGTGGGGCAAGGCCGATCAGTTCCTGTCGATCTCTTGCAAGGTCTGATCGAACAACTGGTTCAGCCGATCGGGAAATTCGCGCAACGCCGCCCCGATGTCCGGATTGCCGCTGCGCAAGAGCGTCTCCATTTGTCCGGCCAGATCGGCCATGGCCATGGCACCGATAATCCTGCTTGAACTTTTGATCGTATGGGCGGGCAAAACCGCGCCCTCCAGATCGCCCAGCGCCATCGCATCGGCAATGTCGTTGAGATAGTCTCTGGTATCCGTGCGATACAATTTCACCAGCATCGCAAAGGACGACATGGTCTCGCGCAGGTTATGATAGATCGAAAGATCCAATATCGGGCCGCTATCAACCGGGGCCGGTGCCTGAACCCTGGCCGCCGGGGCATCGGCCGCCGGGAAAGGAGCGACCCCAGCGCCGGGCGCCGCAACCGGCGCCGCCGAAACGGGTTTCACCGACACGGGCGCCACCGAAAACAACGGGGGCGTAAGGACCGGCTCGGTCGGTTCCTGCGCCAAACTCTCCGGCGGCAGGGGAACCGGGACGGTGGTCACGATGGTCGGGCGCGCCCGCTTGGCGGTGATGACCGGCGCGGCCATGGTCCACCCGCCGTTGGCAACCATGCGCGCCTCGCCGGAAAATGCGGATACGGCCAGATTGGTCACGGCCTCGGCCGGCTGCGGCGCCCGAACGCGCACTGGCTCCTGATAGGCCGGAGCCCCCGGGACCGAACCCAGGAATTCCGCTTCGATCCGGGCCATCTGCTCTGCCACGGTCTGGGGCCTTGCCGGATTGACGGCCTCCCCGGCGGCCTTGGCCTCAAACCAATCGACATCGCCATCGGCGGGGGCGTCACTGCGCGTGACGAGCGAAACCAGAACATCGATCAATTCAGGCAAACACACCGGCTTGGACAGGAAAGCATCCATGCCGCATTCAAGACATGCCTCGCGGTCGCCCTTCATCGCATTGGCGGTCAACGCAACGATGGGCATGCGCGGCATGGTTCCCGCAACCATCATGGCGCGCAATTGGCGTGTGGCGTCATAGCCGTCCATATGGGGCATGCGACAGTCCATGAAGATGATGTCATAGGCCTTGCTCTGCGCTGCCGTGATGGCTTTGCGCCCGTCGCTCGCCGTATCGATCTGAAAACCGAAAGGACTGAGCAACTCGCTGATGACGATCCGGTTGATCGCATTGTCATCCACCACCAGACAGGTGCGGCCATCAAACCGGAGAGGCAACTCGTTGTTCAGGGCGCTGTCAACCGGCAGACGTTCGGCGGCAGGCGCGGCCTCCAGTTCGGAATTGGACTGCTGGATCAACACTGTGATCTGGCGCACCAGATCGGTCGAAACGAAAGGCTTGGTCAGCGCCCGGTCGAATTGGGCATAGCGCGGATGGCTGTCCTTGTCGGCCAACAGCATCGACCAGCCGCGTCCCAGCATGACATTGGCGGCCCGCAGCCTCTGCCATCCGTCCCAGGCGGCATGAATATCCTGCGCCTCGTCGATGATGATACCGGCAAAGGGCTCCATCTTTTTGTCGCGGAACATTTTGAGCGTTTCATTGACGCTGCTGAAGGAGGCGACATCGATACACGCGTCGCCCAAGGCGCGGGTCACGATTTGCCGCACAAAGGACGAGGAGGAAATCAACGCCACGGCGCAGCGCAAGTCCGACAGGCTGACCACCGCCTCATCCGAGAGGACAAGCGGAATTTGCGCGGTAAAGGTCGAGCCAACCCCTGGCGTGCTGCACAATTCGATGCGGCCGCCCATCAGTTCGACCAATTGGCGCACAATGGAAAGGCCCAGCCCCGTACCGCCATAATTGCGCGAGGTGCCCACTTCGGCCTGCGCGAAACGTTCAAACAGGCGCGTCTGCTGCTCTTCGGAAATGCCGATGCCGGTATCGCTCACGGCAATCGATAACTGCGGATTGGCGCCCGCGGCTTCGACCACATCGATGCGCACGAGAACTTCGCCGTCCTTGGTAAACTTTACGGCATTGGAAACCAGATTGCCGATAATCTGGCGCATGCGGGTGGGATCGACCATGATCCAGCTTGGAACCTTGCTGGAAATATCGAGCAGCAGCGTGACATTCTTTTCCGCCGCATTGCCGGTGTAAAGCAACAGGATGGCCTGCACCAACTGATGCACATTGGTCTTGATCGGATCGATGGCCAATTTGCCCTGATCGATCTTTGACAGGTCCAGCACGTCATTGAGGATCGCCATCAGCGCCGTGCCCGAGGCATCGATCTGCTCGACATAGCGGCGCTGGGTTTCATCCAGTTTGGTGCGCGCCAGCAATTGCGACATGCCCAGCACACCGTTCATCGGCGTGCGGATCTCGTGGCTCATGTTGGCCAGAAACTCGTCCTTGGCCGATGCCGAGGAATTGGCGACATCGACCGCCTGCATCAGCAAGTGGCGCGACTGCCTCTGCCAGCGGTTGGAGACCACAGCGGCCAGCGCGACCAGCAATATGCAAAAGGCAATCGCCAGCACGATCATCACCAGTTGATCCACCATCGGATGCAACTCATGGCTTACCAGTTCAAAGTCCAGCTCCTTGGTGATGGTGACTTTGTGCCTTTGGTCGGTCTGGGCAATCCAATCGCCTGGAGCGCTGCCATGCTCGTGCGTGCCGCACTTGAAATGGACATCGCTGCTCGACGCGGTCAATTCGTGAACATAGGCAAACTGGCCCGGTTGCAGCATCTGGCGGCACAGATCGGCAAAATCGAATGTTGCAAAGATCATCTTTTCCGAGGCATTGGCCATCGGCTGGGCCTGCACCATCAGCAGCATGTCATGATCGATCCGGCCCAGCAGCGGTTGATAATTGGCCGCATTGAGCACCACCATGCGCCCGCGCGCCGCCTCGATTTTGGCCAGCAGATCATGCGCCGCCTTTTGCCCGGCGGGCGTGGTCACATCGCGCCCGCCCAGCAGATCAACCGCGCGCCCCGTGTCGGGTTCGACATAGCCGATGGCGCGAATTAAATCGGACTTATTCGTCGATTGGCGGGCCTTGACGGCCACCATCGAACCGGCCCCCGAATTGATGAAATTCGCCGCGTCCTTCAATCGTATCAAGGCTTTGTATATTTCAAACTTGGTCGATGTGGTCGCCGCCTTGGTTTCGGCCACATATTGCTGGTCAAGCAGTTGCGTGACGGCGGTGAAGGACACACCGGTGACCGCGACCATGGCAAGCGCGGACAGGGCCAGCGCCAAGCCCTGCACATTGCGCTGGAGAAAGCTGGGCGCTCCCAACAGGGCGTCCGCTTGCGTGGCCTTACGGCCCAGATGCTTCATGTCGGCAACCTCACCATATGCGGGAAGCCTCGGTCCTGGCGACCGCGGTCACCAAATTGCCGTTCCCATGAAAATGAATCTCGTTGAAAATCAGATTGGCGCGCATCAACCCGCGCCCGCTTTCACCCAGCCCGCGCGACGGATCGGGGCGCAGGAAATTGCGCCAAGCAAACCCCGCGCCCGGATCGCGGACCGCATAGCGCAAACCGCCGTCAATCCGCTGGGCGGCCGCCTCGACATGGCCCGGATAGGCCGGATCCTTGGCCCTTCTGGCCAATTCATCGTCAAGCTGGCCCGACAGCATAAACTGTTGTTTGGCCGCCCCGCCCAGCCGGTAAAGCCCATGTTCAACCGCATTGGCCAGCAATTCGCGCAGCCCCGGGAGCAGCTTTTCGCTGTTGGGCGCAAGGCTGGCCAGCAGGCTGGCGACAGGCCCCACCTCGCCCATATGGCGCAGATGGAAATCGACGCGCTGGATATTGGCAAAACCGGCCTGATGGGCGCTGATTGTGCTGGAGAGCTTTTGCCGGCCCACGATCTGGCGGCGCGCCATTTCCAGCACCTGAAACAGCAAATTGGGCTCAACCGGCTTGGTCAGATATTGCATGACCCCGGCCTCAAGCCCCTCGGCCACGCTGGCCGCATCGCCCGCCCCCGTCAGCATGACGATGGGCAAATGCTCGGTGGCCCGTTCGCGGCGCAAACGGCGCGTCAGTCCCAAACCGTCGAGCACGGGCATGAACCTGTCGGTGATGACCATATCGGCCCGCCGTGCCTCTTCGCGCAGCATCGTATAGGCCTGCGCACCGTTTTCCGCCGTTTCGACGCGATGGCCCAATTGCACCAACTGATCGCTTAGGACCAGCCGCGCCATACGGTCATCTTCGACCAGCAGGATCCGCAGCCCGGTTGAGCCCACGTCCATGCCCCCCACGTTCATGCCCATGGCGGACAGGTTTTGCATCACACCCATCGCCGTTCACCTTTCCGTCAGCGCGCTGGTCAGGCCATGGCGGACCGGCCCGAGAATATAGCCCAGCACCGTTTTGTGCCCGGTCACCACATCGCCGCTCACCTCCATCCCGGCCGAAAGTCGGGGCAGGATGGCCTGATTTTCCTTGTTTTTCACCATGGAGAGCTTGAGCGTGTAGAAGCGCCGTCCGTTTTCATCGGCAAAGGACGAAGGCGAGATCACATCCAGATTGGCATCGATCCAGCCATGGCCGGGCATATCATAGCCATTGACCCGCAACCGAACCGGCAGGCCGGGACGCAAGCCCTGCCGCTCGCGGGCCAGAACCTTGGCATCGACCATCAACTGGTCATCGGGGACGATCACCAGCACCGGACTGGCCGGCGCGATGACATCGCCTTTATGCACCCCGACCAGCTTGACCCGCCCGGTGACCGGGCTTTTCAGGGTCAGGCGCTCCACACGCTCCTGCGCGCGCTTGAGCAACACCTCGGCCTCGGTCTGCTGGAGCGCCGCATCATTGCCATCGCGCAGCAGATCGAGCGCCTGACGCGACCGCACCAGGCGCCCGTTGGCCAAGGCCCCGTCCAGCCCGCTGGCGGTCACCTCGATCTGGCGGCGCAGCAAGGCCACCCGCCCGACCGCCTCGCTATAGATCGCCTCGCGTTGATTAAGCGCGGTTTTGGAGATCGCATCCTGTTTGAACAGACGCTGGGCGCGGTCGCGGTCGTCAAGCGCCATGGCCTCGGTCCGCAGAGCGGTCGCCAATTGGGTCTGGAGCGTGGCGATGCTGGCGCCTTGCTGCTGGACGGCGGCACTGTTGATCGCGCGCTCGGCATCCAGCACCGATGCGCGAATTTCGCCGCCTTTGGTCGTTTCCCCCGCGCCCGACGCGCTTTGCACATCGCGGCCCTTTTGCCGCAAAATCGCAAAGCGCTGTTGCGCAAATTGCAGTTCGCCCGCCGCCAGCGCGCCATCCATCGCGACTATGGGCTGGCCGGCGGTCACGCGGTCGCCATCGCGCACCAGAACATTGGCCACGATGCCGCCATCGACATGCACTACTTGCCGCTCTTGCGCCAAAGGCTGAAAGGTGCCGCTCAGGCTGGCCACTTCGCTGACCGGCGCAAAAGCGGCCCAGACAAAAGCGACGACCACCAAGGCGCTGCAGACCAGCAAGGTGAGGTGCAGCACGCGCGATGAATGGCTGTCGCCATTGCCGATGGGCATCATCAATTCGGGCAGATCCCGTTCCCGATCAAGGGTCAGGATCGGCAGCACATTGCGAGCCGTATCGTAAAGATGGGTGCGGTTGGGCATCAGGCCACCTCGGCCAGATCGGCGGGCGTCATGATCGCAGGCGTCCGGGCATGGCGCAGCACCATCACCCGATCGGCCAGCGCCAGAATGTCAGAACGGCCAGTCACAAAAAACACGGTCAAACGCCCCTTTGCAGAACGAATGACGTTTTGAAGAACTTTGCCGAAACTGCCGTTAACTACAGCATTAGGGATTTCATCGATAAGTAAAATACCATTGGAGCAAAGAAGAGCCTGAGCCAGGGAAAAGTGCCAGATAAAGCCGTCGAGACGGTCAACTTCGCAGTCATCCTGATCCAGCGAAATATTTTGCAGACCGACTATTTCAAGGACTCGCTCGATTTGCTCCTGCGTGGCCAAAGGGTTGGCCATGGCCAGATTTTCGCGCAATGTACCAGGCAGCAGGCCGGGGTCCTGCGGCACATAGCCAATGGCGCTGCGCAGCGCACGCAGGGGCAATTGCTCGATATCCACACCCTCGATCCGCACGGTGCCAAACGAGGGCTGGATCATCCCCTGCAACAGCTTGAGGACCAGTGATTTTCCCGTACCGGCCGCGCCGGTTATCCCGATAATTTCGCCGGGCCGGGTGTCCATATCCAGCCCAAGGATTAACGGACGCCCATCGCCCATCCGCATGGTGATGTTGCGCAGCGCGATCTGGCCATGCAGACTGGGCAGGCGGCGGCGCATGATATCCTGCGAGTTTTCCGATTCCATCTGCATCAACTGATTGATCTGTTTGAGCGCACGCTTGCTCTGCTCAAAGCGAGGCAGGGCCATGCACAGCCCGTGCATGGGCGCGACCACCAATCCGGTCAGAAACACGACGCCCAGCAATTGCGCCGAAGCCAATTGATATTGCCCCGACCAGCAGGCCAAAATGCCGATGACCCCGATGAAGCTGATGGCAAAGGTAAAGCTGGAGCAGGCCTCGACGGTGGCCATCAAAAGGGAAATCCGCATGCTTACATTCTGCGCACGGGCGATCCGGCGTTTGGCCAGATCCGCCCAGCGGTGCTGAAGCCCGCATTCGCGAATCAATTCGCGTTTTTCAAACGTTTCGACCATCCGGTGCTGCAACTCGGTGGCCAGATCCGATGTCATCGAGGTCAACACCTTCATCCGCCGCCCGCCCAGCACAAAGATCGCCGCATAGGCCACCACCACCACCACCAGCAGCAACCCGGCGGGCGGCATGATCAGCCCGATGAAGACCAGCCCCAGCAGCGCGGTTGGAATGTCGAGAAGGGTGACGGCCAGCGGACTGGTGAGAAAATCGCTGACACTTTCAAACGAGCGAATGCGCGCCGATTGATCCTTTGCATCCAGCCTCTGGGTCTGGCTGGCGGGCAATTGCATGATTTTGTCAAACGTCGCCCGGCCCACCAGATAGTTGAGACGCGCAGCAAGCCACGCCAAAGCATGCGAGCGCAGCGCCATCACCGCCTGTATCCCCACCAGCACCAAGACCAGCGCCAGCGCCAACCAAGGCGTCGCGGCCTTGTCTCCCCGCGAGAACACCGAACGATAGAAGGCCGAGATGGCAAAAGGCTGGGCGAGCGAGGCGATGGTAATGAAGGCGGTGCACAGAATGATGACCCAACGCAGGGGACGGAATGTATCGACCAGAGCCCTGAGCCAACTGTGCTGGCTGTGCTTGCGCGATTCCTCGCTCAATGGGTCGAAATGGGCATCGCGCGCCAGACAATGCATCTGCCCCTGCGGCAGCGGGACATGATCGGGCAAAACGCCGTCCTGATCATAAGCGACCAGCGCGCCCCCTTCCCACAGCAGCAGGAAGATGCGTTCGCTTGCCTCCTCGATCAGCAAGGCAGGCAGATGCCAGGGCTTGAGATGCTCGACCCTTTGCGGCATCGGGCGCGCGACAAAACCCAGATTGCGCAGCGCGGCCAGCAGCCTTTCGCCCGTGGTGTCGAAGGGATGGATCGGCAAGGAGCCCAGCACATCCTTGATCATCACATCGGGCAGCAGCCGCGCGCAAATCTGGGCCAGCATGGCGTCGAACACGCCTGAACCGCCCGTCTGTCCCGCCAAAACGGCGCGCAGATTGCCCGAGCAAAGGGCTCCGCTGTTGCTCTGGCGGCGCATTACAGCACCAGCGCCCGATAGGAGACGTCCTGCACGATCACATCGTTGTTCAAGGAAAGCCCCTCTTCATCCAAACGATAGGTTCGATCGGCCAGCGAGGTCAGATTGGCATCCTCGCTGGCAATAACCACGGTGGCGTTGCCGCGCACGAGGCCAAAAAAGCGGATCAGTTCGGCATAGGATTCGCGGTCGAGCCCCTGTTCGGCATGGTCAAACAGGATCAGTCGCGGCCGATGGACCACAGCGCGCAAAATGGCGATCTGTCGCTCCAGCCCCGGCGGCACATTGCCCCCCACCCCATCGCCGACCTTGGTCTGTAAACCGCCCGGCAATTCATCAAGACGCTGGTCAATCCCGAACAGGCGGGCGACTTCGAAAGCCTGCTCCACCGAGACTTCGCCAAAGCGGGTGATATTGTCCTGAATGCTGCCGTCAAACAGCCGGCTGTTGTCCGAGACATAGCCCAGAATTCTGTTGCGGTCGGTCATGCCATAATTTTCAATGGCAATATCGTTGACCCGCACATGCCCGCCAACGCCGCCCTCCATGATTTCCAATCCGGCCAGCGAGCGCATAAGACGCTTGGTGGCCGCGACATCATGGCCGGAAATGGCGATGAACTCGCCCGGCTTGACGCTCAGGCTAATCGGCCGCTGCCGCGCGGAACAGAGCGACAGTCCGGTGACCTGCAGACTGTGAAAATCGCTGAAACTGCCGTCGGGCAAGGAGGCGCTGTCCGTCTGGGTCATGGCTTCCAGATCGACGATCTTGCGGAATGCGGCAAAGCGGTCCCGGCCCTGGACGAAGACAAACACCGCACGCTGGATCGGGTCCATCAGGCGCGAAGACAAAAGCACCGCCGAAATGACCACCGCCACGTCCATATGATCATAGGTGGCAACCGTGGCGCAGGTCAAAAGCAGCATGACGTTCAGCATCATGCCCGAGACCGCTCCGGCATGGGTCAGCCGGGTGGCCGACATGGCCAGACGCAGATTGTTGCGCATCGCCGCGCCATGGGCCTGTTCGTAAACGCGCGTCATATGGTGTTCGACGGCAAAAGATTTCACCAGCAGCATACGCTCAAGGATCGAGAACAGCCGTTCAAAGCGGCGCTCCCCGGCCTCGCGGCTGGTTTCGGCAATGGTGGAAAACTGGCGGGTGGTCCGCACCGTGTAGATCACCAGCCCTGCGACAAACAGCACGACAGCAAAGCCGCAAGCGGGCGAGAGCACAAACAGCAGGGCCAGCAGCAGCGGAACAAAGGCCAGCTCGGCCCAGACCAGCGAAAGCTCGCCGCTGGCGATGCCTTTGACCTGTTGGAGGGCGGAAGAATAATCCAGACTGGCCGCGGCTGCGGAACGGAATTTGAGCCTTTTGGCACGCGCAACCCGGTCGAGCAGCCAATGCAGCTTTTCGGTCATGAACTGGCGATCATGCTGGGCCAGAATGATCGTCCGGCAGAACCGGATCACCGATTCAAACAGAGCGGCGAGGACCACGATCGCCACCAGCACGATCACCGTGCTGATATTGGCGGCCTCACCGCTCCGGCTGAGCACCTGCCTGGCCACCAACGGCATGATCAACGCCAAGACATTGCTTATCAACACGCTGAAAAGCAGAGTGGCTTTGGTAGCTTTTGTCGTTTGGACCAGGCGTTTCATACATTTAGAATAGCGTGGCCTTAGTGAAAGAAAGGGTCTTGGCGACGCTGGCGATTGTACTGCTGGTCAGGCTGGAAGTTGTTGAGGTCTGTAAACTTGCTGAACCCATCGTATTCGTCGAACTACTTAATATTCCGCTCAGCGTGCCACTGGTTGTTGTCGTCGCGCTCAACAGGCTGGCGCTGCTCACGCTCGCGCTGCTTGTCGATGTGGCGCTCAACGTGCCGCCGCTTGTTGTGCTGCTTGCGGCGGCGCTCAACAGGCTCGTGCTGCTCAGGGTCGGCGCGCTCGTTGCCGTACCGCTCAATGTTGCGCTTGCGCCCAGCGTGCTGCTGGCCGTCCCATTCAGGGAGGAACTGAGCAGGCTGGTGGCGCTCAGGTCAGGCGCTATCGTGGCCGAGGCGCTCAACGAACCCGTGCCGCTCAACGCGGCGTCAAGCGTCGTGTTCACCGCAGAACTGAGCAGGCTCGTGCCGGTCAGGTCGGTCGTTATCGTGGCCGAGGCGCTCAACGATGACGCATCCATCGGCACCCCGCCAAGCGTTCCGCCGCCATCAGCGCTTAGGGCAAGCCCTCCTCCGGTGATATCGGCGCTGGCGGTGGCTTCCATCGCATGAAAGGCATCGGCGGTGGCAAATATGTCCTGCTCGAAAGTCATGGGCGCCGCGCCGCTGTCCATTGTGGTCAAAGACGCAGTTGCGCTTACGCTGAGATCTCCCGCCGACTGATCCACCGATGGGATTGATCCAATCGCCGCAAAGATATCGACATAATCCGAAGCCTCAGCCCCCGCGCCCGTTGCCAAACCGGCCGAAGCGTCGAGCAACGCAGAACCATTCAAGTCCGCACCCGCCGCTAAACCGGCCGTCGCTTCAATCCCCGTGTTGAGCGCCGTCGCACCAAGGGTCACATCCGAGCTAAGGTCCGCCGCTCCGGCCCCGGAAACGACATCCACCGTATCAACAACCGCGTCGAGAACCGTTCCCAACGATGCATCGGCACCCGCTGCGACCGCAGCCGTGACATCAAGCCCCACATCCTGAACCGTCGCGCCTGCGGTAAGATCCAAGCCAAGGTCTGCCGTACCAGTCCCGGCAACAACGCCTAAGGCATCCCCAGCCGCACCCAGAATAGTGCCCAACGCCCCATCCGCACCTGCCGCGACCGCAGCCGTGACATCGAGCCCCGCATCCTGAACGGTCGCGCCTGCGGTCAGATCCAAGCCAAGGTCCGCCGTACCAGCCCCGGAAACGGCACCCATGACATCCCCAGCCGCGTCCAAAACAGTACCCAACGCCCCATCCGTACCAGCCGCAACCGAAGCCGTGACATCAACGCCAGCGCCCTGAACCGTCGCGCCTGCGCTCAGATCCAAGCCAAGGTCGGCCACACCAGCCCCGGCAACAGTGCCCACGACATCCCCAGCCGCGTCCAAAACAGTGCTCAAAGATGCATCCGCACCCGCCGCGACGGAAGCTGTGATATCAAGATCAGCGTCCTGAACGGTCGCGCCTGCGGTCAGATCCAAACCAAGGTCCGCCGTACCAGTCCCGGCAACAGCTCCTAAGACATCCACAGCCGCACCCAGAACCGTGCCCAACGACGCATCTGCACCCGCGGCGACCGAAGCCGTGATATCAAGACCAGCGTCCTGAACCGTCGCGCCTGCGCTCAGATCCAAGCCAAGGTCCGCCGTACCAGCCCCGGCAACAGCGCCCACGACATCCCCAGCCGCGTCCAAAACAGTACCCAACGATGCATCCGTGTCCGCCGCGACAGAAGCCGTGATATCAAGCCCCGCATCCTGAACCGTCGCGCCTGCGGTAAGATCCAAGCCAAGGTCTGCCACACCAGCCCCGGCAACAGCGCCCACGACATCCACAGCCGGATCCACAACAGTGCCCAACGCCCCATCCGCACCCGCCGC